>NZ_JAAQRC020000001.1:922500-1230000 GCF_019216885.1 Methylobacterium sp. SyP6R | reverse complement strand
CGAGGCCCTGCGCAAGCGCATCGTGGTGCGCCGGGTCGAGAACTCGTTCAACTTCCAGCTCACCGTCGCCTATCCGGATGCGCGGCGCGCGGCGGAGATCGCCAATACCGTCGCGGCGCAGTTCTTCGAGACCGGCGCCCGCGACCGGGTCTCGGCGGTGCGCCGGGCGAACGAAGCGCTCCTGACCCAGGCCGGAGACCTGCGCGCCCAGCTCAACCGGGCCGACGTGGCGGTGGAGCGCTACCGGGCCGAGAAGGGCCTGATCGGATCGGGCGATGCCGGGCTCCTGGTGTCGCAGCAGCTCAAGGACCTCTACACCCAGATCACCGCCGCCGAGACCAACCTGTCCCGGCTCTCGGCCCGGCGCGAGGTGGTGCGCCAGCTTCGCGTGCCGGACGGCCAGGTCCAGGCGGTGCCGGAGGCCGACACCTCCGCGGTGATGGTCTCGCTGCGCACCCAGTACGCCCAGACGCTCCAGGAGATCGCGACGCAGTCGCGCAGCCTCGGGCCGAGCCACCCGCAGATGATCGCGCTCGCCGCCCAGCGCGCCGCGACCGCCCGGCTGATCGCCGCGGAGGCCGACCGGATCCGCCGCACCATCGACGAGGACCAGCGCCGGGCCGAGGAATCCTTGCGCCAGCTGCGCGCCCGCGCCGAGCGGCTGATCCAGAACCAGACCAGCAGCAACCAGGAGGGCATCCGCCTGCGCCAGCTCGAGAGCGAGGCGGAGGCGATCCGGCGCACCTACAACCTCGTCCTCGACCGGACCAAGGACCTGGAGCAGCAGCTCTCGATCAACCCGAGCAACTCGCAGATCGTCTCGCGCGCCACCCCGCCGCTCAAGCCCTCGGACACCCCGGCGCCGATCGTGGTGGTGGCCGCCGGCCTGTTCGGCGCCGTGCTCGGGCTGATCCTCGGCTTCCTCTACGACGTCTGGCGCGGCAACATCACCACGGTGGCCGGCTTCGGCGCCGCCGCGCCGGTCTGGGCCCGCCTGCAGCGGCCGCGCCGGGCCGGGCGCGGCACCAGCGCCGAGGAGGCCCTGGTCACCGCGGCGCGCGAGTTGCGCCACCGCTTCGCCGGCCGCGGCCAGTCGGTGGTGGTCACCGTGGCGTCCGACGGACTCGCGCCCGAGCGCCTGCACGCGGCGGAAATCCTCACCGACCTGCTGATCCGCCTCGGCGAGCCGGCCCTGCTGGTGCCCGAGCAGGCCCATGCCCGCCTCGGCTTCGGCGACGGTCCGCGCAGCGACGCGCCGGTGCGCGGCCAGCTCGCGGTCCGCGATCCCGTCCGCGGGCCGGAGCGGATGACCCGGCCCGAGATCATCGTGGCGGAGCGGGATCTGTCCCGCGGCGACGGCTGGCTGTCGATCCCCGAGACCTCGGACGCGATCCTCCTCGTCGTCGCCCCCGGCCGGATGACCCGCACCCGCCTGGAGCGCCTGCTCGAGACCCTCGACGGCGCCGGCCGCTTCCGGGCGCAGGGGCTCTTCGGCCTCGTCACGGTCGAGGGGCGGCGGGTCTCGCGCTTCCGCCGGCCGGCACCGGCGCGGCCGGTGGCCGGCCAAGGGGCTGGCCAAGGGGCCGGCCAGGTGCGGGCGGCGTGAGCCCCGCCGCCGCCGGATCCGCCGTCGGGTCCGCCGCCGACTGGCGCGCGCCCTACCAGGGGCGGGCGGCCCTCGCCGTGCTGATCGGCGCGCTGGTCTTCAACGCCGCCCTGTGCTTCCTCAACACCGCCGGCTTCCCGGTCTCCGGCGGCACCGTCATGGGGGCCGAGGTGGCGATCATCGCGCTCACCCTCGGCTTTGCCCTCGACGAGCGGCCCGGGCCCTGGCTGATCCTCGCCGGGCTCGTCACCTACGGGCTGCTGCTGGTGGCCCTGCGCGGCTCACCCGACGTCAAGGGCATCCGCGACTTCCTGATCCCGGTGGTGTTCTACAATCTCGGGGTCCGCTCGCCCGACCTGCGCAGCGCCGACCGGGCGGTGCTGGCGAGCGGCGTCATCGTGGTGGTGATGGGCCTGTTCGAGTATTGCCTGTTCGACACCTACCAGCAATACTTCAACATCGTGCGCTACTACGTGGCCCGCGGCAGCATGTCTCCTTCCGAGATCAACGAGATGACCGGCTCGCTGTTCACCAGCGGCATCCGGCCGGATTCGCGCACCATCCTGCCCTTCCTCGGGCCGCACCGGGTCTCGTCGGTCTTCCTCGAGCCGGTCTCGGCCGGCAATTTCGGCGCCGTGCTGTTCTCCTGGGCGCTTTACCGCCGCACCATGCGGGGCCGGGCCTGGCTGTTCCTCTGCGCGGCGCTGACCATCATCCTGGCCGATGCCCGCTTCGGTGCTTACGTCTGCGTCGCGATCGCCGGGGCGATGCTGGTGGCCTACCGGCTGCCGCGCCTGCTCTGGTTCGCCCTGCCCTTCACGATCCTGCTCGGCCTCACGGTCTACGGCTTCGAGAGCATGCAGGTGACCTGGCAGAACGACATGGCCGGCCGCCTGCTCTGGGCCGCCCTGCTCGTCACCTCGCTGCCGCCGGAAGGCGTGTGGGGCATCCTGCCCGACAAGCTGTTCCTGTCGGATTCCGGCTACGCCTACGCCCTGACCCAGATCGGGGTGGCGGGCGCGCTGGTGGCCTGGGGCCTGTTCGTTCTGATGCCGGCCCGCAACCCGGATGGCTGGCGCCTGCGCTGCGCCATGGCGGTCTATCTCTGCCTGCTCCTCGTCATCAGCGACTCGCCGTTCTCGATCAAGACCGCGGCCCTGGTCTGGTTCATGCTGGGGGCGGCGGACGGGGGCGGAGCCGGAGGCGTAGACCAGCCGTTCCCCGACCGGCCTCGTTAACTCCGTCTTAAGCATAAATCGTCCCAGGTTGCAGGGCGCCCTTGCCGATTCCGAGCCGGCCCGCGCGGGGCGCCGTGGAACCCGTTCATGCTGGACTCGGTCCGGATCTCGCTCAAGGTGCTGAACGCGGCCCAGCTCGCCTCGGTGGCGGCCGCCGCCTTCGGGCTGGCCTGGTTCGGCGGCGCACTCTCCGGGACCTCGCGCCACGCCGCGACCGAGCGGCCCGCCATCGCGCAGAATCTCGTCCAGGCGGCGCGCGCCTATGCCGACGCGCTCGACGAGGAGCTCAGCGCCTCGATCAACGACGCCCGCAACGCCGCCCTGCTCCTGCGCCTCGACGATTCCACCCTGTCCGATGCCTGGCGCTCTGGCCGGTTGCAGGATTGGCTCGCCCTCAATCCGCGCTACCGGGCCGCCGCGCTCGTCGCCCCCGACGGGACCCTGCGCGCCGCCGGCGGTCCCGGCGGGACGCAGGGAGACCGCGCGCTCGCCCGCAACGCGCAGGTCGCGGTGGCGGCCGGCCCCATCGACGCGCCCTTCGCCCTGACCCTGGCACTCGGCCTCCCCGGCCGGTCGGACCGGATCGTGCTCCGGGCCGCGCCGGGCTATTTCGACGAGATCGGCGAGCGGGTCCGCCGGGCGCTGGCGGCGGGCGACGGGATCCGCTTCGCGGTGGCGGGCGCCGACGGGCGGGCGCTGGTCGGCGCGCTGCCGGCCGCGGACGATCCCCGGCCGCACGAGGCGGCGCCCACCCGCGGCAGCCGCGACATCGCCAGTCCCGGCTGGCTCGTCACCGCCTCCGCCCCCGGGCTTCCGCTCACGCCCGCGGCCGGCCCGGACCCGCGCCTGATCGCCCTCGGCCTCGCCCTGGTGATCGGCGCCGGCGGCCTCGGCTACGCCCTCGGCGGGCGCGTCTCGGCGCGGCTGCGCCGCCTCGCCGAGGGGACCGACCCGGCCGGCGACGCGGACGAGGCGCCGGTCTCGCGGGTGCGCGAGATCGCGGCGATCGCCGGCAGCGTCCGCGACCGGGCCCAGAGCGTCGACGCCCGGCTCGCCGGGGCCGGGACCGGCCTCGATCGCGTCCGGGGCCGGCTGCACACCTTCGAGACGATGTCGGGCTGGACCTGCTGGGAGATCGACCCCGAGACCCGGCAGGTGGTGTGGTCGGATCTCGACGGGACCGGCGCCCTGGCGGGGGCCGACCGCGTCGCGACGCTCACCGACCTCGCCGCCCGGTTCGAGCCGATCGACCGCCCCCTCCTCGACCTCGCGCTCGCGGCGGCGCTCGGGGCCGACGGGCCCCACGACGTGGTCATGCGGATGCGCGGGCCGGTGCCGGACTCCGACGGCCGCCTGCTGCTGCGGTTCCTGCGCGGCCGCGACGATGCCGGCCGCACCCGCATCCACGCCCTCAGCCGGACGATCCGCGCGGGCGAGGCCGCCGACACCCCGGCCGGCGCCAACGAGCGGCGGCGCAACCTCGTCCTGCGCCGGGTCACCGACGGCATCGTCCACGACTTCAACGACGTGCTCACGGTGGTGCTGATCAATCTCGGGGTCTTGCGGCGCCAGACCGGCCTCGATCCGCGACAAGTCGCCCTGACCGACGCGGCGCTCGCGGGCGCCCAGCGCGGGGCGGCGCTGACCCGGCGCCTGCTCGGCCTGGTGCGCGGCGGCGAACTGGCCGCGGATCAGCCCCCGGCGGAACTGGCCTCGTCCGACCTCGCCGCGACCGTGGCCGCCTTCCTGCCCTTCCTCCAGGCCAACGTCCTGCGCGACGCGCCGGTCGTCACCCGCATCCCCGGTGGCCTGCCGCCGGCGGCTTGCGGCGAGCGTCTGGTCGAGCTGGTGCTCCTCAACCTCGCCTTCCACGTCCGCGACCTCGGCCTGCACGGCTTCGCGATCGGGGCGGCCGAGCACCCGGCCGATGCGCCGCCGGTCGCCGGCATGCCGGAGGGGCCGGCCCTGCGGGTACTGTTCGCCAGCGGGCGCCGGCCGGCCGATGCCGCGGCGCGGCCGGCAGGTCGGTCGTCTCAGATCCAGGCCCTCGAGACCGTGGGGCGGTTGCTGCGCGCGAGCGGCTGCGGCTGGCGCGTCATGAGCGACGGAAGCGGCGAGGAGGCGTTCCTCGCCGAGGCGTGGCTACGCGCGGAAGAGCGTCCCGCGCAAGACCGTCCCTTGCAAGACCGTCCCTCGCAAGAGCGCCCCGCGGGAGCGCGCACCGCCGCCTCCCCTCTGAATGCCATTGCCGGTCCGCCGCCGCAGGCCGCCTTGCGCATCCTGCTCGTCGAGAGCGACAGCCTGGTGCGCGCCAGCCTCGTCGAGGCTCTGGCCGAGCTCGGCCACGACGTGGTCCAGGCGGCCTCCGGCGAGCACGCCCTCGAACTCCTGGGCCGCGACGCCGCCTTCGACGCGATGATCGCCGACCAGGCGATGCCGGCGATGACCGGCCTCCAGCTCGCCGCCACCGTCGTCGAGCGCCATCCGGATCTCCGCGTCATCCTGGCGAGCCCGCACGGCCAGCTGCCCGCCGCCGCCCGCCGCTTCCTCCAGCTCGACAAGCCGTTTCGCCGCGAGGACCTCGCCGCCGTGCTCGCCGCCCGCGCCGCCTGATCTCCCGGCGGCCCGGGGGCTGACGGAGCGTCTGCCTGATCGGTAAAATTTGCCGATACGATGATCGGCGCAGGCAAGCGAAATTTAACCGTCCCTCCGCATAAAACAGTGCACAGAGTATCTGTGTCATGTGTGGAGGCGGCGTTGATTGCCTCGAGTCAGTATCGAACACTCTATCTCGTCGGTGGCGCCGGCCTCGCCGTGCTCGCCGCGTCCGGTCCCGTCCGGGCGGCGGATCTCCGGGCGCCGGGCGCGGATGCCGATTGGTATACCGGCGCGCAGGCCCAGGCGGTCGACGACAGCTGGGCGGTCGCCGTCGACGGCTCGACCAGCGTCACCTCCAACAGCTCGGCCTTCGGCTCGATCACCGTGACGGCGCCGCTCGCCGGCTCGCCGAGCCAGAGCGGCCCGCGGGTGCGGGTCGAGGCCATCGCTGGCACCTATTCCTATCCGGGCCAGGCCGTCGCCACGCGGGTGACGGGCTACCAGCAGGAAGGCTCGGCGATGGCCGGCTACGAGTGGGTGTGGCGCGACGCGGCGCTCGCCGGCTTCATCGGCTTCAACGTGCGCAGCAACCAGCTCTCGGTCGTCGATCCCGGCAACCCGGTGGTCGGCACCGGCATCGGCCTGCGGGTCGCCGCCAACTTCTACGCCAACCCCACCGACCGTACCATGGTGTCGGCCTACGGCTCCTACTCGACCAAGTTCAACGCCTATTACTCCCGCCTGCGCGTCGGCTACATGGTCGCCGACGGCGTCTATATCGGCCCCGAGGCACTTTTTCTCGGCGACGACTTCTTCCGCCAGTACCGGATCGGCGCCCACCTCTCCGGCGTGAAGTTCGGGCCGGTGCAGATGTCGCTGGCGGCGGGGTACGTCCAGGACCGGGTCCAGGGCTCCGGCTATTATTCGAGCATCGAGGCGCGGGCGAATTTCTGAGCCCCGGTCCTGTCGCGGAGCGGGGTGCCCGGTGGCTGCGGCGATCGGGGATGACGTCGAGGGAAGCCGGCTCCTCGCCGGCTCCGCCAATCCTCGGCCGCGTGATGACGCAGGGCAGCGGACGGCCTGGGCCATGTCATGACCCTGCAGAGGTGCGAAGAACTCTGGCTCTGGCCGATCGCATCGCGGGCAGGACTGCCGAAAGACTGATCGTTTCGGCATGGAATGACAAAAATATTCCTAGGAAAATCATTGCATTTCACAGCGAGAGATTGCGCGATTCGGCGCCGTTGCGGGCGGCTTTGCGATCAAGTGTGGCATTTTGCGCCGGCACCATGCCGTGTTCAGCTTGTGCGGCGCGGAAAAAACAGCTTCGTGCAACGACAAACGGACATAATCTGATGGCGTAGGGGTTCTTCGGCGATTCTGGAGCGGTGGGCGTGGTGCGTGCGTTGCGATGGCTGGCCTGGATGGGGACGACGGCCGCCGGCCTCGCCCTCTTGAGCCAGCCCGTCGGCACCCAGAACCAGCTCGCGATGAGCCTCGCCGCCATGGCGGCGATGGCCGTGCTCTGGCTCGCCCTCGACGGGCCGCGGACGCGCTTCGTCTTCCTGGCGATGGGCAGCCTGGTGGTGCTCCGCTACATCTTGTGGCGGGTGACCGATACGCTGCCCTCGCCGGGCGATCCGGTCAGCTTCGGCTTCGGCCTGCTGCTGCTGCTGTGCGAACTCTACTGCGTCTTCATCCTGTTCGTCAGCCTGATCATCAACGCCGAGCCCCTGCGTCGCCGCCCGCCCGCCGCCGTGCCGGCGTCCGACCTGCCGTTCGTCGACGTCTTCGTGCCGAGCTACAACGAGGATGCCGAGATCCTGGCGATGACGCTGGCCGCCGCACGCCAGATGAACTACCCGCCCGAGAAGCTGACCGTCTGGCTCCTCGACGACGGCGGCACCGACCAGAAATGCGCCGACCCGGACCTCGAGAAGGCCGCGGCCGCGAAGGCCCGGCGGTCCGAATTGCAGGCGCTCTGCCGTGACCTCGACGCGCGCTACCTGACGCGGGCCCGCAACGAGCACGCCAAGGCCGGCAACCTCAACAACGGTCTGGCCTCCGCCACCGGCGATCTGGTGCTGGTGCTCGACGCCGACCACGTGCCGTTCCGCTCGCTGCTGGCCGAGACCGTCGGCTACTTTGCCGAGGACCCGAAGCTCTTCCTGGTCCAGACCCCGCACGCCTTCCTGAATCCCGATCCGATCGAGCGGAACCTCAGGACCTTCGAGCGGATGCCGTCCGAGAACGAGATGTTCTACGCGGTGACCCAGGCCGGGCTCGACAAGTGGAACGGCTCGTTCTTCTGCGGCTCGGCGGCGCTCCTGCGCCGGCAAGCCCTCGACGAGGCCGGGGGATTTGCCGGCATCACCATCACGGAGGATTGCGAGACCGCCTTCGAGCTGCATTCCCGCGGCTGGACCAGCGCCTATGTCGACAAGCCGCTGATCGCCGGCCTCCAGCCCGACACGCTCGCCGACTTCATCGGCCAGCGCTCGCGCTGGTGCCAGGGCATGTTCCAGATCCTGCTCCTCAAGAATCCGGCGCTGCAGCGCGGCCTCAAGCCGATCCAGAAGCTCGCCTACCTGTCGAGCATGACGTTCTGGTTCTTTCCCGTGCCGCGGCTCGTCTTCATGTTCGCGCCGCTGCTCCATATCTTCTTCGATCTCAAGATCTTCGTCGCCAGCGTCGACGAGTCGATCGCCTACACGGCGACCTACATCGTCATCAACCTGATGATGCAGAACTACGTCTACGGCAAGTTCCGCTGGCCGTTCGTCTCCGAATTGTACGAATACGTCCAGGGCTTGTACCTGTCGAAGGCGATCGTCTCGGTGATCTGGTCGCCGCGCAAGCCCACCTTCAACGTCACCAGCAAGGGCGCGACCCTCGACCACGACCACCTGTCGGCGTTGTCGCTGCCGTTCTTCGCCGTCTACGGCCTGCTGCTCACCGGCTGCCTCGTCGCGGCCTGGCGCTACGCCTTCGAGCCCGGCGTGACCAACCTGATGCTGGTCGTCGGCCTGTGGAACCTGTTCAACCTGCTCACCGCCGGGGCGGCGCTCGGGGTCTGCGCCGAGCGCCGGCAGCTCGAGCGCACGCCCTCGCTCGCGATCGCCCGCCGCGGCCAGCTCACCCTCGCGGGCCGGGCCGTCGACGTGGCGATCGAGCGGGTCTCGGCGGAGGCCTGCACGGTGCGGATGCCGGCGGCGTTCCTCGCCCCGGGCGCCGGCCACCGCCCGGTCCCCGGCACGCTCACGGTGGTGCCGGTGGCGGGTGCGCGTCCCGCCGGAGCGCTGCCGGTGGTGCTCGGCCCGGTGACCCGGTCGGGCGCCGACGCGGTGGGCCGCCTCGCCTTCGGAACCCTGCGCCCCCAGGATTACGTCGCGCTCGCCGGCCTGATGTATGGCGATGCCGAGGCGATGCGCCGGTTCCAGCTGCGCCGGCGCCGCCACAAGGACCTGTTCACCGGCACGCTGCAATTCGTCTGGTGGGGCCTCGCCGAGCCGGTCCGCGCCCTGCGCACCGCATTCGCCGGCGAGGCTCCGCGGCCCGTCCGTGTCGAGGCGCCTGAGACCGCCCCGGTCTACGACGAGCCTGCCCCCGTCGCTCCCCCATCGCCGCCGGTCGACCTGCCACTCGCGCCGCGGACGCGGCCGACGCTTCCGGTGCGTCCCCGAATCCAGGCCGACGTCCAGCCCCAGCCACACGTGGCCCCGCAGCCGCATGTCCAGGCCGAGGCCCGGACCGTGCCCCAAGCCGAGCCGGAGGCCGAGGGCGACTGGGTCCGCCTGATGCTCGATTTCGAGAACGACCGCGCGCTCGCCGCCCGCGGCCGGCGCACCGATGCGGCGTGAGGCCGGGATGATGCTGCGCCGCTTGGTCGCTCTCCAACGTCTTGGGATGCTTGGCACCTTCCCCTCCCCCTTGTGGGGAGGGGTCAGGGGTGGGGGTGGTGCCGAAAGAGGCTCAGCGGTGCCTTCTGCACCACCCCCACCTCCGGCTCCTCCCCACAGGCTCGACCGATCTCGGGCAAGCCCGAGATCGGCTGGGGAGGAGAGGCGCGCGACCTGCAAGCGTGTCGTGGCAGCACTCCTCCTGTGTTTCTCTGCCACCCCCGTCCTCGCCCAGAGCTTCCTCGGCACCGGGCCGGCCGAGCGCCTGACCCTGCCGCCCGGCGGCGAGCCCATGCGCGCGCCGCCGCGGCCGCAAGGCCAAGCACCGCAAGGCCAAGCACCGCAAGGCCAAACCCCCCAGAGCCAAGCCCCCCAGAGCCAAGCCCCCCAGAGCCAAGCCCCCCAGAGCCCCGCACCCGACGTCGACCCGGCCCGCCGCACCATGCCGGTCATCGGCACGGTCGCGGCGGCGCGGCGGTTTCCCGCCGGCTTCCGCGGCTATCGCCTGGCCGGCGAGGAGGATGGGCTGACCTTTCCCGTCTACCTGACCGAGGCGCAGGCCCGGGGAGCCGCGAAGCTGCGCGTCTCCTACCTCTCGGCGATCTCGGTGGCGCCGGAGGCCTCCGAACTCTCGGGCAGCGTCAACGGCACCAGGGTCGGCTGGACCCGGATCCAGGCCCCCGGCGCCGTGAAGGTGGTGGAGTTCCCGATCCCCGAGGGCCTGCTGAAGCCCGGCACCAACGCCGTGGCGCTCACGGCGAGCCAGCGCCACCGGGTCGATTGCTCGACCGAGGCCACCTACGAGCTGTGGACTCAGATCGACCCGTCGCGCTCCGGCCTCGTCGTGGCCCAGGCCGGCGACCTCGACCTCAAGACCCTGGCGGCGATCGAGCCCGACGAGAGCGGGGCGCTGCCGGTCGGCGTGCTGCTCACCGAGCGGCCGAGCCCGGAGCGGCTGGAACGGATGATCGGCGCCGTGCAGGCTTTGGCCCTGGTCGGGCGCCTCGCCGGGCCGGCGGTGAGCTTCGGGCCGGCCCTCACCGGCCGGGCCGGCGTCACCCTCGTCGTCGGCACCGCCGCCGAGATCCGCGGCACCGAGGGGCTGGAGGAACTGGGCCCGATCACCGGCCCGCGGGTCGCCCTGCTGGCGCCCCGGGCCAACCGCGCCCCGACCCTCGTCGTCACCGGCGCGAGTGCGGCGGACGTGCGCCGGGCCATCGCCACCCTGGCCTCGCCCGGCGACGACACCGGCACGCCGGCGGGCTTGCGCCTCGCCGAGCTGGCGCGGGGCTTTCCCGTCCGGGGCGGCGAGAGCCTGACCCTGGAGCAACTCGGGGTGACGAGCCGCGAGTTCAACGGCCGGCTCCTGCGGGTCGGCTTCGCGGTGCGCTTCCCGGCCGATTTCGTCCCGGCCGATTACGGCAAGGTGATGCTGCACCTTGCCGGCGGCTACGCGGCCGGCCTCGATCCGAGCGCCCGGATCGTCGTCGACATCAACGGCCGCAACGCCGCCAGCGTGCCGCTGCCCTACAGCCGCGGCGAGGTGTTTTCCGACAGCGCGATCCCGCTGCCCCTGAGCCTGTGGCGGCCGGGGCTGAACCGGGTCGAGATCAGCGCCCAGCTCCCCACGACCGCCGACCGGGCCTGCGACACCCTTGCTCCGGGGGCCAAGCGCGCCCGCTTCCTGTTCCTCGACCGCACCCGGATCGACGTCCCGGCGCTCGCCCGGGCCGTGCGCAGCCCCGACCTCGCCGCGGTCAAGGCCGGGGCGGTGCCGTTCCTGGCCCCCGGCCTGGCGGCTTCCGGCCCCCGCCCGCGTCTGGTCCTGCCGACCCCCGACCGCGATTCGGCCTCCGCCGCCGCGACCCTGGCGGCGCGCCTGGCCATCGCGGCCGGCCGGGTGATCGACTTCGAGGTCGCGAGCGACGAGCGCGAGGCGGGCGGCGGCGCCCATCTCGTCGTCGCGCCGGTCCGGGCGCTGACCCCCGCCGCCCTCGAGGCGGTCGGGCTCGATCCGGGCCAGGTGCGGGGCATCTGGGAGGGCCGGGCCGAGACCGTGGCCACCCCCGGCCCGTTCGGGGCCGAGGGCGTCGTCACCCTCGACCGCCTGCGCCGCAACCTGCCGATGCGCTGCGCCCTGCCGTCCTTCACCACGCCCCTGCGCACCGCGGCGGCGCCGGTCCAAGGGCCGGTCCAAGGGCTAGTCCAAGTGCAGCCGGCCTCCGTGCAGGCCGCATCGCCGGCGCCCGGGCCCGATCCCGCCGACGGTCCCGCCGACAGCGAGGCGGATCTGGTGGCGCGCTGGGACGAGTCGGCACGCGGCTTCAGCGTCCCGGCGGTGCTCGCCAATGCCTGGACGGGCCTGGTCCAGCGGGCGGCGGAGGCCCGCGACCTCGTGCTGCGGCTTGCCGGCGGGCCGGCGCCGGAGGCGGTGCCGCTCAATCCCCGCGCCTCGCTGATCATCGCGCAAGGGTCCGGGGGTCGGGTCGCGGACGGGACCGTGGTGGTGACCGCCCCGAACGCCTCGATGCTCAAGGCCTCGGTCTCCTGCCTCGTCGATCCGGCGGTGTGGACCGGCCTGTCCGGCCAGGCCGCCTTCCTGGACGCCTCCGACGGAAGCCTCGGCACCGTGCAGCCCAGGCGCGTCGGGCTGATCGAGACGCAGAGACGGAGCCTGGCGAACCTGCGGCTGGTCTCGGCCGCCTGGCTCTCCCTCAATCCCGGTGCCTATGTGGCGATGACGCTGGTCATGGCGCTCTGCCTCGGGCTCGCCACGACGAGCCTGGTGCGCCAGCTCGGCCGGAGGAACCGATGAGCCGCCTCCCCGCCCTCGCCTGCGCGGCGGCCCTGCTGCTGACGACGGTGCCCGGACGGGCGCAGGCCCCTCAGGTGCCGCAATCCGTCCAGGCGCCCGACGGCGCACAGGATCAGGTCGCGCAGGGACAGGAGCCGACCCCCGTGCCCCCCGCCACCGCCGTGCCGAGCCTGCCCCAGCCCGCCCCCGCGGGCGACGCGCCCGGCCGCGCCGGGCCGGCCCCCTCCCTTGCCGGCAGCCTCGGGGATGATCCCGGCTGGCGCGCCTACCGGGCCCGGTTCGTCACCGAGAAGGGCCGCATCGTCGACACCGCCAACGGCTTCATCAGCCATAGCGAGGGCCAGGGCTACGGCATGCTGCTGGCGGTGGCGGCGGGCGACCGGCCGGCCTTCGAGCGGATCTGGGGCTGGACCCGCGCCAACCTGATGGTGCGCTCCGACGAATTGCTGGCCTGGCGCTGGGCGCCGGACCACCGCCCGGCGGTCGCCGACATGAACAACGCCACCGACGGCGACATCCTGGTCGCCTGGGCGCTGACCGAGGCGGCGGAGGCCTGGGGCGAGCCGTCCTACCGCACGGCGGCGCGGCGCATCGCCGTCGAGTTCGGCCGCAAGACGATCCTGTTCCGCGCCGCCCCCGGGCCGCTGGTGCTGCCGGCGGTGGCGGGATTCGCCGCCCGCGACCGGGCCGACGGGCCGCTGGTCAACCTCTCCTACTGGGTCTTCCCGGCCTTCCAGCGGCTCGGCATCGTGGCGCCGGAATACGACTGGGCCTCGGTGATCCGCAGCGGCATCGAGATCCTGCGCCGCTCGCGCTTCGGCCCGAGCGCGCTGCCGACCGAGTGGATCTCCGCCAAGGACGAGGGCTTACGCCCCGCCGACGGCTTCCCGCCGCTCTTCTCCTACAACGCCATCCGCATCCCGCTCTACCTCGCCTGGGCGGGGGTCGGCCGGCCGGAGGATTACGCGCCGTTCCGGACCCTGTGGGGCGGGATCGACCGCGAGCGCCTGCCGATCGTCGATACCCGCGACGGCCGCCCGGTCGAGTGGCTGACCGAGCCGGGCTACACCGCGCTCCCGGCCCTCGTCGCCTGCGCGCAGGACGGCACGCCCTTTCCGGAAAGCTTGCGCAGCGTGCAGGACGGGCAGAACTACTACCCGACGACGCTCCACCTCCTCGCCCTGGTCGCGGCCCGGATGCGCTATCCCCAATGCCTCAAATGAGCCGCACCCCGCTCCTCGCCGGGGCCCTCCTCCTGGTCGCCCCTGCGCTGGCCCAGGCGCCCGAGACCGCGGTGCCGCGGGTCGTCTACGGCGACGGCGTGCGCGCGCCCGCCATCATGGTCGACCCCGAGACCTCCCGCACCCCCGGCATGGTCGACGAGAGCGCGCTGCGCTACTACGCCTCGCAGAAGCAGACCGCCCGGATGAAGGCGGAGATCGCGCGCCTCAAGCGGCTCTATCCGGGCTGGACCGAGCCGCAGGACCTCGACAGCCTGCAGCCGAGCCCGCCCGAGGAGGCGCCGCTCTGGGATCTGTTCACCGCCGGCCGCCTGCAGGACCTGCGCGCCGCCATCAATGCGCGCCGCTCGGTCGAGCCGTCCTGGCAGCCCTCCGAGGAACTGGCGCGCAAGCTGCGCCGGGCCGAGTTCCGCTCCAGCATCGCGGCCGCCGCGGGCAAGAACCCGGACGGGGTCGTGGCGCTCTACCGCAACGACCCGAGCGCGCTGGACCCCTCCGACATCGAGAGCATCTGGACCATCGCCGACGACCTCGCCGCCACGGGAGCGGGCGAGGACGCGTTCACCCTCTACAAGTCGGTGCTGGACGGCAACGCGGATGCCGGCGCGCGGCTCGCCACGATCCAGAAGGCGATGGCCCACATCAAGATGGAGCAGGCCGAGCGGCTCATCGCGATGGGCCGCCAGGACCCGTCCGGCGCTTCCGAATTCGACCCGATCCGCCTCGACATCACCCGGGCGCGGATCGCCGCCTTCCTGCACGACGAGCCGGCCCAGACCCCGACGCTGGCCGACCTCACCGCCTTCCAGGCCTATGCCCGCAAGACCGCCGAGCCGAGCCAGACCGGCTTGCTCGGCTGGTACGCCTACAAGAGGCGCCAGTTCCGCGAGGCGCTGGAATGGTTCAAGCTGGCGATCGCCCGGGGCGGCGACGCCATGGTGGCGCACGGCCTCGCCCATACCCTGCGCGAACTCAACATGATGCGCGAGGCCGAGGAGGTGGCCTATGCCTGGCGCGACCGCTTCGTCGGCAACGAACTCCTGTTCATCGACCTCCTGGAGCGCAAATTGACGCTCGCGAGCCCGCCCTATATCGAGCCGGCCCGGATCGAGCGCTACGCCCGCGTCGTCAACGCCACCGCGTCGGGCGAGGGCGCACAGGGGCTGGCCTGGTACGCCTACAATTCCTGCCAGTTCGACGCCGCCCTGGAGTGGTTCCAGCGCGCGGTCGCCTGGATGCCGAGCGAGAGCACGGTGTTCGGCTACGCCCTGACCCTCCAGCGTCAGCGGCGCCAGCGCCCCTATCTCGAAGTCGTCAACCGCTACGACGGGCTGTTCCCGAAGGTGGTCGACCTGCTGTTCCGCGAGGGCCAGGGCGGACCGCCGCTGCCTTGCGCGGTGCAGACCGCCTCCGGTGGTAGGGCCGCCCCCGCGGCCGCCAATGCGACGCGCCCGGAAGCCCCGCCCTCCTACGGCCGCGTGCCCCGGCCGGACGCGCCCGGCGCCGGCGGCCGGGCCGAGGCGGTGCCGCTCGCGGTCCAGCGCGGCGAGTTCCCCCTGGGCGTCCCCCTCGACAATCCCTTGCGCTATCCGTCCGCCGGGGCCGGCCAGGGTGCCGCCCCGGGCTTTTATGCCCGCGAGCCCGTGGTGCCGGCCCCGCCGCTGGTCGCCCGCCGGGTGCCCGGCGCCGGGGCGATGCCTTACGAGCGCTACGGCTACACGCTGCTGCCGGGCTATAACGGCCTCGACAAGCCGGAGGGCCTGAGCGCCCCGCCGCCCGGTACCCTGTGGCAGGACCAGCAGGGCGAGCGCAACCGCTCGGCCGCGCCGGAGAGCGTCCGCTTCTCGGTCCCGGCCCGCACCACCTCGGAGCGCACGGTGCCTCCCGAGAAAGGCTATCCGTGAACCTTCGCCTGACCGTCTGTCTTCTCGGGCTGATCGGGAGCGTCCCCGAGAGTGCCCTGGCGCAGCCTGCCCCGGCCCTGCGGCTGCCCGGCGCCGGCCGGGTCGCCGCGGTGATCGAGACGCGCCAGCGCGACGGCTTCGACCAGCGCATCGCTTACGAAGGTGGCGACGGGCGCAACCACGCCGAGATCGCGTTGCGCAACGAGACCGGCGACCTGCTCCTCGCCTTCCCGCCCCGGCTCGCCAAGCCGAGCGAGTTCGGCATCAGTGGCGAGATCGCCGTGCGCTTCCCCGGCGAGCCGATGCGGATCCAGGTGCCGCGCCGCAACGCCTACGGCCCGATCGGCCTGGCGCTGGGGGCCGATTGTCTCTACGCGTGGCAATGGTTCGAGCGGCCGCGGCGGGGCGCGCGCGAGGCGTCCCGCGACGGGGTCTTCGGTGTCACCGACCCGTCGGCCCCGCGCCGCGCCCTGTCGCTGCGGATCCGGCTCTGCCGCACCGCGCAGGCGAGCCTCGACGACCTCGTGGCGGCGGTCCAGCACCTGACGATCGCCCTGCCGGGCGACGGTGCGGTCCAGGCGCCCGCCGCGCGCCCGGTTCCGCGACGGCGCCCGCCGAAGCCCGTGCCCCGCCCCGCCCCGGCGGAGCCCAGGCCGGACGGGAATCCGGAGCAGAGGCGGGAGGAGACACGGGAAGACAGGCCCTTGGCCCGCCCGGTGCGCCCCCCGCCGGAGCGTCCGCCGCCCCCGGCGGAACCGGCCCGCCCGGCCGTCCCGGTGCCCCCGCCGGCCCCGGCCGAGAGCGGGCGCCGCTACCTCGCACCCCGGGCGCCGGAGTCCCGCCCGCCCGAGACCCCGCCGGCCCCCGAGGCCGCGCCCCGGAGCGGGTCGCAGCGCTACATCACCGACGGCCCCCAGCCGGCCGAGCCCCCCGGCGCCACCCCGACGCCGAGCCCGGTGCCGGGCCGCGGCACCGGCGAGACCCTGTCGCGCGACCTGCCCCCCGAAGCCTACCGCCCGCCGCCGGATCGCGGTCCGGGGCGGTGAGGGGGGCGCGGCTCCACCCTCCCCAGAGGACACGACGATGCCTGTGGCATGCCCAGGTTCAGGCTTTTCCACTCCACGACCTCATCCTGAGGTGCGGGCGATCGCAGATCGCTGAGCCTCGAAGGAGGGCTCCAGGGATCGCAGTGGTATCTGGAGTCCTCCTTCGAGGTCAGTCGATCTTCGATCGACCAACACCTCAGGATGAGGTCGCGGGTGGGGAAAGAATCCACCGTCGGCGTCATGCGATGGTCGTGGACCGTGCGTGCAGCTCCGCTCAGTCCCGCCCCGCCTCGCGCAGGTGGCGGACGATGCCGGAGAAGTCGGTGCCGCCCTGCCCCGCCGCTTCGAAGGCCGTGTAGATCGCCTCGGCGTGTGCGCCGAGCGGCGTCGCGGCGCCGGCACCCGCGGCGGCTTCCTGGGCCAGGCGCAGGTCCTTCAGCATCAGGGCGGCGGCGAAGCCCGGCTTGTAGTCGGTGTTGGCCGGTGAGGTCGGCACCGGGCCCGGGACCGGGCAATAGGTGGTGAGCGACCAGCATTGGCCCGACGAGGTCGAGGCGACGTCGAACAGGGCCTGGTGCGACAGGCCGAGCTTTTCCGCCAGCACGAAGGCCTCGGCGACGCCGATCATCGAGATGCCGAGGATCATGTTGTTGCAGATCTTGGCCGCCTGGCCGGCACCGGCCTCGCCGCAATGCACGACCTTGCGGCCCATCTTGGCGAGGATCGGCTCGGCCCGGGCGAAGGCGTCCGGCGAGCCCCCGGCCATGAAGGTCAGGGTCGCCGCCTTGGCGCCGCCGACCCCGCCGGAGACCGGGGCATCGAGGCTCGCGAGCCCGCGTCCCGTCGCCTTGTCGTGGGCGCTCCGCGCGCTGGCGACGTCGATCGTCGAGCAGTCGATCATCAGGGCGCCGTCCGCCACGTGCGGCAGCACCGCGTCGTAGACCGCCAGCACGTGACGCCCCGCCGGCAGCATGGTGACGACGATCTCGGCTCCCGCCACCGCGGCCTCGGCGCTGTCCGCCACCGTGATCCCGGCCGCGCGGGCGGCCTCGAGGGCGTCGGGCACCAGGTCGAAGCCCGTCACCGCGTGGCCCGCCGCGACGAGGTTGGCGGCCATCGGCCCGCCCATGTTGCCGAGGCCCAGGAAGGCGATCTGCGTCATGGCTCAGCGTGTCCTCTGCTGGTTTCTGGTTCTGTAATGACGACGGTCCAAGTCGTGCCGTATCCGGCGGTGCCGTGTTCAGCCCGCGACGAGGCCCCGCGCCACGATCACCCGCATGATCTCGTTGGTGCCCTCCAGGATCTGGTGCACCCGCAGGTCACGGACGATCTTCTCCACCCCGTATTCCGACAGGTAGCCGTAGCCGCCATGGAGCTGGAGCGCCTCGTTGGCGACCCGGAAGCCGGTATCGGTGGCGAAGCGCTTGGCCATGGCGGAGCGCTGGGTGGCGTCGGGATCCTTCCGGTCGAGCGCGGCGGCGGCCCCGTAGAGGAGCGCGCGGGCGGCTTCCAGCTCGGTCGCCATGTCGGCGAGGCGGAACTGGAGCGCCTGGAATTCGTCGATGCGCTTTCCGAAGGCCTTGCGCTCGGCCATGTAGGCGATGCTCTTGTCGAGGGCGGCTTGCGCGCCGCCGAGCGAGCAGGCACCGATGTTGAGCCGGCCGCCATCGAGCCCCGCCATGGCGATGCGAAACCCGATCCCCTCCTCGCCGAGGCGGTTCTCGACCGGGACCCGGCATTCCTCGAAGATCACCGCCCGGGTCGGCTGGGCGTTCCAGCCCATCTTGCGCTCGTTCGGGCCGAAGGACAGGCCGGGCGCGTCGGCGGGCACCACCAGGGTCGAGATGCCCTTCGGCCCCGCCTCGCCGGTGCGCACCATCGTCACGTAGAGATCGGCCGCGCCGGCGCCCGAGATGAACTGCTTGGCGCCGTTGAGGACGTAAACATCGCCCTCGCGCCGGGCGCTGGTGCGGAGCGAGGCTGCGTCCGAGCCCGAACCCGGCTCGGTCAGGCAATAGGCGGCGACCTGGTCCATCCGGCACAGACCCGGCAGGAAGCGCTCGCGCTGGGCACTTGAGCCGAAACGGTCGATCATCCAGGCGGCCATGTTGTGGATCGACAGGAACGCCGCCACCGTCGGGCAGCCGAGGCTCAAGGCCTCGAAGATCAGGGCGGCGTCGAGCCGGGTCAGGCCGGAGCCGCCATGCTCCTCGGACACGTAGATGCCGCCCATGCCGAGGGAGGCCGCTTCCCGCAGCACGTCGAGGGGGAAATGCTTGCGCTCGTCCCAGTCGAGGGCGTGCGGCGCGATCCGCTCGGCCGCGAAGCTGCGCGCCATGTCGCGGATGGCGATCTGGTCCTCGGGGAGGGTGAACAGGGTCATGCGGCGGTTCCTCCTGTTCCGTGTCGATTATTGTCCGTACCCGGCCTCGGACTGGCGCGGGTTTCTCCTCTCCCCGCGGGCGGGGAGAGGGGAAACCCGTGCCACTCGCGGAAAGCCCGGATGGCTCCCGCACGCCTGACAGGCGTTACTGCATCACCGGCATCGAGAACTGCGCGCCTTCCTTCACCCCCGACGGCCAGCGCTGGGTGACCGTCTTGGTCTTGGTGTAGAAGCGCACGGCATCCGGCCCGTGCTGGTTGAGGTCGCCGAAGCCCGAGCGCTTCCAGCCGCCGAAGGTGTAGTAGGCCAGCGGCACCGGGATCGGCACGTTGATGCCGACCATGCCGACCTGCACCTTGGCGGCGAAGTCGCGCGCCGCGTCGCCGTCGCGGGTGAAGATCGCGACGCCGTTGCCGTATTCGTGCTCGTTGGGAAGCCGCAGGGCCTCGGCGTAGTCCTTGGCGCGCACCACCGAGAGCACGGGGCCAAAAATCTCTTCCTTGTAGATCCGCATCTCCGGCGTCACGTGGTCGAACAGGCAGCCGCCCATGTAGAAGCCGTTCTCGTAGCCCTGCATCTTGAAGGCCCGGCCGTCGACCGCGAGCTTGGCACCTTCCTGGACGCCGATCTCCACATAGTTGCGCACCCGCTCGAGCGCCGCCTTGGTCACCAGCGGGCCGTAATCGGCGCTCGGATCGGTCGACGGGCCGATCTTCAGGCTCTCGACCCGCGGGATCAGCTTGCTCATCAGGGCGTCGGCGGTCTTCTCGCCGACCGGCACCGCCACCGAGACCGCCATGCAGCGCTCGCCGGCCGAGCCGAAGCCGGCGCCCATCAGGGCATCGACCGCCTGGTCCATGTCGGCGTCCGGCATGATGATCATGTGGTTCTTGGCGCCGCCGAAGCACTGGGCGCGCTTGCCCGTCGCGGTCGCCCGCGCGTAGACGTACTGGGCGATGTCGGAGGAGCCGACGAAGCCGACCGCCTGGATGATGTCGTCGTCGAGGATCGCATCCACGGCCTCCTTGTCGCCGTTGACGACGTTGAGGATGCCGGCAGGCAAGCCCGCCTCGATCATCAGCTCGGCGAGCCGCATCGGCACGCCCGGATCGCGCTCCGAGGGCTTCAGGATGAAGGCGTTGCCGCAGGCGATGGCGGGCGCGAACTTCCACATCGGGATCATGGCGGGGAAGTTGAACGGCGTGATGCCGGCGACCACGCCGAGCGGCTGGCGCATCGAGTAGATGTCGATGCCGGGGCCCGCCCCTTCCGTGTACTCGCCCTTCTGCAGGTGCGGGATCCCGCAGGCGAACTCCACCACCTCGACGCCGCGCTGGATGTCGCCCTTGGCGTCGGGAATGGTCTTGCCGTGCTCGCGGGCGAGCAGGTCGGCGAGGCTGTCCATCTCGCGGGCGATCAGGTCGAGGAAGCGCATCATCACCCGTGCCCGGCGCTGCGGGTTGGTGGCGGCCCAGGCCACTTGCGCCTTGGCGGAATTCTCGATGGCCGCGCGCATCTCGGCCCGGCTCGCCAGCGCCAGGCGCCCGATCACCTCGCCGGTCATCGGCTGGTAGATGTCGGAATAGCGGCCCGAGCGGCCGGGAACGTGCTCGCCGCCGATGAAGTGCCCGACTTCGCGCGCCATGATGGGATCCTCCCTGGATTGATCGTGTTCGGGCCACCTTGCCCTGGCGGTCCCCATAGAGGAAGGGGCGTGGGAGCGGAACGGGTGTGCGCGGATGCGGGAACCGGCGGATGGGGCGAAAGGCGATGCCAAAGGCGACATGTGGGACGATTACCGCTTCGTGCTGGCGGTGCACCGGGCCGGCACGGTCTCGGCGGCATCGCGCCGGCTCGGGGTCGACCATGCCACGGTGATCCGGCGGATCGACCGGCTGGAGCGGCGCCTCGGCGAGAAGCTCTTCCACCGCCGGGCCTCCGGATACACCGCGACGCAAGCCGGCCTGGCGCTGGTCGCGACGGCGGACGCGGTCGAATCGGCGATCATCCACGGCGAGGCGGCAGTCGGCCGGGCAGCGTCGGGGCTCGTCGGCACGGTGCGGATCGGCGCGCCGGACGGCTTCGGCAGTTCCTTCCTGGCGCCCCGCCTGACCCCGCTGATCGAGCGCCACCCGGATCTCGACATCGAACTCGTGGCGACCGCCCGGCTGTTCAGCCTGTCGAAGCGCGAGGCCGACATCGCCATCGGGTTGAGCCTGCCGCCGGAGGGCCGCATCGTCGGGCGCAAGCTCACCGATTACGCGCTCAAGCTCTACGCCGCCCCTGCCTACCTGGCCGGCCGCCCGCCGATCCGGGCGCGGCGCGACCTCCAGGGCCACCGCTTCATCGGCTATATCGACGAACTGCTCTACTCGCCGGAACTCGACTACCTGCACCAGGTCGCGCCTGGGGCGAGCGCGCGCCTGCGCAGCGCCAACCTCACCGCCCAGCTCCAGGCGACGGTGGCAGGGTTGGGACTCGCGGTGCTGCCCTGCTTCATGGCCGCATGGCGCCCGGACCTGATCTGCGTGCTGCCGAACGAGGTGACGCTGATCCGCAGCTTCTGGCTGATGATGCACACCGACAGCCGCGACCTCGCCCGCATCCGCGCCGTGGCCGAGCACATCTACGCGACGGTCGAGGCGGAGCGGGCCTTGTTCGCGCCCGAGGGGTGAGCCCGGGGATCGCGGAGCCGGGCGTGGGGCCTCCGGACTGCCCGTGTCAGGCCGGGGGCAGCGCGTCGGCGGCCCGGCGCAGGGCCTCGCTCATTCGCGCTTCCCAGCCCGGACCGGTCGCCTTGAACCGGGCGACGACGTCCGCGTCGAGCGTCATCGAAATCCCGACCTTGCGCCCGGCCGCGACCGCCTCGCGGTCCTCCATCAGGCTCGCGTAGAGATCCGGGAAGGCATCCCTGAATGGCACGGCCCGGCGAAAATCCTCATCGGTCGATTCCAGATCGTCGCAGACCTCGTCCCAATCGTCTTGCGTATATTCGGCATTGGGAACGTAGCCGGGCGCGTGATCGGGTTTCTTTGCGTCTGAGTTATTCGACATGAACACGCTCCTTCAGATTGGCAGGGCGCATGCTGATGACGGAGAGGGCTTCCGTGCCGAGCGGGGAAGCCACCACCACCACGACCAGATGGTTCTCGAACCACCCGATCAGCTTGAACCGTCTCCGCCCCGTTCGGCTTGGCCTGGTCTCCAATCGAACCGCAGTCGCGAAATCGAACTTCGCCGTGACATCGGCAAAATCCAGGCCATGCTTCTGGAGATTGGCCTGGCGCTTCGGCTCGTCCTATTCGATCCGCACGATATATCGTGTCTCTGCCGCGGCTGGTCAACGATATGCCGTAGCGTCACCCTGTTCCAGTCCCCTGGGATCGCCCCTGCCCGACCGGCAGGTCCCCGGGCTCGATGCCCCGAAACACATCGGCGACCATCGGGGCTGAGGCGTCGTCGTCGATCGAGGGGACGGCCGGGTGCCGGTAGGCGGGGTTCGCCGGGACGTCGTTCGCTGTCGCGATGCCGACCGGTCGGGGCATTCCGGAGGCGTCCGCTATGGTGTAGCGCCTCTCCCTCGCCCCGCCGGCTCGGCCGGGCGCACCGGCATCGAGACGGGAGCCCGACCATGACGCCGATCATCCGCGAGATCGAGGATGCCGACGTGCCGGCGGTGATCGCCCTGTGGCACGAGGCCGGGGTGGCGCGGCCCTGGAACGACCCGGCCACCGACATCGCCTTCGCCCGGCGCGGCCCCCACGGCACCGTGCTGGTGGCGGAGGTGGACGGCCGGATCGTCGCGAGCGCGATGGCCGGCGAGGACGGGCACCGGGGCTGGCTCTACTACGTCGCGGTGGCGCCCGGCCAGCAGGGTACTGGGCTCGGGCGGCGCATGGTCGAGGCGGGGGAGGCCTGGCTCGCGGCGCGCGGCGTATGGAAGGTGCAGCTCTTGGTGCGCCGGGAGAACGAGGGCGTCCTCGGCTTCTACGACCACCTCGGCTACCGCGACACCAACGCGGTCTGCCTGCAGAAGGTGATCGCGCAGGGGTGAGCGAGCGGGCTCCCGCGGCTCAGATCCGCACCGTCCGGTCCCGCGCGGCCAGCCACCCGAAGCTCGCCGCCGTCAGGCACACACCGGCATAGAGTGCCGCCGGCAGGCCCCAGCCGCCGCTGAGGTCGTGCGCGATGCCGACCAGGAACGGCCCGAGCGCCGCGCCGCAATAGCCGACGCCCTGCGCCATGGCGGAGAGCTCGGCGGCGGCGCGCGGATCGCCGGCCCGCAGCACGATCAGCGTCAGGGCGAGGCCGAAGCAGCCGCCGAGGCCTAGGCCCAGCAGCAGCGCGAAGCCCCAGGCGAAGGCCAGCGGCCCGACGAGCAGCCCGGTGAAGCCGACGAGCGGCAGGCTGATGACGAGGATCACCCAGGGGCGCTGGTCCGGCCGGCGCGCGGCGAGCGTCGGCACCAGAAGCGCCAGCACACCCTGCGCCAGCGCCGAGACCGAGGCGACGAGGCCGGCCGCCACGATGTCGAAGCCCCGGTCGACCAGGGCGGCGGGCAGCCAGCCGAACACGATGTAGGCGAGCGACGATTGCAGGCCCATGAAGGCGGTGACCTGCCAGGCCAGGGGATCGCGCCAGAGCCGGCCGGACGGGCGCGGGCCTGCCGCCGCCATCGGCCGGCCGCGCACGAAGGGCAGCCACAAGGCGGCGGCCACGAGGGCGGGGGCGGCCCACAGCGTCAGGGCCCCCTCCCAGCCGAGGCCGAGCGCGTGGCGCGCCGGCACGGTGAAGCCGGCCCCGGCGGCGGCGCCGAGGCAGAGGAGCGCGGTGTAGAGGCCGGTCATCAGGCCGGCCTGGTCGGGAAAGTCGCGCTTGACGATGCCGGGCAGGATCACGCCGACGATCCCGATCGCCGCCGCGGCGACCACCGAGCCGAGGAACAGCAGCGGCAGGCCCCCGAGACCGCGCAGGGTCAGCCCCAGAGCCAGCACGACCAGGGCCGCCAGCACCCCGGCATCCGGCCCGATGCGCCGCACCAGCACCGGCGCGAGGCGGCCGAACACGCCGAGGCACAGGACCGGCAGGGTGACGAGGGCTCCCGCCAGGGCGCCGGAGAGGCCGGTCTCGGCCCGGATGCCCGGCAGGAGCGGGCCGATGCTCGACAGGGCGGGCCGGAGGTTGAAGGCCACCAGCATCAGCCCGAGGCCGATCAGGACCGGATGGAAGCCGGCTTGCGCCCTCCCCGGCCGCGCGGTCCCGGCGCCGGGCTCCCGTTCGATGGTCCGCACGATCGTCCTCCCTGTCGCGCTCGCGCGCGTCGGTCGCGCCTGCGCACGCCGTGGTGGCGCGGTCGCGTTCGGGAGGGTCATACCGTCATGGCGGCCGTGTGAGCACCGAAACCTTTGCAACCCCGGTCACCGACGGATCGTCGGGGGGATCGTCACGCGGGATCGTCACGCTTGTGCGTCGGGCCCGGCCGAGGGCGTGGCGGAACCGGTACCGATCGCCTCGACCAGGCTGATGATCCGCCGGCGCAGCTGGTTGTCGCCGATGCGCTGGAAGGCGCGCACCAGCTGCAGGTCCTGGCTGGTCCAGAACACGTCGTGGGCGGCGGTCTCGGCGCCGGGCTCCGCGGCGGCGTCGCTGCGCGTGCCGTCCTGGCGCGGCGCTCCCTCGTAGAAGAAGCTGACCGGCACGCCCAGCATGTCGGCGATCTGGCGCAGCCGGCTGGCGCTGATCCGGTTGGTGCCCTTCTCGTATTTCTGGATCTGCTGGAACGTCACGCCGAGCGCGTCGCCCAGCTTCTCCTGGCTCACGCCGACCAGAAGCCGCCTGACGCGGACGCGATGCCCGACATGACGATCGACCGGATCCGGTGCCTTTTTCACATCGACGCTCCGCGGGGCGGTGACGGCGCGCGACGACGGCGCGCCACGAGGGCCAACAGCCCACACCCTAGAAGCATGATGGTGAAAAAAACATCGCCGAAACGTACGTATGCCGGACTTTCCCTAAGGTTTCTCGGAAGGTTGCGGTCGAGGACGCCTTCGGTGCCGACCGACAACATCCCGGTCACCCTTCCGTAAGGATCGACCACGGCGCTGATCCCGGTGTTGGCGGCACGCACGAGAGGAATTCCTTCCTCTACGGCGCGCAGGCGGGCCTGGGCGAAATGCTGGCGCGGGCCGGGCGTATCGCCGAACCAGCCGTCGTTGGTGACGTTGAGGAGTAGACCGGGACGCTCCCGGTGCGAGGCGACGGCGCCGGGGAAGATCGCCTCGTAGCAGATCGAGGGCGCCACCGGCGGCAGGCCCGGCACCGCGAGCGGCGGCCGCTCATGCGCCTCGCTCGCGGTGAAGCCCCCCGGCACCGCCACGAACTGCTTGAGGCCGAGCGTGCGCAGCAGGCTGTCGACCGGTCCCGGCAGGTATTCGCCGAAGGGCACGAGGTGGAGCTTGTCGTAGCGGCCGCCCGTGAGGCCGTCCTGCCCGATCATCAGGATTGAGTTGTAGAAGTGCAGCCGCTCGCCGGGCAGAGGTTCGTCGGCCCGCGCCGCGCCGGTGACCAAGAGCGTGCCGGGCGGCAGCGCATTGCCGATCCGGCGCAGGGCTTGCGGGTCGCGCTGGATCAGGAACGGGAACGAGGATTCCGGCCAGATCAGGTGGGTCACGTCGCGCAGGCCCTGCCGGTCCGGTGCGGTGGCGCTGTCGCTCAGGCCCAGGTAGCGCTCGAGGATGCCCTCGCGGTTGCGCGGGTTGAAGCGGGCATCCTGCGGGATATTGGCCTGGACGAGGCGCAGGCGCACGCCGGGCACCTCCGGCATCGGCCCGGAGGGCAGCCGCAGCGCCCCGCCGGCGGCGAGGCCGGCGAGCAGCAGGACAGCGGCGGCGGGCGGTCCGAGCCGCCGCGAGGCCCCCCCCGCATCCGCCAGGGTGGCGGGCGCCGCGCAGGCCAGCACTGCCAGGACGGTCAGCCCGTAGAGGCCGACGACCGAGGCCGCCTGCATCAGCCAGAGGTTCTGGCCGAGCGCCATCCCGAGGGTGTTCCAGGGAAAGCCGGTGAACAGGTGCCCGCGCAGCCACTCGGCGGCGCCGATTCCGAAGGCAAGGGCGGCGATGCGGCCGGGGCCCGGCGACCAGATCAGCCGCGCCGCGGCGAAGCCCGCGCCGTAGAACAGGCCGAGCGCCGCCGGCAGGCCGAGCACGCCGAGCGGCATCAGGTAGGCGAACTGGTCGGCCTCGACCAGGAAGGCGGCCCCTAACCACCACAGGCCGGCGGTGAGGTAACCGAAGCCCCAGGCCCAGCCGATCAGGCCGGCGGAGAGCGCCGTGCCGGCGCGCCGACCGAGGCGCGACGAGGCGGTGGCCGCCCCGTCGAGCAGCCAGACCGCCGGCACCAGGGCGACGCAGAGGGCGGGCAGGAACCCGAATGGCGGCATTGCCAGGGCCCCGCAGGCGCCGGCGAGCCAGGCGAGCGCCAGACGCGTCCAGCCGGAGGTCAGGGCGATGCGGTGGGCGAGGGTTGCGAGGCCGAAGGGCGCCGCCGGGGCGGCGAGCGCCGTCCCGTTCGTGTCGATGTCGTGCATGGGCGGGCTCGCGGGGCGGCGCTCGGGCGGAGACGCGTCGTGCGTCTCCGCTCGTCATTCCTGTCGTAGCATCATTCCGCGTGCCGGACCGGCCGCCGCTGCGGCACCGGTCGCAAGGCAGCCGGTGGCAGGATGCATGGGGGGGCCGCGGGACGGATCAGGCGGCGGTCTCTGTCCGCAGGCGGGCCTCGCCCACGGGTGGCGGCAGGGCCAGCGGCGTCTCGGGTCCTACGAGCCGGGCGAGTCCGCGATGCATGCGCAGGCGCTTGATCCGCCGCGGATCGGCGTCCAGCACCTCGACCTCGAAGTCGCCCGGCACGGCGATGACCTCGCCCCGGGACGGAACGCGGCCGACGAGGGTGACGATCAGGCCGCCGAGGGTGTCGACCTCCTCGGCCGCCTCCCCCACCGCCGCCGCGAGATCGACCCCGGTCGCCTCGGCGACGTCGTCGAGGCTGGCGCGGGCATCGGCGACGAAGATCTCGCTCTCGCCGTCGACCTTGAGGACCCGGTGGGTCTCGGCGACGTCGTGCTCGTCCTCGATGTCGCCGACCACGACCTCGATCAGGTCCTCGATCGAGATCAGCCCGTCGGTGCCGCCATACTCGTCGATGACCAGCGCCATGTGGGTGCGGCTCGCCTGCATCCGGGCGAGCAGGTCGATCGCCGGCATCGAGGGCGGCACGAACAGCACCGGCCGCAGGATGCGGGTGGTGGCGAGCGTCGCCGCGAGGTCGACCCCGGCGAGGTCGGGCAGGCGGTCGCCGTGGGCTTCCGCCCGGCTCGCCATGTAGTCGACGAAGTCGCGGATGTGGACCATGCCGCGGGGGTCGTCCAGGCTCTCGCCGTAGACCGGCAGGCGGGAATGGCCGGCCGAGCGGAAGACCTTGAGCAGGGTGCCGAGGGCGGTGTCGATCGAGACCGCCACGACGTCGGCCCGGGGGATCATCACGTCGTCGACCCGCACCCGGTGGAGGCTCAGGACGTTCTTGAGCATCGCCTGCTCGACCGCGGAGACCGGGTGGTCGCCGTTCTGCACCTCGGCGAGGGCGTCCGAGAGGCCGTCGCGCTGGGCGTCGCGCGTCTTCAGGTGGAAGATGCTGAGGAGGCGGTCATACCAGGGTTCGCGCCCCGGACTGTCGTCCTCCGGAATCGCCTGCGCGGTCGCGGCGGCGCTGCGACTTCGATCGTTGCTCATGTCTCTCGCGTCTGGGGTGAGGGCGTCCGCGGTTCAACCGGCCACGTCGCCATACGGGTCCGGCACGCCGAGGCGCCGCAGGGCCGCGACCTCCAACGCCTCCATGGCGTCGGCCTCGGCGTCGCCGAGCTCGTGGTCGTGACCGAGGAGGTGCAGCGTGCCATGGACCACGAGATGGGCGAGGTGGTGATCGAGGGGCTTGGACTGCTCCCCACTCTCGCGCAGCATTGTGTCATACGCAAGAACCACGTCGCCCAGGAGGCGCGGGCCCCCGCCATGCGGCTGCTCGTTGGGGAAGGACAGCACGTTGGTCGGCTTGTCCTTGCCCCGCCAGGTGCGGTTCAGCTCCTGCACCGCGGGGTCGTCGGTCAGCACGATGCTGATCTCGATCGGGCCGTCCGGCGGCACGATGGCGAGCGCCGCCTCGACCGCGCGGGCGACGAAGCCTTCGAGGTCGGGCGCGACGCCCTCCCAGCGCTCGTCCTCGACCGCGACGTCGATCTCGTTCTCACCGGTGTCGTCGTGCCCGCTCACGGCAGCGGCCCCCGGCGCGAGGGAATCGGCCGCTGGGGCACGACCTCCGGGTTTTCCCGGGCATCGGTCTCGTAGGCCGTGACGATCCGGCGCACCAGGTCGTGGCGCACCACGTCGACGTCCCGGAACGTGACCCGCCCGACGCCCTCGACGCCGTCGAGGATCCGCACCGCCTCGACGAGGCCGGATTTCTGGCCCGGCGGCAGGTCGATCTGGCTCGGATCGCCGGTGACGATCATCCGGGAATTCTCGCCGAGCCGGGTCAGGAACATCTTCATCTGCATCGAGGTGGTGTTCTGCGCCTCGTCGAGGAGCACCACCGCGTTGGTGAGCGTGCGCCCGCGCATGAAGGCGAGCGGCGCGATCTCGATCATGCCGGTCTGCAAGCCGCGATCGACGTGACGCGCCTCCATGAAATCGTAGAGGGCGTCGTAGATCGGCCGGAGATACGGATCGACCTTCTCGCGCATGTCGCCGGGCAGGAAGCCTAAGCGCTCGCCGGCCTCGACCGCCGGGCGGGAAAGAATCAGCCGTTCGGCATGGCCCTGCTCCAGCAGCGAGACGGCGTAGCCGACCGCGAGCCAGGTCTTGCCGGTGCCGGCGGGGCCTTCCGCGAAGACCAGCTCGTGGGCGCGCAACGCCTTGATGTAGGCGTCCTGCGCCGCGTTGCGGGCCCGCACGCCGCCGCGGCGGCGCGTGGCGATCTGGTCGAAGGACGGGCGCTCGCCGTTGGCCGGCGCCTCGGCCGGCGAGAACAGGTTGCCCTGGAGCGAGGATTCCTGGATCACCCCGTCGACGTCGCCCAGCGTCAGCGGCACCCCGCCCCCGTCGCTGACGCGGGCATAGAGCAGTTCGAGCACGCGCCGCGCCCGCTCGGTCGAATCGGGCGGGCCCTTGACCACGACGTGGTTGCCGAGCGCGGTGGCCACCACGCCGAGGCGCCGCTCCAGATGGGCGACGTTCTGGTCGTACTGGCCGAAGACCAGGCTCGCCAGGCGGTTGTCGTCGAAGGTGAGCGCGATCTCCGCCGCCTCGCTCAGGCCCGCCACCGCCCGCGGGGCGAGTTCCCGCTCGCGCGCGGGCTCACGCCCTCTCGGACCGCGCCCGCCCTCTCCCATCGCCATCCTGTCGTTCCCGTTCCTCACGCGGCGGCCGTGTCGGCCGCTTGGGCCGTCGTCGCGGCCGGGGTCGCGGTCAACGCTTCACCAAACAGGCTGTTCGAGCCGGCCCGGGTGATCCGCACAGGAATTTCCGTGCCGACCGCCGCGACGTCGCCCTCGATCTGCACCGCCTGGAGATAGGGCGACTTGCCGGCGACCTGGCCCGGATGCCGCCCGGGCTTCTCGAGCAGCACCGGCACGACCTTGCCCACGGTGGCGTGGTTGAAGTCCTGGCGCTGACGCTCCAGCAGTTCCTGCAACTCGGCGAGCCGCGTGCTCTTCACCGCCTCCGGCACCGCGTCGGCACTCTCCGCCGCCGGCGTGCCGGGGCGCGGGCTGTACTTGAACGAGAAGGCGCTGGCGAATCCGACATCGGCGATCAGCCGCATCGTCTCGGCGTGGTCGGCATCGGTCTCGCCGGGGAAGCCGACGATGAAGTCGGAGGAGAGCGCGATGTCGGGCCGCGCCGCCCGCACCCGGTCGATCAGCCGGCGATAGGTGTCGGCATCATGCTTGCGGTTCATGGCATGCAGGATCCGGTCCGAGCCCGACTGCACCGGCAGGTGCAGGTAGGGCATCAGGGCCGGCAGGTCGCGATGGGCCGCGATCAGGGCCTCGTCCATGTCGCGCGGGTGGCTGGTGGTGTAGCGCAAGCGCACAACGCCGGGGATCGCCGCGACGCGGTGGAGCAGTTCCCCGAGCGTCCAGTCGCGCCCGTCGGGTCCTTGCCCATGGAAGGCGTTGACGTTCTGGCCGATCAGGGTCAGCTCGCGGGCGCCGGCCGCCGCCAGCCGCTCGGCCTCGGCCACGATTTTTTCCACCGAGCGCGAGACCTCGGCGCCGCGGGTATAGGGCACGACGCAGAAGGCGCAGAACTTGTCGCAGCCTTCCTGCACGGTGAGGAAGGCGGAGACACCCGGGGTGCGACGCGCCGGCAGGTGATCGAACTTGTCCTCGACCGGGAATTCGGTGTCGACGACCCGGCCGGACTTCGCGGCGGCGAGCAGCTGCGGCAGGCGGTGGTAGCTCTGCGGGCCGACCACCACGTCGACGCCCGGGGCGCGGTTCAGGATCTCGCGCCCTTCGGCCTGCGCGACGCAGCCCGCGACAACGACTTTGGTGTCGTGGCCGGCCTCCGCCCGCTCGCCCTTCAGCACCCGCAGGCGACCGAGCTCGGAATAGACCTTCTCCGCCGCCTTCTCGCGGATATGGCAGGTGTTGAGGACGACGACGTCGGCCTCCTCGACGGCGCCGGTCTCGACGAAGCCCTCGCGGCCGAGCAGGTCGACCATGCGGGAGGCGTCGTAGACGTTCATCTGGCAGCCGTAGGATTTGACGAACGCTTTCTTCAACGAACCGGCCCTGAGCGGAGATGATCGGAGGTGGCGGGGGCGGCCCGTCGCGGACCGCTTCCCGTCATTTAAGCCGTCGCGGCCGGAATGAGAATAGGCGGCGCCCCGTGCACGGGCCGTGGAACGGGCGCCGGCTCGGGGGCCGGCGGCCGGCCGGTCACCGCCTCCTGGAGCGCGCGGCGCACCGAGGCCTCGGCGAGCGCCGTCGCGGCCTTGCGGTCGGTGCCGGCCGCGAACGCCACCGGCTCGCCCCAGGTCACCTGGACGTCGATCGGCCCGCGCTCGAAGAACAGCTTGACGCTCGGACCCAGCTCCATGTCGCCGTACCAGGCGATGTCCGGGCGCTCGGACCGGGTCAGCGGCAGGCCGTGGCGGCGCGTATAGGCGATGCAGAGCGGCTGGAGACGCACCCGGTCGAGCCCGCCTTCGGTGATCGCCGCCCGCGCCGCGCCGACGAGCGAGGTGCGGAACGGCAGCAGCCGGGTGCCGTCGCCGGTGGTGCCTTCGGCAAACAGCACGATCAGGTCGCCCTCGCGCAGGCGCCGGCTCATCTCGGTGTTGACCACCGCGGTGTGGCGCTTGCGGGCGCGATCGATGAACACCGTGCGCTGGAGCCGGGCGAGCGTGCCGACCACCGGCCAGCCGGCGATCTCGGACTTCGCCACGAAGGAGAGCGGCCGCACGCTCCCCAGCACCGGGATGTCGAGCCAGGAGATGTGGTTGGCGATGACGAGCGCCGCCTCGCCCGGGGCCGGCGGCGTGCCGGTCACGGTGATGCGCAACTGGAACAGCCGGACGAAGACCCTGTGCAGCCAGACCGGCGCGTGCCCGGCGAACCGGCCCTTCCTGAGCTTCAGGGCGAGCCAGTGGGGTCCTGCGAGGAGCGCGAAGGTCAGGGCATAGGCGAGGAGCCGCAGGCCGGCGACGAGATACGTCATGGTTCGGGCGGCGCGGTGCTCGGCTCGAGGAGGTTTTCTGGCGGGCCGCGCGGTCGGGGTCGCGCGTCTTGCGCCGCATACCAAGTCCGGCCGGGGGCGTCCACCGCACCGGATCTTCCTGCCACTCGCAAGGCTGTTTGGGGAAGGACTGGGCGTGGGTATCCTCCTCCCCGCTTGCGGCTATCGCGTTCACACAACTCGGTTTGAGCGCTTCTCCCTTTGAACGTAGCGCACCTCCCCTCCCCCTTGTGGGGAGGGGTATGGGGGTGGGGGTGGTACAGGAGGCACCGCACAGCTCTACGCGGCACCACCCCCACCCCTAACCCCTCCCCACAAGGGGGAGGGGAAAGCGCGCACATTTACAGAGGGTTAGCTCTCGGGGAAGAAGCGTGAATCCGCTAGCGCAGAACGGGGAGGGTTCGGGCGCATCGCCCCGTAGTCCCCTACCCCAGCGCCGCCTGCATCATGATCGCATTCGCCCGGCTGCCGTCGGGCCGGGCGTAGTAGCTCGCCCGCCGGCCGGTCTCGGCGAAGCGGTGGCGGTGGTAGAGGGCGAGCGCCGGGGCGTTGCCGTCGTCGACCTCGAGATGGACCCGGCGCACGCCCGCATCCTCCAGGGCGACGAGATGCGCGCGAAGCAGTTGGCGGCTCAGGCCCGCGCCGCGGGAGGCCGGGCCGAGCACGATGGTGAGGATCTCGGCCTCGTCGAGCACCTGGCGCGAGAGCACGAAGCCGCCGATCACCGTGCCGAGCATCAGCGCGTGGGCGATGTGGCCGCGCTCGCACAGCATGCGCTCGAACTCGTCCGCCTCCCAGGGCCGCGCGAAGGCGGTGGCGTGGAGCGCCGCGAGCTCTCCGGCCCGGTCGGCCGAGGTCAGGGGCGCGACATGGGCGGTCGGGGGAGAGCGGAACGGCATCCACTTCATCGGGGTCTCCGTCAGCGGCGGGCGAGGCGGGCATGGTCCTGCGGCTGGGCGTCCGGCCCGCGCAGATACAACGGACGGGGGAGCGCCTGGGCCGGGTCGGCGACGAGGCCGAGCGAGGCCACCCAGGCGATCTGCGGGGCGATGTGGCCTTCCGGCACCACGGCGCGGTTGCCCTGCGCGGCCGCGGCGGCGGCGAGCGCCGGGGCGGCGGAGCCGGCAAGCGCCGCGGGGCCGTGCCCGAGGAGCCGCACGGCTTCCGGGAGCGGCAGCAGGCTCGGCGGCACGGCGATGCCGCCGTCCTGGCTCAGGGCCTGGAAATAGACATGGCCGTGGCGGGCATCGATCGCGGCGGCGAGCAGGTAGCCCTGCCCGAGGAAATCGTCTTCCGCCGCGAGCAGCGGCGCCAGCAGGGCCGACAGGGTGGTGACGCCGACGACCGGGATTCCGCAGGCCAGCCCCACCGCCCGGGCGGCCGACAGGCCGACCCTGAGGCCGGTATAGGAGCCCGGCCCCACCGTGACGGCGACCCGGTCCAGGCTCTCGAACCCGCCCTCGATCCGGGCCACCACCCGCTCGACCAGCGGCAGCAGCGCCTCGGCATGGCCGCGGGCGAGGTCCATGCTCTCCTGCGCCAGGGGCTCGGGCGAGTCGTCCGCCATGATGCAGGCCGCGCAGCGCTCGAGCGCCGTATCGATGGCCAGGATCCGCATCACAGTCAGGCTCCGCCCTTTCGCGCCCGCGGGGTTGCAACGCCGCGGCCGGGTCCGTGACGCCGGCCGCGCCGGGCCGCTCGTCGGCCCGCCGCTTGAATCCCAGCCTGGCACAGACAGGTTAACATAAGAAGGACCGCCCCGCGTATGGCGAGGCGGCCCGGTTCGGTTCAGCCTTTAGATCATCCCCCGCCGGGGAGGAAACCGGTCGGCGGCAGAAACGACGCTCCCGCCCCGCCGATCTGCGGGCGGCGGGGAAGCCTTTACGAGACCGCCTGGACCTCGCGCACGTCCGGCAGGAAGTGGCGGAAGAGGTTCTGCACGCCCTGGCGCAGGGTGGCGGTGGAGGACGGGCAGCCCGAGCAGGCGCCCTTCATCTCCAGGTAGACTACGCCATCGCGAAAACCCCGGAAGGTGATGTCGCCGCCGTCGCCGGCCACCGCCGGGCGCACCCGGGTCTCGAGCAGGTCCTTGATGGTGACGACCGTGTCGGCATCGGCCTCGTCGTAGAACTCCTCCGCCGCCTCCTCGGGGGCGTGGCCGGCCTCCATGACCGGGGCCCCGGACATGAAGTGCTCCATGATGGCGCCGAGCACCGCGGGCTTGACCTGCGGCCAGCCGGGCTCGCCCTCGGCCTTGGTCACCGAGATGAAGTCGTGGCCGAGATAGACGCCGGAGACGCCCTGGACGCCGAACAGGGCGCGGGCGAGCGGCGAGCGCAAAGCTGCACCCTCGTCCCGGGCCTCGAAGGTGCCCTCGGGCAGGACGACCTTGCCGGGCAGGAACTTCAGGGTGGCGGGGTTCGGGGTGGCTTCGGTCTGGATGAACATCGGTGATCCTCGAGACGTTCTCAGCGCCGGTTCAAGGCCGGCCGGGAACGGCGCGCGGCTCCTCGGGAGCCCTTCGCGCCTGCCCGCTGATGTGGACCCGAACGCGCCAAAGCTCAATGGAGCAGGCGGCGTTCACCCGGCGAGCGCGGTGATCTCCGCCTCGCTCAGGGCGCCGGGCACGATCACCACCGGCACCGGGAAGCTGCCGGCTTTGCGCCCGGCGATCGAGGTGACGAGCGGCCCCGGCCCGTCGCCGCCGGCGGCGGCGCCGAGCACCAGGAAGGCGATGTCCTCGTCGGCCTCGATCTGGCGCAGGATCGCGTCGGCGCGCTCGCCGGTCCGCACCACCAATTCGGGATCGACGCCCGCGGCCTGCCGGGCCGATGCCGCGAGCGCCTCCAGCCGCTCCATCGTCTCGGCCTCGGCCTCGGCCCGCATCGCGTCGCCGACGCCGAGCCACTCCATCGTCTCGGGCGGCTCGGCCACCGCCAGCATCACCACCCGGGCCCCGAGCCGCGCCGCCCGGCGCACGGCGAAATGCACCGCGCGGTCACATTCCGGCGTCTCGTCGACCAGCACCATGAACTTGAGCCGATGCCCGGCCTCGAAGGACCGGCGCCGCTTGATCTCGACCATGCCCGGACGCGCTCCACCGACCGCTCGATGCTGCCCGCGCGGCCCGGCGGCGGCAAGGGGGCGAGGCAAGGGGGCGAGGCGAGGGAGGGCTCGCCACCGCATCCTCGCGGCGAATCGATCGACACGAAGCCGGCGGGGCGCATCACGCTCGGCCAGGGGCCGGCCGGGAATCGGCCATGAAAACGACGCGATCGAATCGCCTCAAACCTACCCTTGCGACAGGCTCTCCTTCTGCTGCACAACCGAAAAGCAAGTCGCGGATTTTTTAAGCACATTCCGGATGAAAAATCCGCGCGGCGGCGAGCGACCGACAAAATTTTTATCGACTGTGTGCGGACTTCCGTTGTGCAACGCAGTAACACTCCAGTGAGCCCTTGCCGGCTACCATGGCGTCCGGCCGCCTTCGGCCCGGACAAAGCGGGCGGCGGGGGCGAGAGGCTTCAAGGCCGGCGCGGTGACCCGGGCGGGAGAGAGCGGTGCTCGCATCTGACTTCATGGCGTTCCACGAGGCGTCCCGGCGCAACGGGATCATCCTGTCGTTCGGCGGCGACCTGTCGGAGAACGTGCTGTTCTCCCTCGGCGAGGTGCTGAAGCTGCGCATGCAGCAGGGCGCCACCGACGCAGGCGTGTCGAAGCGGGTCTTCTCGATCTTCGTCGAGCAGGCCCAGAACGTCATCCGCTATTCGGCGGACAAGCTGGTGCCGCACGGCACGCCGGCGGGCAGCATGGTCAGCGCCGGCCTGATCGTCGTCGGCATCGAGGACGGGCGCTTCTTCGTCGCCTGCGGCAACGAGGTTCCGGGCGAGCACGTCACGGCGCTGCGCGCCCGGCTCGACCACATCGTCGGCCTGTCGGGCGAGGAGCTGAAGAAATACTACCGCGAGCGGCTGCGCCAGCCCGCCGAGGAGGGCAGCCTCGGCGGCAGCATCGGGCTGATCGAGATCGCCCGGCGCTCCAGCGCCCCGGTCGAGTACGACTTCCAGGCGCGCGGCGACGACCGCTCGTTCTTCTGCCTCAAGGCCTTCATCTGAGGCGCCCGACGATGGACCGGATCCAGATCCCCGCCACCAGCCGCTCGCCGCTGGTCGATTTCGACTTTCCCGCCGGGCGCCTGCTCCTGCGCGGCGAATCCTACCCCGAGGACGCCGCCGCCTTCTACGGCCCCCTCCTTCAGGCCCTGCGCGCCTGCCTGGAGGAGGAGGCGACGCCGCTGACCTTCGAGGTCGCCCTGTCCTACTTCAATTCGTCGAGCGCCAAGGCCTTGATGAACCTGTTCATGCCCCTCGAGGAGGCCGCCGAGGAGGGCCGCGCGGTGACGATCCGCTGGCTCTACGCCGAAGGGGACGACACGATCGCGGAAGCGGGCGAGGATTTCGCGGCCGATTTCTCGCATGCCCGGTTCGAGATGGTGCAGGAGACGGCCGCATGACGACCAGGAGGCTTCCCGGGCCTGCGGCGACGACCGACGGCGAGGCCCCCCAGGAACCCGGCTTGGCCGAGCCCGATACGGGAAAGCGCGGCGACGGGACGAAGCGCTCCGGGGGACCTGCCAACGTCTTCAGCCTGTTCGACAACGAGGAGGCGGTCCTCGACCGGACCGAGGTGATGCTGACCCAGCTCGCCGCGGTGGCGGACGGGGTGAAGGTGCTGGCCGAGGCCTATCGCCGGGGCTACCGCGAGCAGCGCCGGCTGGTGCGCCTGAGCGACCGGATGCAGGCCGACCTCCAGAAGGCCAACAAGCGCTTGGCTGAGCAGCAGCGCGACCTGCAGAACCTGAACGAGGCCCTGTCGGGCGAGATCGAGACCAGCGCCCGTCTGGAGGCCGAGCTGCGCCGGCTCGCCGATACCGACCCGCTGACCGGGGCGCTGGCCCGCCGGCGCTTCCTGGAGGTCTGCGCCCGCGACTGGCCGCGCCGGCCCGGGCAGCGCGCCTGCCTGCTGATGCTCGACCTCGACCGGTTCAAGCTCGTCAACGACAGCCACGGCCACGCCGCCGGCGACGCGGCGCTGATCGCCTTCGTCGCCGCCTGCCGCTCGGCCCTGCGCTCCCTCGATGCGGTCGGGCGGCTCGGGGGCGAGGAATTCGCGGTCCTGCTGGTCGAGACGGATCCCGCGGACGGGGCGGCGATCGCCGAGCGCATCCGGGCCGCCGTCGCGGCCAACCCCGTCGCCACCGAGGGCGGGCCGATCGGCATCACGGTCAGCATCGGGCTGGCATCGGCCGAGCCGGGGGAGAGCCTGCAGGCGGCGATGCGCCGGGCCGACGCCGCGCTCTACGCGGCCAAGCACGGCGGCCGCAACCGGGTGGCGCAGGCGCCCTCCCCGGAGGCCGGGCCGGAGACGAGCATTCAGGAGAAGAGCGCACCGGAGACCCGCGGTTGAGCGGCGAGCCCGTGGCGGAAGCAGCCCCCCGCCGCGGCGGCTCCCTGCGGGGCGCCGGCCCGATGCGCCGGGGCGACGCGCCGGCCGGTCTCGGCGTCACCGGGGTGCCGACGACGCAGGATGGCGGCGCCGACACGATGCGCCCGGGGGCGTTGCGCGGCGCCGCCCGGGGCCGCAACCTCGACGGTCTCGCCCATACCCTGTTCCTGCGCCTCTCGCCGGTGATCGCGGCCGTGGTGCTGGCGACCCAGGTGGTGATCGCCTGGGTCAATTACGGCGATCAGATCCGGATCGAGGGCGAGCGCGCCCGGACGATGGCGGACATGACCGCCCGGGCGCTGGCCCATCCGGGCTGGACCACGGCCTACGGCCCCCCGCTCCAGGCGCTCGGCCTCGACCCCGCCTTCCGCTCCGCGATCCTGCGCGACGCGGCGGGGGGCGTGGTGGCGCGGCTCGGCGAGGAGCCGCGGGGCCGCAGCTTCGAGCGCATCCAGGTCTCGGCCGAGATCGAGCCCGGCCCCGACGCGCAGCCCGCCGGCAGCCTGACCCTGGTCCTGTCGGCGGAGGGCCTGCGGGCCAATGCCGAGAAGCAGGTCGTGATGGTGCTCGGCGCCAGCCTTGTGCTGATTCTCGCCTTCGCACTCTCCTTGAGGCTCGCCGTGGGGCGCCACGTCCTCGCGCCCCTGCGCCGGCTGCTCGCGGCGATGGGGCGGGTCGAGCGCAAGGAGTGGGTGACGGTCGACCTCGCCGGGAGCCGGCGGCCGAGCCGCGAGATCGCCGACATCTCCGCCGCCTTCAACCGCATGGTCGAGGGTTTACGCAGCGGCGACGAGGCCCGCCACCTCCTGGCCGAGCTGGAGCGTGCCCATGCCCGGCTCGCCGAGGCGAACGGCCTGGTGATGGAGAGCCTCAACTATGCCCGCCGTATCCAGCAGGCGGTGCTGCCCGGGCCCGGCTCCTTGCGCGGGGCCGGGTTCGAGGTCGCGGTGCTGTGGGAGCCGCTGCACGTCGTCGGCGGCGACTATTACTGGATCGAGGAGAGCGACGGCCTCGGCATCGTGGTGGTGGCCGATTGCACCGGCCACGGCGTGCCCGGCGCCTTCCTGACCCTCATCGTCGCGACCGCCCTCGACCGGATCCTGCACGACCGGGCCTTGCGCCGGCCGGACGAGATCCTGGCGGCCCTCGACGGCGTGGTGCGGGCACGGCTGCGGCAGGAGGCCGGCGCTGCCGCGGGAACCGGCCCCGACGGATCGGACGAAGGGCTCGATTGCGGGATCTGCGTCGTCGACCGGGCGAACGGCATCCTGGATTTCGCCGGGGCCGGCCTCGCCCTGACGGTGCTGGCCGACGGCGAGATCACCCGGATCAAGGGCCGGCGCCACGGCCTCGGCTACCGGCGCACCGGCCGGGAGGAGCCCTTCGCACGCGTCACCGTGCCGCTGCGCGACGCCCAAGGCGGGCCCCGCGCCTTCTTCCTGATGACCGACGGGGTCAGCGACCAGATGGGGGGAGCGTCCCGGCGGCTCCTCGGCCATCGCGGCGTCGCCGAGATCCTGCGCCGGCACGGCGGCCTGCCGCTCTCCGACCAGGTGGCGGCCCTGGAGGCGGCCCTCGCCGCCCATCGCGGGCCCGAGCCGCGGCGGGACGACATGGCACTGGTGGCGTTCCGGCCGATGGAAGGTTGCCGGCCTATGGAAGGCTGATGGAGGCGGGGATCCCGCAGGGAGCCCCGCCCGGTTCGGGCGCCGCCGATCAGAACCGGCAGATCCGCCGCGGCCCGTAGGGCGTCGGGCGGATGAAGCAGCGGCGGCCATAGACCCGCGGCGGACCATAATAGCGGCGGCCGTACATCGGCCGGCAACCGCCGTAGGGCCCGCGGGCGAAGCCGGGGCCGCAGCCCTGAGCGACCTGGGTCACCGGCGCCTCGGGGGCGAGCAGGCCGGCAAGGCCGGGCCCGGCCGGGGCCGCGCTCGCGGGGGCGGCCGCGAGACCGCCGAACGCCAGGGCCGCGAGGCCGGCGATCTTCCAACGCATCAGCATGAGGAGGGTCCTCCTGATGGCCCCCGGAACGCGAGGGCCTTGGGATTGGGGTCCTTGACGGTGGGCCGCCGGGGGACCGGCGCCGCACCGAGCGCACACAACACGGTGCGCACCGTTCGGTTCCCTCCGCCCGTCGCGTGCCACGAAGAATGCCGTGACGGCGCGTGTCGACAAGCCGCGGCCGTTCCTGTAAGGAGCCGGCAACTCACAACAGGACGCCGAAATCCTGACGCCGGATCCCATCCCGGGGCGCGGCGGCGACGGCAGGAGTTTGACCGATGAACATCATCCAGCAGCTCGAGCAGGAGCAGATCGCGAAGCTCGACAAGACGATCCCCGACTTCGAGCCCGGCGACACGGTCATCGTGAACGTCAAGGTGAAGGAAGGCGAGCGCAGCCGCGTCCAGGCCTACGAGGGCGTCGTGATCGCCCGGTCCGGCGGCGGCATCAACGAGAGCTTCACCGTCCGCAAGATCTCCTACGGCGAGGGCGTCGAGCGCGTCTTCCCGATCTACTCGCCGAACATCGACTCGATCAAGGTGGTCCGTCGCGGCAAGGTGCGTCGCGCCAAGCTGTACTACCTGCGCGATCGTCGCGGCAAGTCGGCCCGCATCGCCGAGCGCGCCGAGCGCGGCGCCGAGAAGGGCAAGACCAAGGCCAAGAAGCCCGCCGCCGCGGAGTAAGATCTTTCGCGAGTTCTCGCGACGCTTGAAGAGGCCGCCTCCCCGTCCGGGTCGAGGCGGCCTTTTTGCGTTTCGGGGTCTGTTTGGCTGGTACGGCGGGGAGCATGAACCCTCCCCCCTCTGCGGGGGAGGGTGCCCGGCGGAGCCGGGCGGGAGAGGGGAACCACGCTTCCGGAGAGGTCGCGACCATGGTGACGGGCGAACAACTGGATCAGCGTCGCGCTGCCCCTCTCCCGGCCCCTGCTGACGCAGGGACCACCCTCCCCCGCAGAGGGGGGGAGGGTTCATGCGCGGCGGCCGTTGCGCCCGCTGCCGCGCAGCCTCCTATGTCGTATAGCCTGCATTCCGGGCTCCGCGATCGCGGCTACGGAATGGACATGGCCCCCCGTTACCCCGCCCCCAGCGCCCCCCGCCCCAGCGTGAGCCCCGAGCCCGCCTCCTGCCGGAACTGCAGCTGCAACCCGCCGACCTTCAGCGCACCCGAACGCGCGAGTCGGTTCAGCGGCCCCAGCATCGACAGGAGGAAGCCGGCATCCGAGGCGTAGCGGCCGGCCAGTCGCCGGGGATTGCTCGCCAGCCGCCAGGCCCATTCGAGGCCGGTGCGGCTGACGAAGGCCGGCGAGCGGGTCTGCTTGCCGAGCGCGAACTCGAAGGCGGCGCCGCAGCACAGGATCGACGGCTCGACGAGGCCGGCGCGGCGAAGCCGAAGGGTGAGCATCTCGCTCTGCGGCGCGCCGACGGCGATGAACACCATGTCGGGTGCCATCTCCCGCACCCGGGCGATCACCGCATCCACCGCCGCCGGGTCGTGGATGAAGCCGAAGGGCGGGCGGTAGACCTCGAGGCGCCGGCTCGCCATCACCGAGGCGGCCTCCTCCGGCGTGACGTTGCCGATCACCAGGACCGAGCGATCGTGGAAGGTCCGCCGGGCCGAGAGGTGCTGCACCAGGTCGCTGCCGGTCGCGACCGTCATGCGCCGGCGCAGGAAGCAGGTGTTGAGGAGGTTGCTGTCGAGGGTGACGATCGAGGCCTGGCGGTAGCTCTCGCGGAATTCCGGCTCCCGGCCCAAGAGCCGCATATGCATCATGTTGAGGGTGAAGACCGAGGTCCGGCCCCTCACCAAGGCCGCCGCCAGGGCGTCGAAGCTCAGGCCCCGCACGACGCAGGTGGGGGCGGTATCCGCTAAGGTCGGCATGAGGGTGCTCCTTCGCGGACGAGTGTCGGAATCCACCCCCTCCCCTGCCCAGACCGGAAAACGGCGAGGCGTTCCGCCCCGCCGGATCAGTCATGCCGGCGGGCTGTACGCCCGAAGCGGTAGAAAGACCGGACCGTTCTGGCATCGATCGGGGTGATTAGGGTGTAACATCCACCCCCGCATTGACACGATTACTTGGCCGCGCCGGCCGCCTAGCGTTCCAGCACTGGGTGGCGACGGGGGACGGAATGCCGGTCGTGAATGCGAGGATCGAGGCGAGCGTTGCCTTGGCCGATCCCGCCCTCGTCAACGTCTACGGCTGCACGATCGGCGCGGAGTCGCAGGTCGGGCCCTTCGTGGAGATCCAGCGCGGCGCCGTTCTCGGGGCACGCTGCCGGATCGGCGCCAACGCCTTCCTGTGCGAAGGCGTGAGCCTCGCCGACGACGTGGTCGTCGGCCCCGGCGTGATGTTCACCAACGACCGCCATCCCCGCGCCGTCACCGCCGCCGGCACCCTGATGGGGCCCGACGACTGGACCCTGGAGACGACCCGGGTCGGCGCCGGCGCGGTCGTCGGCGCCAATGCCACGATCCTGTGCGGGCTGACGATCGGGGCCGGCGCCCGGATCGCCCCCGGCTCGGTGGTCACCCGCGACGTGCCGGACGGCGCCCACGTCGCGGGCGTGCCCGCCACCCCCCTTCACCCCTCGTCCCTGCTCGACCTCGCGGAGGCATCATGATCGGGATCGGAGTCATCGGTTACGGCTATTTCGGGCCGAACATCGCCCGCTGCGTCGCGGAGGCGAACGGCACCACGCTCAAGGCGATCGCCGATCCGTCGCCGGCGGCGCAAAGCCGCGCCGCCACCCGCCATCCGGGGGTGACGATCGACGAGAGCTGGCAGCGCATGCTGACCGACCCGGAGATCGACGCGGTCGCCATCGCGACGCCGACCAAGCTGCATTACGAGATCGCGCTCGCCGCTCTCATGGCCGGCAAGCACGTGCTGGTCGAGAAGCCGATCACGCCGACCTCCCGCGAGGCGGCCCGGCTCGTGGCCGAGGCCGCCAAGCGCCGCCTCACGCTGATGGTCGACCACACCTTCGTGTATACCGGTGCGGTCCAGAAGATCCGCGAGCTGATCGATACCGGCGTCACCGGCGACCTGTTCTACTACGACTCGACGCGGATCAATTTCGGCCTGTTCCAGGACGACGTGAACGTGATCTGGGACCTGGCGGTCCACGACCTCGCCATCCTGGACTACCTCCTGCCGGCCGAGACCCTGGCGATCTCCGCCACCGGCGCCGGCCACATCAAGGGCAGCCCCGAGAACCTCGCCCACATCACCCTCTATCTCGAGGGCGGGGTCACCGCGCATCTCAACGTGAACTGGCTCGCTCCCGTAAAAATCCGCCGCACGCTGATCGGCGGCAGCCGCCGGATGATCGTCTTCGACGACATGGAGCCGAGCGAGAAGGTCAAGGTCTACGACCGCGGCGTCGAGTTCGCCGAGCGGCCCTCGCAGGAGGAAATTCGCCGCATCCTGCCGGCCTACCGCATGGGCGACGTCTGGACCCCGCACATCCCGGTCAAGGAAGCGCTCGTCACCGAGGTCGAGCACTTCGCCCGCTGCATCACGCAGGGAGAGACCCCGCTCACCTCCGGCGAGAGCGGGTTGCGGGTGGTGCGCCTGCTCGAGGCCGCCTCGCAGTCGCTCGCCCAGCGCGGCCACCCGATCGACCTGTCTCCCCTGAGGGCCGCCTGATGATCCCGCTTCTCGACCTCGAGGCCCAGTACCGGGCCGTGCAGGAACCCCTGGAAGAGGCGGTGCTGGCGGTGCTCCGCAGCGGCGCCTACGTGCTCGGGCCCCCCGTCGCCGCCTTCGAGCGCGACTTCGCGGCCCATTGCGGGACCGCGGAAGCGGTCTCGGTGAGCACCGGCACCGCCGCCCTCCATCTCGGGCTGATCGCCGCCGGGGTGCGCCCCGGCGACGAGGTGATCACCGTCGGCATGACCTTCGTCGCCACCGTCGCGGCGATCCTCTATGCCGGCGCAAAGCCCGTCCTGGTGGATGTCGATCCCCAGACCTACACCATGGACCCGGCGGCTTTCGCGGCGGCGATCACGCCCCGCACCCGCGCGGTGGTGCCGGTCCACCTGCACGGGCGTCTCGCCGACATGGCGGCGATCTGTTCCATCGCCGAGCGTCACGGCATCACGGTGATCGAGGATGCCGCCCAGGCCCACGGCGCCGAGCGGAACGGCACCAGGGCCGGTGCCTTCGGCACGGTCGGCTGCTTCAGCTTCTATCCGGGCAAGAATCTCGGCGCCTGCGGCGAGGGCGGGGCGATCACCACCGACGATCCCGACATCGCCAGGACCCTGCGCTCGTTGCGCGACTGGGGCCAGGAGGGGCGCTACAACCACGTCCGTCCCGGCTTCAACTACCGCCTCGATACGGTGCAGGCGGCGGCCTTGGGCGTGAAGCTGCGCTACCTCGACGGCTGGACCGAAGGCCGGCGGCGGGCCGCCGCGCGCTACGACGCGCTGCTCGGGCAGGCCGGCCTCAAGGCGCCGAAGGCCGGCGGGCGCGACCACGTCTACCACGTCTACGCCGTGCGGGTGCCGGACCGCGACGCGGTGCGGGCCCGGATGCAGGAGGCGGGTGTGGCCACCGGCATCCACTACCCGAGGGCGGTGCACCACCAGCCGGCCTATGCCGACAGCGTGCGCCTCGGCACGCCCTGCCCGGTCTCGGAGGCCTTGGCCGGCGAGTGGCTGTCCCTGCCGCTCTTCCCCGAGATCACCGATCGCCAGATCGCCACCGTGGTCGCGGCCCTCACCGACAGCCTGGGAGAAGGTTATGCCGAAGCCGTGTGAGCCCTCTCGCCAGTTGGGCCGGGTCCTCGTCACCGGTGGGGCCGGCTTCGTCGGCTCCCACATCGTCGACCTCCTGGTGGCGCGGGGCTGCCGCGAGATCGTGGTGGTCGACAACCTGGTCCGGGGCCGGACCGAGAACCTGTCGGGCGCGCTCGGCTCCGGGGCGGTCGAGCTGGTCATCGGCGACATCCGCGACCGCGACCTGATGGCCGGGCTGGTGGCAGGCTGCGACACCGTCTTCCACCAGGCGGCGCTCCGCATCACCCACTGCGCCGCCGAGCCGCGCGAGGCGATCGAGGTGATGGTGGATGCCACCGCCAGCCTCGTCGAACTCTGCGTCGCTGCAAGCGTGGGCAAGGTGGTCTACGCTTCCTCGGCCTCGGTCTACGGCATGGCCTCGACCTTCCCGACCCCGGAATCCGAGGCGCATTCCGGCAACCGCACACTCTACGGCGCGGCCAAGAGCTTCGGCGAGGGCCTGCTGCGCTCCTACAACGACATGGCCGGGCTCGACTACGTCGCGCTCCGCTACTTCAACGTCTACGGCCCGCGCATGGACCTGCACGGGCGCTACACCGAAGTCCTGATCCGCTGGATGGAGCGGATCGCGCGAGGCGAGCCGCCGCTGATCTTCGGCGACGGGTTGCAGACCATGGACTTCATCGACGTGCGTGACGTGGCCCGGGCCAACGTCCTGGCGGGGCTCTCCCCGGCGAGCGACGTGGCGCTCAATATCGGGCGCGCGCAAGAGACCTCGCTCCTCGAACTGGCGCAACGCCTCGCCGCGGTGATGGGCCGGCCGGACCTGGTGCCGGTCCACGAGGCCGAGCGCAGCGTCAACCCGGTGCCGCGGCGCCTCGCCGACGTGCGGCTCGCCCGGGACCTCACCGGCTTCCAGGCGGGAATCGGCCTCGACCAGGGCCTCGACGACCTGGTCGCCTGGTGGCGGGCCAACCGCATGCCCGCCGAGGCGGCTCCCGCCCCTCGCCTCGCCCCCGTGATGGAGCTCGCCTCGTGATCCCGATCATCAAGCCGTCCCTCGGCGAGGCCGAGGTCGAGGCGGCGAGCGCCGTCATCCGCTCCGGCTGGCTCACGCAGGGACCCCAGGTCTCCGCCTTCGAGGCCGAGTTCGCGGACGCCGTCGGGGCGCCGCATGCCTGCGCGGTCTCGAACTGCACCACGGCCCTGCATCTCGCCCTTCTCGCCGCCGGTGTCGGCCCCGGCGACGAGGTCGTCACCGTCAGCCACACCTTCATCGCCTGCGCCAACGCCATCCGGCAATGCGGGGCCGAGCCGGTGCTGGTCGATATCGACCCCGTCACCCTCACCATCGACCCGGACCTCGCAGAGGCCGCGATCACGCCGCGGACGAAGGCCATCCTGGCGGTGCATCAGATCGGCATGCCCTGCGACATGGCCCGGCTGATCGCCATCGCCCGCCGCCACGGCGTCGCCCTCGTCGAGGACGCCGCCTGCGCCATCGGCTCCGAGATCCGGATCGACGGGGCGTGGCAGCGGATCGGCCGGCCGCTCGGGGACGTCGCCTGCTTCTCGATGCACCCGCGCAAGATCCTCACCACCGGCGAGGGCGGCATGCTGGTCACCCGCCACGCCGCATGGGACCGCCGGTTCCGGCTCTGGCGCCAGCACGGGATGGGTGTGTCGGACGTCGCCCGCCATGCCAGCCGGGCCGTGGTGTTCGAGGATTACCCGACGGTTGGATACAACTATAGATTGACAGACCTCCAGGCGGCGATCGGCCGGGTCCAGCTCGCGCGGCTCGACGCCATCGTGGCCGAGCGCCGGCGCCTCGCCGGCCTCTACGCCGAGGCGCTGGCGGGTCTTGCCGTCGCGGTTCCGGTGGAGCCGGACTGGGCCCGCTCGAACTGGCAGAGCTACGCGGTGCGCCTGGGCGAAGGAGCCGATCAAGTTTCCGTGATGCAGGGCCTGCTCGACCGCGGCATCGCCAGCCGCCGCGGCGTGATGTGCATCCACCTCGAACCGGCCTATGCCGACCTGTCCTTACGCGCGCCCCTGCCCCATTCCGAGGCCGCCCGCGACCGCTGCATCCTGCTGCCGCTCTATGCCGGCATGGGCGAGGAGACCGTCCACGCCGTCGCGGACGCCCTGGCGGAGGCCCTGGCGGGACGGCCCGCCCTGCCCCTCAGCGCCTGATCCAACAGCCCGTCACGATGATGGAACAGCGGCGGATGGCCTAATCCGCCGCTGTTCTTCGCTGGTCTGGACCGTTGTGGCGTAACATTGACGGTTAAAAATTATCAAACGATATGGCTGACGTGACATGCTTGGGGTAATTGTCGAGCGTGACGGATGCGCGCCTCCTGAATGCGGAAATGTCTGATTGTATGTAGATTAATGTATGGAGACGGCACTCATGCACGCCGGGAATGAAGGGCGGATGCCGTTCCGCGCGCTCTGACCTGCCGGAATCGGCGCGCGTTGCGCTGCCCTGGATTGCGCTGCCTTGGATGAAGAAGCTCGAGAACTTGGCCACCCGACCCGCCGCTGACGACACGAAATGAAGCGGCGCCGTTCAGACCGGATCCGGCAGCCCGCCTTCCAGGCGGCGTCGGGCCGAGGTGTAGAGCGCTAAACGCCACACTCACCTGAGATCTATCCGAGCCCGCGGACAGTCCAATGTCCCGACGGGTGCTTTCGTGCGTTTTCGGACATGCTCCAGCGTCAATATTGTTCCGCGGACGATCGGCAGATGCACGTCTTGCGTGTGCTTCGATCAGCTACTTATCGATCGTTATCAATCAATCCGGTCGACATCGTCAGTGAAAGGTGGATTAGACCGCCATATTGAGGATTGTAACTGTTTTGTGGCCGTGTTAGGAATGAAATCACGAGGGGCGGGCGGATGCAGGGGGGCGGATCGACTGGATCGTGCAGTCGAAGCCCCGGCGGCGCCGGTTGCCTTCACAGATCCGGCTGCGGAACAGAATGAGGGTCACGGCGGATTCATCGCTGCCGCGACCATCGCTCCGCGAGACCCATCCAATAATAATTGATCGATCGTACAGTGGTGGAGGTGAAGCATGTCGACGCCTGCTCTCGTTGATTACGGCCTCGCTTCGCGGGGCCGCAGACTGGTCGAAGTGAGCGAACCCGCGATGGATGCGTCCCAGCCCGAGGAGGAAGCCGGACTGAAGCCCGCCATCGCGATCATCGAGCCGCGCCAGCTGGTGCGGGAATGCCTGCGCAACTGCCTGGCGGAGGCGATCCCCGACCACGACGTCGTGACCTTCGCGTCGATCGACGAGTGGGAACGGGGCAAGGTCGGGCATCGGGACGGCGACCTGGTGGTGCTCTACTACGATCCGCGGGAAGCCGGCCGCGGTTCCACCCAGCGCGAGGCCGCCCTGCGCTCGCGGATCGGGCCGAATACCAGTCTCGTCCTGCTCTGCGACAGCGAGGATCCGAGCGAGATCGTCGAACGCCTCAACGAGGGCGCCCGCGGCTACATCCCCACCAATGTCAGCCTGAAGGTCGCGATCGAGGCGATGCGGCTCGTGCGGGCCGGCGGCGTGTTCGTGCCGGCGAGCTGCCTGCTGCAGCGCCGCGGCGGGGCCGAGGAGGCGGGGGCCGCCGATCCCCGCAGCCAGTTCACCCCGCGCCAGACCGCGGTGCTGGAGCAGTTGCAGAAGGGCAAGGCGAACAAGATCATCGCCTTCGAGCTCAACATGAAGGAGAGCACCGTCAAGGTGCACGTGCGCAACATCATGCGCAAGGTCGGGGCGACCAACCGGACCGAGGTGGCGATCCGGGCCTTCGAATCCCGGTCCGACATGAAGCTGTGACGCCAGGGGGCGCGGGGGCCGGTCTCCCCCGCGCGGTCCCGCCCGGAGCGCGAGCCCGGGCTGCCTTTCGCGCTGTCCATTCCCCGACGCGGTCCAGCCGGCCGAGGTCGGGGTGTCGTCGTCGTGGCGAGCGGTATCCGTCTGCACTGATATTCTCGCGCGACAGAGCTGCCACCCTCCGCGTCATTCCAGGGCCGCGCCGCGGAACCCGGAATCCAGACGCACAGGTGATGCATACAGGTGATGCATCATACCAACGGCCCACGATGCTGACGCATCGATTCGCTCTCGGGCAAGCCCGAGATCGACGGGGCCGTCGACCCATCTCGAGTTTTCGACACCAAGCCCAGAAGTCCGGGACCTCGGGCTTGGCGTAAATTCGAGACTTGGCGTAAATTCGAGGCTTGGCGAAAATTCGAGACCGGGACCAAAGGTCGTTTTCAACGACCGTTGGTATCACTCCCCCTCCAGGGGCGGCGGCGGGGCCGCCACCCGGGGGCCGGGGCCGCCCGGATGGGCGGCCTCGTTGTTCGTCACCATCGCCAGCACGGACAGGATCCGGTCCTTGTCCGATTGCAGGTGGTCGATCTGCCGGTCGGTGCAGCCCTCCTCCAGGTAGGCGATCACCAGGGTGCGGGCGGCGGTGTCGGTGATGTAGCCGCCGAACTCCTGGAACGCCCGGGCGAGCGCCCGCCCCTCCGGTGTGGTCAGGCCGAGGCGGCCGAGATCGACCTGCGGCGGGATCGCGAACAGGGCCCCCATCGGGATCACGCCGGTATGGCCGTTGTGGCCGCCCCCGTCGGTCGAGGAGGCCGGCCAGACGATGCGGGTCGGGCTCGCCTGGCTGGTGCTCGCCGCCATCGCGATGGCGTGGCGGATCTCGCCGCGCTCGAGCTCGGCCCGGCGCACGAGGCCGCCGATGAGCGAGCCGCCGAAGGCGCGCACGCCCTCCTGGGCGCCCGGCGTCGCGGAAATGCCGCTGCCGCGCAGGTCGGTCCGCACGAGGTACTGCGCCGAATAGAGGTTGCGGGCCGGATCGAAGGCACCGAGCCAGATCTCGTAGGCGTAGCGCCCCTCCGCGTCGACCAGTACCGCGTGCCGGTCGGTGCCGCCCAGGAAGGCGATGCCCGGTGGGGTGCGCAAGGTGAAGCGGCCTCCCCCCGGGCTGCCGCCATGCGGCCAGGGCAATGTCGGCGGCCGCCCGCGATAGGTCCAGCTCCGCTCCGGATCGGTCGGTCCCTGGCGGTAGATCCCGAAGGCGTGGCCGCCGATCCACGCATAGGCGCCGGCCGGCCCGCCGGCATTCTGGTTGCGCAGGAGCGCCGTCTCAGGCCCGGCGCCGGGCTGGAACGTGGCTCCGCGGCCGAGCGGCGTGTTCCAGATGCTCGTCGAGGCGAAGGGCTGCGCGACGGGATCGCGGAACGGCCCTTCCGCCCGGGCGGGGGTGCCGAAGAGGTCGAGGCCGAGAATGGGGCAGAAGGTGAGGCCGAGCGCGAGGAGAGCGGCGGAACGGGGCATCGGCGTGGATCTCCCGGCAGCGAGGACGGCGGGGTCGCCTGCAGGGTAGCGGGCAGCAGGATAGCGGGTAGCAGGGTAGCGAGACTTGGCGGCGCGCGAAGCGATGCCTTCGGACGCTCGGCCCTCGCCGGACGGGGCGGCGCTCCTGCCCCTTTCGGCGGAGCCCATCGCCTTTCTCGGGGCCCGCGCCGCCGGATTGTCCCGCTCCGGTCCGGCCGGCCGGTCCTTAAGCTGCCTGACAGCGGCCTCGGGCGCGCCCGGGCGAGACTTCGGATCGACCATGACGACAGCCGGTTCGATGCAGTGGGTCCTCGCGGTCCCCTTCCTGCGGGACGAGGGCGGCGACTGGATTCCCCGCCATGTCGGCGCTCCCCATCGTTTCACGACGGCGCCGGCGCCCTACGACCACGATCGCTCGCGGGCCGTGACCGGGGCGGCGGAATGGTTCGACTACCTGCGCCATGCCTGGGCCGCCTGGCGCCTGGTACGGGCGGCGCCCCGGGGCGGGGTCGGCCTGATGACCGGCTTCCCGCAACTCGCCGTCACGGCCGCCGTGATCAAGCGCCTGCTGGGGCGGCGTGACGTGCCCCTCGTCGCCTGGTGCTTCAACCTCGGCCGCACGCCGGGGGGCTGGAAGGCGCGCTTCGCTCGGGGCCTGCTGGGCGAGGTGGATGTGTTCGTGGTGCATTCCCGCCGCGAGGTCGGGCTCTACGCCGAATGGCTGGACCTGCCCCGCGACCGGTTCGTGTTCGTGCCGCTGTCGATCCACGACGAGCCGCGAGAGACCCGGGAGGACGACGCGCCCTTCGTGCTCGCCATGGGCTCGGCCAACCGGGATTACGCCACCCTGGCGGCCGCGGTCGCCCCCCTCGGGCTCCCCACCGTGATCGTCGCCGGTGCCCACGCGGTCGCCGGCCTCGACCTGCCGCCCCACGTGACCGTGCGCAGCGGCCTCACGATCGCCGAGTGCCACGACCTCTGCGGGCGGGCGCGGGTCAACGTCGTGCCCCTGCGCAACACGGCCTTCACCTCGGGCCAGGTCACGGTGCTGGAGGCGATGATGCTGGGAAAGCCCGTCGTGGCGACCCGGGCCGCCGGGACCGAGGATTACGTGATCGAGGGCGAGAACGGCCTCCTGGTGCCGCCGGAGGATTGTTTGGCGCTCGCCGCCGCGATCACGGCCCTGTGGGACGACCCCGCTGCCCGCGCCCGCCTCGGCGCGGGCGCGCGCCGCACGGTGGCGGAGGGCACCACCTTCCGGGCGGTCGCGCCCGCGATGGCGGCGGTGCTCGACGCGGCCCGGATGCGGGCGGCGGGTTTGTCCGGCGTGGGGATGCCGGGGGAGCCCTCGCGGAGTTCGGCGGGTTGAGCGCGGCCCCAACCTTGCCCCGGTTTCCCCTCGGTGGGATCTCGTACCCTCTTCGTCATTCCGGGTTCCGCTGTCGCGGCCCGTGAATGATACGGCGTCCGGAAGATTCCTTCCGGACGCCGTATCACCCGCCCGTGCGGCGCCTGAGCGAAGCCGGTTTCCGCATCGCGAAGCGAGCAATCGGAAACCGTACGACTTGGCTGTTATAAAAATCCCCCCGTGGAAAAACCCGGTCGGTCTCAAGCAACCGCCGGGGCTCCCAACCGCCGGGGCTCCCGCCCCGGCGCACGGCCCCTACCCCACCGACGGCCCCTCCCCGGCCCGCTCGGTCCGCACCCATTCCGACCGGCGCCGCAGCGCGAACCGACCGAGGATCCCGGCCTTGCCGGCGACGAGGCGCGGCAGGGCGGCGAGGTCGTGCCAGCGCAGGAGGCCGCCGCCCCAGCGCCGGGCCGCGAGCCCGAAGGCGAGGACGAGGAGGGCGAGGCTGGCACTGGCGATCAGCAGCGGTCCCGCCCCGCCGCCGATCGCCCACCAGGCGAGACCGAGACCGGCGAGCCCGGCCTCCGCCAGCGCGAGGGTGACCAGGGGCAGCACGCAGAGGTCGAGGGCGAGCGCCGCGAGCCGGGCATCGCCCCGGCGCAGGGCGGCACGCAGAAGCCGGCCGGCATAGGGAGCGATCAGCGAGAGGTGGCCGTGCTCCCAGCGGGTCTGCTGCGCTCGCCGCGCCGCCGCGCCGGCGGGGAGCGCGCTCGTCACCTCGGCCTGCGGGCAGAAGCGGGGCGGATGGCCGGCCAGCGCCAGGTCGAGGCCGAGCTTCAGGTCCTCGGCGATGTGGCCGTTCGCGAGCCCGACCCTGCCGAGGAGGCGCGTCGGCACCGCGAAGCCGGTACCGGAGATGCCGCAGGGCCAGCCGAGGCGGCTCGCGCCGAGGGGCCGGCCGATCTGCTTCACCACCGTCGCGAAGGTCGCGAGGCGCAGAGACGAGGAGGCCTGCGGCGGTGGATCGAGGCGGTAGGCCGCCTGGACCGGGCCGTCGAGGGCGGCGCTCAAGCGGGCGATCCGGTCGAGGCCGGCCGGGCTCAAGGCGCAATCGGCATCGACGACCACCAGGGTCTCGGGTAGCCCGGTCCGGACGAGGTGACGATGGCCGCAATCGAGGGCGTAGCCCTTGCCGCGCCGCGCGAGGTCGTGGCGCTCCACCACCTCCGCCCCGGCCTCCCGGGCGGTCGCCGCGGTGGCGTCGCGGCAATTGTCGGCCACCACCACCAGGCGGTCGCCGGGGCCGAGGCCGGCGCGCAAGGCAGCCACCGTGCCGGCGATCTGGCCGGCCTCGTCATGGGCCGGCACCAGCACCGCCAGGGAGGGGCGGCGCGGCGCCAGGGGCGCCGGGCGCAGGGCGGGCAGCGAGGCCAGCACCTGCGCGGCGAGGACCAGGACCGGCACCGTGCCGGCGAGCGCCAGGGCGCAGAGGAGGAGATCGACGATCATCATCAAGAAAATAATCCTTTGGGCAAGGATCATGTCCCGGCTGCGCGGGCGCGCGGCCGGGACATGATGATGAAGCGGGAGGAGGAGTTCAGTAGGCGGCCTGCGAGCGAAAGATCTCGCGCAGCGTCATCGCCAGAATGATCAGGTCGAGCAGCAGCGACCAATGCTCGATATAGGCGAGGTCGAGATCGACCCGGCGCTGCATCGCGGCGGCGTTCGGCGTCTCGCCGCGGCAGCCGCGCACCTGGGCCCAGCCGGTGATGCCCGGCCGCACCGCGTGCCGATCGGCGTAGCGGGCGACCGTACCGGTGAACTGCGCGTCATGCGCCACCGCGTGCGGCCGCGGCCCGACCAGGGACATCGAGCCGAGGAGCACGTTCACGAGCTGGGGCAGCTCGTCGAGGCTGGTGCGGCGCAGGACCCGGCCGACCCGGGTCACCCGCGGATCGTCGCGCCGGGCCTGCCGGACCACGCTGCCGTTCTCGCAGCAGGTCATGGTGCGGAACTTCCATACCCGGAACGGCCGGTTGCCGAGGCCGATGCGGCTCTGGCGAAACAGCACCGGCCCGCGCGAATCGCACTTGATCAGCACCGCGACGACGAGGAAGAGCGGCAGCAGCAGCACCAGGCCGAGGGCGGCGCCCACCACGTCGACGGCGCGCTTGACGACCGGACCCGCCCCGGGCCGTGCCGGGATCGCCGGACGGCTCCGGGCGACGGCCGGCACGGTGCCGGCCTCGACTGGCGGCGCGAGGGCCAGATGCCTCTGGGCCAGCACCCCGGGAGCCAGCAATCCCGGGGCGAGCAGGAGCGCGAGGCCGCCGGCCGGCACCGCACCTCCGAGCCCGCTCCCGGCCAGGCTCCCTCCGACCAGGCCGCTCCGCCCGGTCAAGCCGCTCCTTCCGGTCAGGGTATTCCCGGCGAGCCCATTACTGCCAAGTTCATCACCACCGCCCACGCGGGATTGCGGTCGTGCTCCACGAGCCATGCGCCGTCTCCACCGTTAACGAGCGGTTAACGATAGGCAGAGGCGCGACCGTTCGGTCAATTTCACCACAATAGCACGCGGATATACGTCGCTTAATCTTGTATTACGCCGTTCGGATGCAGGCCCATCGCCCGACGAAGCGAAGGTGAACACGGGTGGGAGAGGCAAAGCGCTAAGGGGTGGTGCGGCCCCTACCGCTTATTGGGAGGCTGCGCCGTGGCGCCGGACGGCCGAGGGTCTGCGGCATTCACCGGCAAGGTCCTGCATCAGGACGAGCCCGCACCGGCCATGAGCCCGCACCGGCCATGAGCCTGCACCGGCAACGAGCCCGGCGCCGTGCCGGCCGGCCTGTCGGGACGAGAGGTTTCGGCGACAGATTCTTTTGGGACGAGAAGGCCTGATCCGCATGCGAGCCGCACAAAGTCTTCCCGCCTCCCTCCGGTGCGGGCTCCTCCTCGGCGCGTTCTGCCTGCCGGCCGGGTTCGCGGGCGCGGCGAACGGGCCGCGTCCGGCACCCGCCGCCCCGCCGGCTCCTGCACCGGTCGCCGCCAGCACCCCGTCGAATTTACTTCCCGGCTACGCCCTCGGGCCGCTCGACCGCATCCGGCTGCGGGTGTTCGAGTGGCGGGCGAGCCGCGACGAGATCTTCGCCTGGACGGCGCTCAACGACGAGTTCACCATCGGGGCGGACGGCACCCTGTCCCTGCCGATCATCGGCGACATCCCGGTGGCCGGCCTGCCGACCCGGGAGGTCGGCCGGCTGGTCGCCCGGCGCCTGCGCGACCGGATGGACCTGGCCGATCCGCCCGACACCGCGGTCGAGATCGCCGTCTACCGGCCGTTCTACATCAGCGGCGCCGTCGACAAGCCGGGCGAATACGCCTTCCGGCCGGGGCTCACGGTGGGCAAGGCGGTGGCGCTCGCCGGCGGACCGCCGCGGGTCACCGATGGCGGGCTCCTGCGCCTGGAACGCGACGCGATCACCGCACGGGGCGATCTCGCCGGCCTGCACAAGGACCGCGACCAACTCACCCTGCGGCTCGCCCGCCTCGCCGCCGAGCGCGACGACAAGCCCAAGATCGAGCTGCCGAAGGAACTGACCGGGCGGCCGGATCCGGGCCTGTTGGCGCTCATCGACCGCGAGACCTCGATCTTCGAGGCCCGCCGCAAGGCGCTGGCGACCCAGGTCGACGCCATCGAGGACCTCAAGCGCTTCCTGCGCCAGCAGATCGACGCGCTGAACGGCCAGCTCGCCACCATCGATACCCAGATCAAGCTGATCGCCACCGAGATCCGCAGCAACGAGCAGCTCGCCGAGCGCGGGCTGGCGACCCAGCAGCGCACCATCGCGTCCGGCCGCTCGATGGCCCAGATGGAGAGCGAGAAGCTGCGCACCACCACCGACCTGCTGCGCGCCCGCGAATCGATCTCGCGGGCCGACCTCTCGATCCTCGACCTGCGCAGCCGGCGCGCCACCGAGGTCACCGCGGAGGCGCGCGACACCCAGCGCCAGCTCGAGCAGCTGAAGCCCCGGATGGAGGTGGCCGAGCGGCTGATCCTCGAGGCCGAGGTCTCGGCCCCGCGCTTCCTCACCGACCGCGCCCAGGCCCGCCGCGCCAAGCCGACCTACCGCGTCAGCCGCCAGGCCGGCACGGGCGTACAGGAGATCGGCGCCGACGAGACCATGGCGCTGATGCCGGGGGATTCCGTGAGCGTCGAACTGCCCAACATCGACCTGCCGGCGGTGTCCTGGCCGGCGCCGCGGACGGGGGCGATGACGTCGTTGAACTAGGGGGCCGTTGTCTGAGGAGCGACGAAGCTTTTCTTGCCGCGAGAGTAACCATAGATCTCCGCGTCATTCCGGGGCCGCGCAGCGGAGCCCGGAATCCAGAACCGCGGAGGGTTCAGGATAGAGCGGACGGCGTCACGCTCTCTTCTTCATCACCTGAGGGTCTGGATCCCGGGCTCCGCTGCGCGGCCCCGGGATGACCCTGTGCGGTGGGACGGTTGCGTCCTTCCGGTGGCGGATTCCATGCCGGATTACCGGCCGCGCCACCACGCGACGACCCGCGTCCACTTGTCCTCCAGCCAGCGGGCCGAGCGCTCCAGCGACGGCTTCATGCCCGGCAGGTCCTCGCTCAGGAGGGCGAGGCCGAGCGGCAGCATCCACAGGCCGAAGACCGGCAGGACCGCCAGGAAGCCGCCGAGGATCAGCAGGATCGCCGCCGGAATCCGGACCCAGCGCCGGGACGGGGCCCGCAGCCAGGCGATCGCATCGCCCACCCGCTTCGGCAGCAGGTCGAGCAGCCGGGCGATCCGGTCGTCCCAGGCCTGCGCGAGCGGGTTTGGGGAACCTTGCGGGTTCGGCATCGCCGTCGGGACGCGCGGGCGCGTCGTGGTGTCGTCGTCCATCATGGTGAGATACAAATCAGCAAAGCGGCCCGAGAGTTCCGCCTGGGTTCCGTCGCTCCTGCGAGGCCGCGCCGCATTGCCGAGCCGCCGGCCGCGACCTAACTCCGGTCACCATGGAACAGACCGGCGAAGCAGGGTGCGGCGCCACCCCGGAGACGGGCACCTTGCAGGTCCGCGTCGTCCAGCGCATCTCCGAGATCGCGGCGGCCGCGTGGGACCGCTGCGCGCTCTCGGCCGAATCGCTTTCTGGCGCGGCCGAGAGCTACAACCCCTTCGTCAGCCACGCCTTCCTGTCGGCGCTGGAGGATTCCGCTTGCGTCGGCGGCCGCACCGGCTGGCTGCCGCTGCACGTCGCCGCCGAGCGCGACGGCCAGGTGATCGGCTATGCGCCCTGCTACCTGAAGTCCCATTCGCAGGGCGAGTACGTGTTCGATCACGGCTGGGCCGACGCGTTCGAGCGTGCCGGCGGCCGTTACTACCCGAAGCTCCAGGTCAGCGTGCCGTTCACGCCCGTCACCGGCCCGCGCTTCCTGATCGCCCCGGGCGAGGACCCGGACGAGGCCACCGCCGCCCTGGTCGCGGGCCTGCGGGCGTTGCGCAAGCAGGTCGAGGCCTCCTCGATCCACGCGACCTTCCTGCCCGAATCCGAGGCCGAGCGGGCGGGCGATCTCGGCTTCCTGCGCCGGGTCGACCAGCAGTTCCACTGGGACAATGCGGGCTACGCCACCTTCGACGATTTTCTCGGAGCATTGGCCTCGCGCAAGCGCAAGGCGATCAAGCGCGAGCGCCGCGATGCGCTGGCCGCCGGGCTCACCATCGAGTGGGTCACCGGCTCGGACCTGACGGAGGCGCATTGGGACGCCTTCTACCGGTTCTACGTCGATACCGGCTCGCGCAAATGGGGCCGGCCCTACCTCAACCGGCGCTTCTTCTCGCTCATCGGCGAGCGGATGCCGGAGCGCATCCTGCTGGTGATGGCCAAGCGCGAGGGGCAGTACGTGGCGGGCGCCATCAACCTGATCGGCGACCGCGCCCTCTACGGCCGCAACTGGGGCTGCATCGAGGATCACCCCTTCCTGCATTTCGAGGTCTGCTACTACCAGGCGATCGACTTCGCGATCGCCCGCGGCCTCGCCCGGGTCGAGGCGGGGGCGCAAGGCGAGCACAAGCTCGCCCGCGGCTACCGCCCGGTCATCACCCACTCGGCCCACGACATCGCCGATCCGTCTTTACGCGCGGCCATCGCCGATTATCTCGCCCGCGAGGCGCGCCACGTCGAGGCGGCGGCCGAGGCTCTCGACGAGGCGACGCCGTTCCGCAAGGGCGACGACTGACGGCGCCGTAGCGCCCGGATCGGCGGGCCGCTACGCTGACCCCACGGGGCCCGGCAAGAGGCTCCGGTTCGGGAGAGACACCATGCGCATGAGCGAGGGAGGACGCGGTCGCGCGTCCCGCCGGTTCCTGCTGGGCTGCATCGGGGCATTCGCCACCGCGCTCGTTACTCCGGCCTTCGCGGATCAGGCCCTGAGGCCCCGCGGCGGCGAGGCCCTGGCGCCGGCCCGGCCGGAGGAGGTCGGGCTGTCCTCCGAGCGCCTCGGCCGGATCAAGCGGGTCATGGAGGAGGAGGTCGCGGCCGGCCGCCTGCCCGGCGCCGTGGTGATGATCGCCCGGCGCGGGCGTCTCGCCTATGCCGAGAGCGTCGGCTTTCGCGACAAGGCCGCCGGGGCGCCGCTACCTCAGGACGCGATCTTCCGCATCTACTCGATGACGAAGCCGCTGACCTCGGTTGCCGCGATGACGCTCATGGAGGACGGCCGGCTCCAGCTCACCGACCCGGTCTCGAAATACCTGCCCGAGTTCAAGGACCTGAAGGTGGCGGGCACCCGCCCCAACGCGCTCGGCGAGGCCGCGCCCGATCTGGTGGTGCCTGAGCGTGCGCCCACAATCCAGGATCTCCTGCGCCACACCGCCGGCCTCGCCTATGGCGAGATCACCACCAACCCGGCGGTGAAGGCGGCCTATGCCAAGGCCGGGCTGTTCAAGCCGGATTTCGACTACAACACCACCGACCTCAATCCCGAGGAGTTCACCAGCCGGATCGCCGGCGCACCGCTCGCCTACCAGCCCGGCACGGTCTGGCAGTACAGCCTCGCCGTCGACGTGCTCGGCCGCGTGGTCGAGAAGGCGTCGGGCCAGCGCCTCGGCGATTACCTGGCCGAGCGGGTGCTGCGGCCGTTGAAGATGAGCGAGACCGGCTTCTCGGTGCCGGCCGACAAGGCGGGGCGGATCGCCCAGGCGCTGCCGACCGATCCCGCCACCGGCGCGCCGAACCGGCTGATCGACGGCGCGGTGCCGAAGAACGATTCCGGCGGGGCCGGCGGCTACGGCACGGCGGCCGATTACCTGCGCTTCGCGCAAGCGATGCTCGACGGCGGCAGCCTCGACGGCGCCCGGGTGCTCAGCCGCACCAGCGTCGAACTGATGACCGCCGACCATCTCGGCGACCGGATCAAGCCGGTGGTCGGCCCCGGCGAATTGCTGATGGGCGTGCCCGGCTACACCTTCGGCCTCGGCTTCATGGTGCGGAAAGACGCCGGCATCGCCGGCGTGCCGGGCTCCAAGGGCGAATTCATGTGGGCGGGCTATGCCGGCACGTTCTTCTGGGTCGATCCCAAGGAGGACCTGGCGGTGGTGATGATGACCCAGGCACCGGGACCGAGCCGGGCCTTCTACCGGCGCGAGATCAAGCAGCTCGTCTACGGCGCCATCGCCGATTGAGCGGTCGCCGGGGGCGCGGGTATGCATCCGCGCCCCTGGACTCGTGAGTGACGACACCGGAGGATGCGCCCCGTCCGGCCCGCCTCCCGGGTCGAAGTTCGGAGCGCCTTCGCCGCATGTCCCCGATCGACCGCATCGCCGCCGACCTCGACGCCCTCACCGCCATCCGGCGCGACTTCCACGCCCATCCCGAGCTCGGCTTCGAGGAGGTGCGGACCTCCGGCATCGTGGCGGAAAAGCTCGCCTCCTGGGGCATCGAGGTGCATCGCGGGATCGGCCGCACCGGCGTCGTCGGCGTCCTGACCGGACGCGGCACCAGCACCCGGCGCATCGGACTGCGCGCCGACATGGACGCGCTGCCGATCGAGGAGGCGACGAACCTCCCCTACCGCTCGACGGTGCCGGGCAAGATGCACGCCTGCGGCCATGACGGCCACACCACGATGCTGCTCGGCGCCGCCAAGTACCTCGCCGAGACCCGCGACTTCGACGGTACGGCGGTGTTCATCTTCCAGCCCGCCGAGGAGGGACTGGGCGGCGCCCGCGCGATGCTGGCCGACGGGCTGTTCTCGCGCTTCCCCTGCGACGAGGTCTACGGCCTGCACAACAACCCGGGCGGGCGCTTCGGCGAGCTGTCGGTCCGGACCGGTGCCGCGATGGCGGCAGCGGACTTCTTCGACATCCGCATCGTCGGCCGCGGCGCCCACGGGGCGCAGCCGCATCGCGGCGTCGATCCGGTCGTGGTCCAGGCCGCCCTGGTCCAGGCGCTCCAGACGATCGTCAGCCGCAACGCCGACCCGCTGCAATCGGCCGTGCTGTCGATCACCCAGGTCCATGCCGGGGCGGCCTACAACGTGATCCCGGAGGAGGCCCACCTCGCCGGCACGATCCGCACCTTCGACGACGGCATCCGCGCCCTGGTGGCCCAGCGCCTGCGCGAGATCGCGGCCGGCATCGCGGCGACCTTCGGGGCCGAGATCGTCGTCGACATCCGCAACATCTTCTCGGTCCTGCGCAACAGCGAGGCCCAGACGCGGGCCGCCGCGGAGATCGCCACCGAGCTGTTCGGGGCGGCCAAGGTCGACACGGCGCCGGAGCCCAAGATGGGCAGCGAGGATTTCGCCGACATGCTGCTCGCCGTGCCGGGCACCTATGCCTGGCTCGACGGCAAGGCCGGGGCCGCCGTCCACAATGCATCCTACGACTTCGACGACGCGATCATCCCGCTCGGCGCAGCGTATCTGGCGCGGCTGGTCGAGCGGCGTTCGGCGGCGGCGGCCGGCTGACCCGGTTCCGGCTGAAGGGGCGTTCGGATAAGGTCCGGCGACGCCCTCGCCCTGCGTCATCCCGGGTTCCGCGTCGCGGCCCCGGGACGATCGGGCGGGTGGCGCGATCGGCCCGCGAACCGATCCGAGTCCCGACAGGAACGATGCGATGACGGACACCGCCTACGACCCCCAGAACATCTTCGGCAAGATCCTGCGGGGCGAGATTCCCTGCCACAAGGTCTACGAGGACGCGCACGTCATCGCCTTCATGGACGTGATGCCCCAGGCCGACGGCCACACCCTGGTGGTGCCCAAGACGCCGAGCCGCAACCTCCTCGATGCGGACCCGACCACCCTCGGCCACCTCTACGCCGCGGTCCGGACCGTGGCCCGGGCCGCCAAGGCCGCCTTCGCGGCCGACGGCGTCGCGGTCTACCAGTACAACGAGGCGGCGGCCGGCCAGACCGTGTTCCACCTCCACGTCCACGTCCTGCCCCGGCACGAGGGCGTCGCGCCGCGCCGCCACGTCGACGGCATGGCCGATCCGGCCGTGCTGGCCCAGCACGCGGAGCGGATCCGGGCGGCGCTCGGGGATTGACGAGCCGACATCCCCGGCCCGCGGTGCATGCGGGGGATTTTGCGCCAAGCCTGAAAAAGAAAAGCCGCCCTCTCGGGCGGCTTTCCAAAAGCTCTCGGTTCTCGGCGTCGCGCAATTAGCGCGAGTAGAACTCGATGACCAGGTTCGGTTCCATCTGCACCGGGTACGGCACCTCGGACAGGGTCGGCACGCGGGTCATGCGCGCGGTCATCTTGCCGTGGTCGACCTCGATGTAGTCGGGCACGTCGCGCTCGGCGAGCTGGCTCGCCACCACGACGATCTCGAGCTGCTTGGAGGATTCCTTGATCTCGATCACGTCGTCGGGCTTGACGAGGTAGCTCGGGATGTTGACGCGCACGCCGTTCACCCGGATGTGGCCGTGGTTCACGAACTGGCGGGCGGCGAAGGGGGTCGCCACGAACTTCGAGCGGTAGACCACCGCGTCGAGGCGGCGCTCGAGCAGGCCGACCAGGTTCTCGCCCGAGTCACCGCGCAGGCGGATCGCCTCGGCGTAGTAACGGCGGAACTGCTTCTCGGTGATGTTGCCGTAGTAGCCCTTGAGCTTCTGCTTGGCGCGCAGCTGCGTGCCGAAGTCGGACATCTTGCCCTTGCGGCGCTGGCCGTGCTGGCCCGGGCCGTACTCGCGGCGGTTCACGGGGCTCTTCGGGCGGCCCCAGATGTTCTGGCCCATGCGGCGATCGAGCTTGTGCTTCGCCTGAACGCGTTTCGACATCGCGTGTCCTCTAGAAATGCATCACGTCGTGAGAGGAACGCGCCCTCCTCCCCCCGTAAACCGGGGCGACAGAGCGGCCGTGACGAGCCGCTCGCGGGTGCGCAAAATGTTTCGGGGCCCCGAACCGGAGCCCCGCGAACCGGGCGCTCTTAGGCGACAAAGCTTACTTGGTCAAGAGTCAGGGGCCCGGTCGGAACCGCGCCGCGGCTTCGTCGTCCCGGCTGCCGAGGATCGAGACGTGGTCCCCCGGCACCTCGACGAACTCGGCCTTGGCGGCGCGCGCGAGGCGCGCGCCGTACTTGGCGGGGATCACCGGGTCGGCATCGCCGTGGACGATCAGGATCGGCACCGAGACGGCGCCGATGATCCGGTCGGAGTGCCAGGTATCGGACAGGAGGCCCGTCGGCAGGAGCCGGAAATGGTGGCGTGCCATCGCGGTCATCGAGTCGAACGGCGCCTCGAGATAGAGGCCGAGCATGCCCGACGCGCCGGCCCGGGCCGCCACCGCGACGGCGACCGCGGCGCCCAGCGAATGGCCGTGCAGCAGCACCGGCACCCCCGGCGCGAGGCGGCGCGCCTCGGCGAGCGCCGCGAGCCCGTCGGCGATCAGGCCGGCCTCGCTCGGGCTCCCCGTCGAGCCCGGATAACCGCGATAGGCCGGCGCCATCACGCCCCAGCCCCGCGCCCGCCAGGGTCCCGCAGCGAAGCGCTCGGCGTGCCATTCCGGCAGCGAGGCGTTGCCGTGGAACGTCACCACCACGCCCGCGCCGGGGGCCGGCGGCAGCCAGAGGGCGCGCAGGCGCTCGCCGTCCGGCGTCGGGACGGCGATCGTCTGGAGGTCGGGCGGCAGGCGGGCGCCGGTCGCCGGGACCGGACCGCCCTGTCCCGGATAGAGGAGGCCGCGCTGGAACCACCAGAACGCCGCCACGACGGCGCCGTACAGGACGAGGACCACGAGCAGCAGGCCGGCCGCCACCCGCATCAGGGTCACAGGGCTCAAGCCTCTACTGGAGGACGAGCGGCATCGCCTCGACGGCGAGTTCGGCGACGCCCCGGTCACCGAGCGCCGCGCGCAGGGCCGGCGTCAGCCGGTCGCCGGAGGTGAAGGCGGCGAGCACCGGACCCGGGATGTCGTCGACGAGGTTCCGGGAAGGACCGCCGATCAGCTGGGTCATGCGCCGGGCGATCGCCGGGGCGGGGTCGATCCAGGTCACCGGCCAGGGCGCGATCGCCTGATAGCGAGCGAGCAGCAGCGGGTAATGGGTGCAGGCGAGCACCACCACGTCGGTGCGTCCCGCCTCGCCCTCGACGAAGCAGGGTCCGATCTCGGCCCAGAGGTCGGCGTCCGAGACCGGCAGGCCGGAGAGCGCCGCCTCGGCGAGCGCCGCCAGCCCCGTCGCCCCGACGAGGGTGACCCGGCAGCCCGCCGCGTAGGTGTCGATCAGGTCGCGGGTATAGTCGCGGCGCACGGTGCCGGGCGTGGCGAGCACGCTGACGTACCCTGAGCGGGTCGCGGCCGCCGCCGGCTTGATCGGCGGCACGGTGCCGACGAACGGGATGTCGAAGCGCTGCCGCAGGGCCGGCAGCACCAGGGTCGAGGCGGTGTTGCAGGCGACCACCACGAGGTCGGGGGCGTGAACTGAGATCAGCCGCTCCATGACGGCGAGCACGCGGGCCACCAGCACCGGCTCGGCGAGGCCGCCATACGGGAAGGCGGCATCGTCGGCGGCGTAGACCACCCGGGCATCGGGCCGGGCGCGCCGCACCTCGGAGAGCACCGTGAGGCCGCCGAGGCCGGAATCGAACACGAGGACCACGGGGGCACGGGTGATCGGCGCCAGGGGCGCCGCGGCAGTGCCGGCCATCAGATCGAACCGCATGGGAGGTCTTGACCGAGAGGGATGGAAGGTTGCCGGCGAGAGTCCGGCGCGATCGTTAAGGCTTGGTCACTGCGGCGGCAAAAAGGCCCCGCTTCTCCTGCAACGCACAAGCGGCCGGGCCGGCGCCCGCCTCAAGCTGCGCGGTAACGCCGCGCTGGAGAAACGGATTCCCCTGACCAACGTTGATCGTGAACGATCCGTCTGCGCATGAGGGATGATCCGATGGCAGCGACCGCGACCGCCCAGGTCCTCGACATGCGACACGAGACGCGCCCCGCCTTCCCTCCGCCGCCCGCCGATGCCCGCCCGGTCGACCGGGGCGCCTGGATCGCGGCCTTCCGCCATGTCCGCGACGAGTCTGAGCGCCGCGCCGCCCCGTTGTCCCCGGAGGACCAGCAGATCCAGTCGATGCCGGATGCGAGCCCGACCAAGTGGCACCGCGCCCACACGACCTGGTTCTTCGAGCAGTTCCTGCTGAAGGCCGTGGTGCCGGGCTACACCGTCTTCGACGAGCGATACTTCTACCTGTTCAATTCCTACTACGTGCAGGCGGGCCCGCGCGCGCCGCGGATCAGCCGCGGTCTCGTCACGCGGCCGACCTGCGACGAGGTCGCGGCCTACCGCGCCCATGTCGACCGCCAGGTCGCCGACCTGATCGCCGGTGCCCCCGAGGCGCAAGTGTCGGAGATCGTCGCCATCGTGGAGATCGGCCTGCATCACGAGCAGCAGCACCAGGAGCTGATGCTCACCGACATCCTGCACGCCTTCGCCCAGAACCCGCTGCTGCCGGCCTATGACGAGGGCTGGCGCTGGCGCGCCCTGTCGCAGCAGCCGGGCCGGGTGGCGCTCGACGGCGGCGTGACGCAGATGGGCCATGCGGGCTCCGGCTTCCATTTCGACAACGAGGAGCCCCGCCACGACGTGCTGCTGCGGCCGGTCGAGATCGACCGCGCCCTCGTCACCAACGGCGAGTGGCTCGAATTCATGCAGGATGGCGGTTACGCCAAGCCCGAACTGTGGCTCTCCGACGGGTTCGTGGCCGTCCAGAACGAGGGCTGGGAGGCGCCGGGCTACTGGCGGCGCCAGGACGGAGTGTGGTCGAGCATGACGCTGGCCGGCCTCAAGCCCGTCGATCCGGCCCTGCCGGTGACCCATGTCAGCTACTACGAGGCCGACGCCTTCGCCCGCTGGGCCGGGCGCGACCTGCCGACGGAGGCTGAGTGGGAGGCGGCCTGCGACTCCCTCGACGCCGCCTTCGGCCATGTCTGGCAATGGACCCGCAGCGCCTATTCCGCCTATCCGGGCTACCGGCCGCTGCCGGGCGCGCTCGGCGAGTATAACGGCAAGTTCATGGTCAGCCAGTTCGTGCTGCGCGGCTCCTCCGTGGCGACGCCCGCGGGCCACAGCCGGCCGACCTACCGGAACTTCTTCTATCCCCACCAGCGCTGGCAGTTCACGGGCCTGCGTCTATCTCGATACCAAGCCTGAGGCGTGATCCGCCTCGATCCGGGTGCCGCGACGGCGCCCGCCCGATTTCGGAGTGCCTGCCCGTGAACGCCCCGCTTCCCCATCTCGAACAGAGCCCCGCACGCATCGACCGGACCTTCCTCCAGGACGTGATCGCGGGCCTGCGCGCCCCGCAGAAGCATCTTTCGGCCAAGTATTTCTACGACCGGCGCGGCTCGGATCTGTTCGAGCAGATCACCCGGCTGCCGGAATACTATCCCACCCGGACCGAGCTCGCGATCCTCGACCAATACGGCCCCGAGATCGCCGCCGGGCTGCCGCCGGGCGCGGCCCTCGTCGAGTTCGGCAGCGGCTCCACCGCCAAGGTACGCCGCCTGCTGCCGCACCTCACCGATCTCGCGGCTTACGTGCCGATCGACGTCTCGGAGGAGTTCCTGCGCAGCGAGGCCGAGGAACTCGGCCGCGACTTCCCGCGCCTGCGGGTCGAGCCGGTGGCGGCGGACTTCACCAGGCCCGTCACCCTGCCCGACGACCTGCGGGACGCGCCCAAGGTCGGCTTCTTCCCGGGCTCGACGATCGGCAATTTCGAGCCCGAGATCGCCGCCGCGCTCCTTGGCAGCTTCGCCCGGACGCTCGGGGCCGGGGCCACGCTCGTCGTCGGCATCGACCTCGTGAAGGACAAGGCGGTGCTGGACGCGGCCTACGACGATGCCGCCGGTGTGACGGCAGCCTTCAACCTCAACCTGCTCACCCGCATCAACCGCGAACTCGGCGCCGATTTCGACCTCGACGGCTTCGCCCACCAGGCCTTCTTCGACGAGAACCTGGGGCGGATCGAGATGCACCTGGTGAGCCGGCGCAGCCAGCTCGTCACCGTGGCGGGCGTACCGTTCCACTTCGCCTCCGGCGAGACGATCCACACCGAGAACAGCTACAAGTACACGGTGCCGGGCTTCCGGGCGCTCGCCCGCGGCGCCGGCTGGGAGCATGCCCGGGTCTGGACCGATCCGGAGGCGCTTTTCTCGGTCCATGCGCTGACCTCCAGCAGCATCCGGCGGCACTGACCGGCGGATGGCCGGGTCCGACCTCGACCGGGCGCGGGGTGCGGCGGTCGACGCCTTCCTGGAGACGGCGCGGCAGGTCGCCGCGCCCGTCGGCGATGCGCCGCGGCTGATCTTCGCGCTGGACGCCACGATGAGCCGGCAGCCGACCTGGGACCTCGCCTGCGGGGTCCAGGCCGGGATGTTCGAGGCGACGGCCCGGCTCGGCGGCCTCGCGGTGCAACTCGTCTATTTCCGGGGTTTGTCGGAGTGCCGGGCCTCGCGCTTCGTTTCTGACGCCCGCGCGCTCACCGGCCTGATGCGGGCGGTGACCTGCCAGGGCGGCCAGACCCAGATCGGCCGGGTCCTGCGCCACGTCCGCAACGAGGCCGGGCGCGGCCCGGTCAAGGCCCTGGTGCTGGTCGGCGACGCGATCGAGGAGGACATCGACGACCTCTGCGGCGTCGCCGGCGAACTCGGCCTCCTCGGGCTGCCGGCCTTCTGCTTTCACGAAGGGCCTGACCCGACGGTCGCCGCCGGATTTTCCGAGATCGCCCGGCTGAGCGGCGGCGCCTCGGCGCGGTTCGATCTCACGGCGCCGGAGGTGCTAGCGGCGCTCCTGCGCGCCGCGGCGATCTACGCCACCCGGGGACTCGACGGATTGCGCCTGGCCGCGCATGAGGATGCGGCGGCGCGCCGGCTCCTCGTCGGCATGACCGGCGGGTAGACACGACCCTTTCGCGCGTTTGAGGGTGATGGACAACGCATGATCGCCCTCGGCCTCGGTGTCCTGGTCCTCGTCGGCCTGTGGTGGCTCGGCCGCCACTACGCGAATGCGAATCCCCAGACGATCGCCCGGGTGATCCGCCAGGCCGGCGGCTGGCTGGCCCTGGCCGCGGCCGCCCTCCTGTTCCTACGCGGACGCTTCGACATGGCCGGCGCGCTCGGCCTCGGCGGCGCCTGGCTGCTCGGCTGGCGCCAGGGCTCCCCCCTGCCCTTCGGCCTGGGACGGATGGGCAATTTCGGCGGCCGGTTCGGCCTCGGCAATGCCGCGCCGCGGGCCGATGCCGTCTCGCGGGTGCGCTCCGCCCTGTTGGAGATGGAGCTGGATCACGCCAGCGGCGCGATGCGCGGCACGGTGCTTACCGGGCCGCTCGCCGGCCAGGCCCTCGACGGCCTGGCCCTGCCGCGCCTCGTCGCGCTCCTGTCCGAATGCCGCATGGGCGACCCGGACGGCGCCCGGCTGCTAGAGGCGTATCTGGACCGCCGGTTTGCCGGATGGCGCGTAGACGCTGAGGCTGACCGCGACCCGGGGCCGCGCGGTGCGGCGCAGCCAGGGCCGATGACGGAGGAGGAGGCCTATCAGATCCTGGGGCTTCAGCGCGGGGCGCCCCTCGAGGAGGTGCGCCGGGCGCACCGGGCCCTGATGAAGCGGCTTCACCCGGACCAGGGCGGGTCCGACTACCTGGCGGCCCGCGTCAACGCGGCCAAGGACTTTCTGCTCAACCGACATCGCTGATACTCCACGCGCGTGTCGACGACGCCGCGGCAGGGACGCACCGCGGCAGGGGATGTTTGAGAATTTTCCGGTTGTTACGGGCGCATACGTGTTGGCGTTGCGCGCCTCCCCTCCCCCTTGTGGGGAGGGGTATGGGGGTTGGGGGTGGTGCAGGAGGCACCGCAGCGCTCAATCCTGCACCACCCCCACCCCTGACCCCTCCCCACAGGGGGGAGGGGAAATTTGCTAGCTCCGGGTCGCGAAGCAGGTGAAGCCGTTGCGCTTGAGCGCCCGGCAGGCATCCTGCGCGGCCTCCGCCTCCGAGAAGCCGGAGAAGCGGGCGCGGAACAACGTGGTGCCGCCATGGGTCACCTTCTCGGTGAAGGGCGCCGCCTTGCCGAGCGCCCCACCGCTGCGCTGGCGCGCCTCGGCGAGCATCGACTTCGCCTTGCCCTCGTCGTCCATGGCGCCGAGCTGGATCACCCAGGGCGTCACCGTGACGGCCTTCGCGGCGGGCGCGGCGGCTTCGCGCGGGGCCCGGGCCTCGCCGGGCTCGGAGGCCGGCAGGCGCGAGGCGTATTTGGCCCCGGCCGCCGGGAAGGCGGCAGCGGGGGCCGGCGCATAGGCCTGGGCGCTCGCCGGCACCGCGCCGAGACCCGCGCGCCATTTCGTCGAGGATTGCGGGGTGGCGCCGCCGCGGGGCGCGATGTCGAGGGGCTGGCCGGTGGAGTTGGTGGTCTCGACCGCATCGTCCTCGTCGGCGGAGGCCACGAGGGTGCGGGTGGCGACCGGGCGCTCCGCCACCACGGCGGGGCGCGGCCGCTCGGCCACCTCGACCACCGGCGGCGCCGTGCGGGCGCCCGCATAGGCCACCGGCAGGTTGGCCCGCACGAGCTTCGTCATGATGGTGTCGCGGCTCGCCACCGACTTGCCGCCGAGCACCACCGCCACGATGTGGCGCTCGCCGATGCGGGCCGAGGTCATCAGGTTGAAGCCCGAATCGCGGGTGTAGCCGGTCTTGATGCCGTCCACGCCCTCGACCCGGCCGACCAGGTGGTTGTGATTGCCGATCACCCGGCCGTGGAAGGCGAACGAGCGGGTCTGGAAGTAGCGGTAATATTTGGGGAACCGCTCCTGGATCGCCCGGGCGAGGATCGTCAGGTCGCGCGCGGTGGTGATCTGGTCGGCGTCCGGCAGGCCCGAGGCGTTGGCGTAGTGGGTGCGGCTCATGCCGAGCGCATGGGCCTTGCGCGTCATCATCTCGGCGAAGGCGGCCTCCGAGCCGGCGATGTTCTCGCCGATGGCGCAGGCGATGTCGTTGGCGGACTTGGTCACCAGCGCCTTGATCGCCTCCTCGACCGTCACGGTCGAGCCCGGGCGCACGCCGAGCTTGGAGGGCGGCATCCGCGAGGCGTTGGCCGAGACCGTCAGCGGCGTGTCGAGGTCAATCTTGCCGCGCTCGAGCTGCTCGAACAGCAGGTAGAGCGTCATCACCTTGGTGATCGAGGCCGGGTGGCGCAGGGCGTCCTCGTTGACCGCGTGCATCACGCGGCCGGTCTTGGCATCGACCACCATCGCCGCGTAGGGCGGGTTGTAGCCTCCGCCGCCGCCGTGATGGGCGCGCCGGCGCGCCTCGGCGGGCGAGGCGGTGAGCGCCGTCAGCACCGCCGCGGCGGCGAGCACGGCCGGCAGCGCGGGTCCAGATTGGCCGTGAACGCAACGCATCACGCAGATACCCCACTCGATGGAAAGGGCGCCTGCGACAGCGGCGACGCCCTGGACCGACCGCGCCCCGCGACGAACGGCGTGGCGCATCGGCATCACTGTCAATCAGGCTAGGGAGGCTCGGTTACGCCCCGGTTAACCGGCGACGAATTCCGATGCTCGGATTCGCGTCATTGTGCAACGCACAATTCGCTCTTGACGAATTTTGTGCGCTGCACATATTGCAAGGCAGCGGGGCGCGACGCGCGGGCTGCCCTGCCGAAGCCCTGAATGCCGCGCGAGGAGGGGCGCCTCCCGGAGGCGTCACCAGACCATGAACCAGCAGACCATCAGCCAGCAGGCCGAAGCCGCCCAGAAGTTCGGCAAGGACGGCATGGACGCGATGCTGCGCAGCTTCGGCACCCTGTCGAAGGCCAGCCAGGCGATCGCCGTCGAGGCGACCGACTTCGCCAAGCAGTCCTTCGAGCTCGGCACCGCCACCCTCGAGAAGCTCGCCGGCGTGCGCTCGCTCGACAAGGCGGTCGAGATCCAGACCGAATACATGAAGACCTCCTACGAGCGTCTCGTGGCCCAGACCACCAAGATGACCGAGCTCTACCAGAACCTCGCCAAGGAGATGGCGAAGCCGTACGAGGGCTTCGTCGCCAAGGCCCAGGAGCAGGCCTTCAAGGCCCAGGACCGCGCCTTTGCGTCGGCCAAGGACGGCCTGAAGAAGGTCGAGGACGAGGCCGCCAAGGTCCAGTACGCCGCGTAAGTCGGGCGTCACGCGAGGGCGGGCGGACAAGGCTGCCGCCCTCGCGACCCATCGAGACCGCGATCGCGACCGGCACGGGACCCCGTGCCGGTCGCGCGCGTTTCGGGCCCCCCCGCGAGGGGACTGCACGCCCCGCGGGGGGCCTGCACGACAAGAGCGCGCAGCCGACTGGCGAAGCGCCGACTCGGCCTATAGATTAGGCTCGGTACCGGCAGCCGACGTGATAGGCTGCCGGTCCGCGTCACACCCCGACCCTCTCGCGCGAGAGAGGCCGGTGCGGTTTGTCGCGGTCGCCAGAGCGAGGTCGGTACGATTCAGATGGCTCAGGTCCCGAGGCAGGGAGAACCCTCCACCAGGCCGGTCGCGGCCAATCCCCGCGCCCCCGGCAACGGCAACGGCGACGGGCGATCGGGAACGGCCGTGATCACGCGGACGAAGCCGCGCACCAAGCGGCCCAACCTCTACCGCGTGCTGCTCCTCAACGACGACTACACCCCGATGGAATTCGTGGTCCACGTGGTCGAGCGATTCTTCAACAAGTCGCGCGAGGATGCGACCCGCATCATGCTGCACGTCCACCAGAACGGCGTCGGCGAGTGCGGCATCTTCACCTACGAGGTCGCGGAGACCAAGGTGACGCAGGTCATGGACTTTGCGCGGAAACACCAACATCCTCTGCAATGCGTCATGGAAAAGAAATAAGCGCCAACCAAGACAGGCACCAGCAAAGAGGCCCGCTTTGCCCAGCTTCTCACGCAGCCTAGAACAAGCTCTTCACCGCGCCCTGGCGCTGGCCGGCGAGCGCCGACACGAATACGCCACGCTCGAGCATCTCCTGCTCGCCCTGGTCGACGACCAGGACGCGGCGGCGGTCATGCGGGCCTGCAACGTCGACGTCGACCTCTTGAAGCGCAACCTCGTCGAGTACATCGACACCGAGCTCGCCAACCTCACGGGCGACGGCCGGCAGGACGCCAAGCCGACGGCGGGATTCCAGCGCGTGATCCAGCGCGCGGTGATCCACGTGCAGTCCTCGGGGAGAGAGGAGGTTACCGGCGCCAACGTGCTGGTGGCGATCTTCGCCGAGCGCGAGAGCCACGCCGCCTACTTCCTGCAAGAGCAGGACATGACCCGCTACGACGCGGTCAACTACATCAGCCACGGCATCGCCAAGCGCCCCGGCCTGTCCGAGGGCAAGCCGGTGCGCGGCGCCGACGAGGAGGGTCCGACGGAACGTCCGAGCGGGGCCGAGGACGAGCGCGGCGGCCAGAAGAAGAAGGGTGACGCGCTCGACGCCTATTGCGTCAACCTCAACAAGAAGGCCCGCGAGGGCAAGATCGACCCGCTGATCGGCCGCGAGACCGAGGTCCAGCGCACGATCCAGGTCCTGTGCCGCCGGCAGAAGAACAACCCGCTGCTCGTCGGCGATCCCGGCGTCGGCAAGACCGCGATCGCGGAAGGGCTCGCCCGCAAGATCATCCAGCACGAGGTGCCGGAGGTCCTGGCGGACGCAACCGTCTTCTCCCTCGACATGGGCACGCTGCTTGCCGGCACCCGCTATCGGGGCGACTTCGAGGAGCGCCTCAAGCAGGTGATGAAGGAGATCGAGGCGCATCCCAACGCCATCATGTTCATCGACGAGATCCACACGGTGATCGGCGCCGGTGCAACCTCGGGCGGCGCGATGGATGCCTCGAACCTGCTCAAGCCGGCTTTGGCCTCCGGGTCCTTACGCTGCATCGGCTCGACCACCTACAAGGAGTACCGCCAGTACTTCGAGAAGGATCGGGCGCTCGTGCGCCGCTTCCAGAAGATCGACGTCAACGAGCCGTCGATCCCGGATGCGATCGAGATCCTCAAGGGCCTGCGCCCCTCCTTCGAGGAGTTCCACAAGCTCAAGTACACGACCGAGGCCGTGAAGGCCGCGGTCGAGCTGTCGGCCCGCTACATCAACGACCGCAAGCTGCCGGACAAGGCGATCGACGTGATCGACGAGACCGGCGCCTCGCAGATGCTGGTGCCGGAAGGCCGCCGCAAGCGTACGATCGGCGTCAAGGAGATCGAGGCGACCATCGCCACGATGGCCCGGATCCCCCCGAAGACCGTCTCGAAGGACGACGCGGAGGTGCTGGCGCATCTCACCGACAACCTGAAGCGGGTGGTCTACGGCCAGGACGCCGCCATCGACGCGCTCACCGCCTCGATCAAGCTCGCCCGGGCGGGCTTGCGCGATCCCGACAAGCCGATCGGCGCCTACCTGTTCGCCGGCCCGACCGGTGTCGGCAAGACGGAGGCGGCCAAGCAACTGGCGTCGAGCCTCGGCGTCGAGATGCTGCGCTTCGACATGTCGGAATACATGGAGCGGCATACCGTCTCACGGCTGATCGGCGCCCCTCCGGGCTATGTCGGCTTCGACCAGGGCGGCCTCCTCACCGACGGCATCGACCAGCACCCGCATTGCGTGCTGCTGCTCGACGAGATCGAGAAGGCCCACCCGGACCTGTTCAACATCCTGTTGCAGGTGATGGACCACGGCAAGCTCACCGACCATAACGGCAAGCAGGTCGATTTCCGCAACGTCATCATCATCATGACGACGAATGCGGGCGCGGCCGACCTCGCCAAGGCGGCGTTCGGCTTCACGCAGAACAAGCGCACCGGCGACGACCAGGAGGCGATCAACCGCCTGTTCGCCCCGGAATTCCGCAACCGCCTCGACGCGACCGTGTCCTTCGGCCATCTGCCGAAGACCGTCGTGGCCAAGGTCGTCGACAAGTTCGTGCTCCAGCTCGAGGCGCAGCTCGCCGACCGCAACGTCACCATCGAACTCTCCGACGAGGCGCGGGACTGGCTGGTCGAGAACGGCTACGACGAGGCCATGGGCGCCCGCCCGATGGCCCGCCTGATCCAGTCGACCATCAAGACCCCGCTCGCCGACGAGGTGCTGTTCGGCAAGCTCAAGGACGGCGGCGCCGTCCGGGTGATCGTCAAGCGGCCCGACGGCGAGAAGCCGAGCCTCGGCTTCGTCTTTCCGGCCGGCCCGGTGATGCCGCGCCCCGAGAAGGACGTGACGGACGCGACCAAGAAGGCGGCCAAGAACGCCGCGAAGAAGCAGAAGCGCCCGCGCGCCGCGCCGAAGAAGCCGAAGGATGGCGGCTCGGGCGGCGGCGAGGGCGGGGTCCGCACGGTGCCGAAGGTGCCGCTGGTTCGGGCCTGACCCGGCGGATCGGGGGTAGCCCCCTCGATCCCGGACCGCCTCCCGTGTATGAGGCTTCGCGAGACGTGCGCATCCCGGCGGGGACTCCCCGCCGGGATGCGCATTTGAGGCCCCGGCTCCTTGAGCTGTCGCGGGGCGATGGATGGACACGCGAGGGTTCGCAAGCCCCCGCGTCAGAGGACGTGAGAGAATCCCATGAGCGGAGATCTCAACGAGGGCCCCCTCGCCCCGGCCGCGACGGTGACCCCGCCCTCCCCGAAGCTGACCGGGCGCGAGAAGCGCCGGCAGCGCCGCCGCCGCCGCAAGATCGGCGAGGAGATCCTGGGCTGGATCCTGGTGCCGGTGATCCTGTTCGCCTGCTACTGGTCGGTCAATGCAGGCTTCGCCTTCTTCGGCACGACGCCGAGCGCGGTGTTCGACCAGCTGAAGCAGGTGAAGACGGCTTTGGAGAAGCGGGAATCGCGCTGAGTGGGGGCGGCCGCCGTCGCGGAAGGCGTCCGCCGCGTGCTCCCGTCGAGAGTTCTTGCCCCTGTCTGGGCCGACGATCCGGCGCGCTCGCCACGATCTCTCGATGGTCATCCCGGGGCTCGACGAAGTCGAGAGCCCGGACCTGATGGGACGCGCAACACAATCTAGAATCGCTGACGGTGCAGGACGAGTTGGAATGCGGCCCGGCCCCTTCTAAAATCTCAGCGATTATAGCGTCTGTGTTCTGCTGCACGTGCAGTGCATGACAATGACGTGCGGCCAAGGTCAGCTGAACAACGCTCGTTCAGCTCAATACTGATGGTATTTGATGCTTTCTCGGTCGCAAGGCTTCCCCAGCCCAACCCTCCCCCGCAGAGGCAGGGCTGTCCGGGGAAAGGGATGGCGCGCCTCCCCTCTCCCGTGTGGGAGAGGGGCCGGGGGTGAGGGTGACACGCTTCCGTGCAGAGCGCTGAACGTGGTGCTGGCAGCGGGACGGTCCGAGGCTTCTGTGGAACCGTAGCACCCTCGCGCGATCTTCGATCGCCCCTACCTCTCTCCCACACGGGAGAGGGGATCCCGCGCCTGGTTTTGAAAGGGATTTTCCCCGGACAGCCCCGCCGCGGTCGGGGAGAGGCCTGAGCTCCGAAGAGGCTCAGGGAGCAGCGAACCGCAGGTTCGCAGCGATGGTGAGGGGGTGTTTCCGGAGGAGACTCTTCCGGCGAGACCCCCTCACCCTCGCTTCGGCTGCGCCTCCGCTTGCTTCATCCCCGACAAGGGGGATGAAGCCCTCTCCCCGCCCGCGGGGAGAGGAGATTACCCGCGCTCTTCTTGTCCCCGGACAGCCCTGCACAGAGGGGGGAGGGTTCCGTGCGCGGCGGCCGTCGCTCTCGCACTGCGCGACCTGCTGTGTCGCGTGCCGTGCGCTGCGCAACCCTGGGGATCACGATGGAGGGGCTGAGTTCAGTCGGCTCGCTCGAACAGGCCCTGAACCGCCGCGCGCCACTTTACACCGACGCGGAGTCGGTACGCGACCGCAACGGCCTGACCGAAGATCGATCGCGTGTCCGCGCAAGGCACGCGCCCGCGGGCGGGCCTCATGCTTCACTCCCGCGAACCCGGAAGGGCGAAACCGCCCTCGCGCGTCAGCTCTTCTTGCGGAACGCGTCCAGGCTGACCACCGAGGCGCCCTCCTGCGGGGCATCGGTGCGCTCGGCGGCCTCGTCGGGCTTCGCCTCGCTATCGGACTCGTCCTTGCCGGTCGCGTCCTTGCCCTGCGGCTTGGCCTCGGCCTTGGCGGCAGGCACGATCTTCGGCAGGTTGCTGCCGATCGCCGGGATCTTCGGCAGCGCCTCGCTCGGCTCGGAGCCGGCACCGCGGATCGCCCGCAGGGAGGTCGTGCCGGCCGGTGCCGCATCCTCGGTCGAGGCCGTGCCGTCGTTCAGCTCGAACTTGAGACCGAACTGCACCGAGGGGTCGAAGAAGCCGGTCACCGCCTCGAACGGCACCAGCAGCCGCTCCGGCACGCCGGAGAAGGACAGGCCGACCTCGAAGGTGTGCTCGGTGACGCCGAGGTCCCAGAACTGATGCTGCAGGACGATCGTCATGTCCTGCGGGTATTTTTCCCGCAGGCGCTGCGAGATCCGCACGCCGGGATAATCGGTCCGGAACGAGACGTAGAAATGGTGCTCGCCGGCCAGGCCGTCGCGTGCCGCATCGCCCAGTACCTTGCGCACGACGTTGCGCAGGGCATCCTGCACCAGGAGATCGTAGCGAATCAGATCGTCTGCCATCAACCGTTGCCTGGCGCCGCATCGCTCGCGGGGAGGGAATTCGAGTGGAGGCTTCTGTTGCCAGGTGCCTCCGAACCCCGCCTATGCAGTGCTACCCGCTAGGACTTCGTTTGGTATTGGGGACCGCTTACGCGGCCACCGCCACCGGAGCAAAGTTGTCGTTGGCAACTATTGCATTGGCCCGATAACGGCGGAACCATGCCGAGCGAAAGCTCTACCTTTACGCCCTCGTCGATCCTATTTCGCCCCCGCCGAAGCCCGAACCGAACGGGCCGTTCCGGGCTTGGGTGGAGGCGCCGGGTACCGCCCCCGGGTCCGATAGGTTTATTCCGAAGAACGTTTATCGCCATAGCCGGCCTCGCGACCGGCAAGGGGGAATATAGAGGGTCCCGTGCCGCTTTTGAAGCCCGCCCCGCACCATTCTGCGACCGTTTCGCGAAGTGATGCGCCGGCGCCATCCGGACCCGCCGGTTCCCGACGGCGCGCGCCCTGGCTCGGCGTCGCCGCCGCGATCCTGCGGGCGGTGCTGCTCCAGCTCGCCGCCTTCGGCTTCGTCCTCGCGGCGGTGGCCGGGCTCGGCCGCCTGCCCGCCCTGCCGCCGGGCCTCCTGCCCTTCCCGTCCCTGAGCGGGAACGAGCGGGCCGTGCTCGCCCTCACGGTGCTGCCGCATGCGGCCCTGGCGCTCCTGCTCCTCGCGGCGATCCGCCTGCGCCCCGGCAAGCCTCTCGGCTTCACGCGACCCGCCCTGCCCCGCCGCGCCGCCTGGCTCCTGCTTGCCTGGCCGCCGCTCCAGGTCGCCTGGACGGCCGGGCTGCTGCTGCTCTCTGGGCAGATGCCCGTCCGGGCCTGGCGCCTGTCGCCCTTCCTCTCCGGCGAGGTTTTTCTGGCCTGGACGCTCTGGCTGGTGGTGCTGGCGCCGCTCGCCGAGGAGATGCTGTTTCGCGGCGACCTGTTCGGGCGCCTGGCGCGACACCTCGCCCCGGCGGCGACGGTCGCCGTGGCGACGGCAGTGTTCGTGCTCTGCCATGCCGAGCGGGGCCTGTTGCAGCCGGTCTCGGTCCTGCCCCTCGGGGTGGCGCTCGGGCTGATGCGGCTCTGGACCGGGAGCCTGTGGCCCTGCATCGCGCTCCACGCCGCGAGCAACGGCGCGGTGGTGCTGGCGCGGGTGTGGAGTACCGGCTGATTCTCGAATCCGGCGCTGCGATTCGGCCCGGGGACGCGTTATCGTGCCGACCTTGCGCGGCCGGGAACCGTTTTTCCGGCCGGGCACAGGTCAGAGTTGGAGCCCGCCGGGCGCCGCGCGGCGCCCCGGGCCGTTGTCACGCGGAGGATGTCCGCCATGCGCCCCTACCACGACCTCCTCCAGCGCATCCTCGACGACGGCGTCGAGAAGCACGATCGCACCGGGACCGGCACCCTGTCGGTGTTCGGCCACCAGATGCGCTTCGACCTCGCCGAGGGATTTCCCCTGGTGACGACCAAGCGGCTGCACCTGAAGTCGATCATCCACGAGCTGCTGTGGTTCCTGGCCGGCGACACCAACGTCGCGTATCTCCAGGCGAACGGCGTGACGATCTGGGACGAGTGGGCCGACGAGCACGGCGATCTCGGCCCGGTCTACGGCCGGCAATGGCGGAGCTGGGCCAAGCCCGACGGCGGCAGCGTCGACCAGATCGCCTGGGTGCTCGACGAGATCCGCCGCAACCCGGATTCGCGCCGGCTCGTCGTCTCGGCCTGGAACCCGGCCGACCTCGACCGCATGGCTTTGGCCCCCTGCCACTGCCTGTTCCAGTTCTACGTCGCGGACGGGCGGCTCTCGCTCCAGCTCTACCAGCGCTCGGCCGACGTGTTTCTCGGCGTGCCGTTCAACATCGCCTCCTACGCGCTCCTCACCCACATGATGGCGCAGGTGCTCGATCTCGCCCCCGGCGACTTCGTCCACACGCTCGGCGACGCGCACCTCTATTCCAACCACCTGACCCAGGCCCGCGAGCAGCTGTCCCGCGCGATCCGCCCCCTGCCCCGCCTGCGCCTCGACCCCTCGGTGCGCTCGCTGTTCGATTTCCGCTACGACGACATCGCGATCGAGGGCTACGACCCGCACCCGGCGATCCGGGCGCCGGTGGCGGTGTGACGATGGCTCCGCCCACCGTCACCCTGATCGTCGCCGTCGCGAGGAACGGCGTCATCGGCCGCGACAATGCGCTGATCTGGCGCCTGCGCAGCGACCTGCGGCGCTTCCGGGCCCTCACCATGGGCAAGCCGGTGGTGATGGGGCGCAAGACCTGGGACTCGATCGGCCGGCCGCTGCCGGGGCGGCGGGTGATCGTCATGACCCGCGATCCCGCCTGGACGGCGCCCGACACCGAGCGGGCCTCCGGGTGGGAGGATGCCCTGCGCCTCGCCGCGGGAGCGGACGAGGTGATGGTGGCGGGCGGGGCCGAGATCTACGCGCTCGCCCTGCCTCATGCGGATCGCATCCACCTCACCGAGGTCGACGTCGCGCCCGAAGGGGATGCCCATTTCCCCACGATCCCGCCGGATTTCCGCGAGGTCGCGGCGGAGGCGCATCCGGCCGGGCCCGAGGACGAGCACGGCTTCCGCTTCGTGACGCTCGCGCGGTGAGCCGGTGAGTCCCTGTTCCGATACGTCCGAGACGACGAATCCATCTCAAGTTCCCGGGTGCGGCGATGGAACTCCCGCAGCGGGGCACAAACCTTGAGAATTGGAGCCGCGCCGGTGGTTGCTTTCGCCGGGGGCTCAGCCGATATCGCTGAGGAGCGAGTGCCAGTGCAATGCGAGTGCCGCGCGGGACGCGAGAGACAGCGCGGGGCGTGCCGGCCGGGAAAGGACGTGGGCGAGCATGCCTTGGAGCAATCAGAGCGGCGGCAGTGGCGGCGGCGGCAACGGGGGCGGTCCCTGGGGCAATCGCGGCGGCAATAGCGGCGGTCCCTGGGGGGGCGGCTCCGGCGGCGGTGGCGGTGGCGGCCCGTGGGGCGGCGGGGGCTCGGGCGGCGGCAACCAGCCGCCGGACCTCGAGGACCTCTTGCGCCGCAGCCAGGACCGTCTGAAGACCCTGATCCCCGGCGGCGGCTCGGTCGGCACCAAGGGCGCGGTGCTGGCGGTGCTGGTCGTGCTGGTGCTGTGGCTGATGACCGGCTGGTACACGGTGCTGCCGAGCCAGGTCGGCATCAACACGGTGTTCGGGCGCTATACCGGCCAGTCCGGCGAGGGCCTGCGCTGGAACTTCCCCTACCCGGTCGGCGCGGTGGTCAAGCCGAATGTCGGCGAGTCGCGCAGCATCCAGATCGGCTACCGCTCGGGCGTCGGCGCCCAGCGCTCCCGGGACGTGCCCGAGGAGAGCCTGATGCTCACCGGCGACGACAACATCGTCGACATCGACTTCGACGTGCAGTGGCGCGTGAACCCGGCCAAGGCCGAGGACTTCGTGTTCAACCTCCAGAACCCCGAGGGCACCATCAAGTCGGTGGCCGAGAGCGCGATGCGCGAGGTGGTGGGACGGCGCCAGATCCAGGCGATCCTGACCACCGAGCAGTCGAGCGTGGCGCAGGAGGTGCAGCAGATCATCCAGAAGGCGCTCGATTCCTACGGCGCCGGCGTGCTGATCAACGTGGTCCAGCTCCAGGGCGTGAGCCCGCCGGCCGAGGTGCGCCAGGCCTTCGTCGACGTGAACGCGGCCCAGCAGGACGCCGCCCGCGCCCGCAACGAGGCCGAGACCTATGCCAGCCGCGTGGTGCCCGAGGCCCGTGGCCGGTCCTCGCAGATCCAGCAGCAGGCCGAGGCCTTCAAGTCCCAGGCCACCGCCGAGGCGACCGGCCAGGCCGCGCGCTTCCGCGAGGTCTACGACTCCTACAAGCTCTCGCCCGCGGTCTCCCGCGAGCGGATGTTCCTCGACACCATGGAGAAGGTGCTGGGCGGCGTGAACAAGGTGATCATCGACCAGGGCGGCACGGCGGGTGCCGGTGCCGCGGCGGCCGGCGTGCTGCCGGTCCTGCCGCTGCAGGAATTCGCCAACACGGCCCGTCCGGGTAACGCTGCCCAAGGGAGCTCGGCTCAGGGGAGCGCGCGATGAACGGCAACGCGCTTCGCACCGGCGCCGTCGTCCTCGGCGTCCTCGTCCTGGTGATGGTCTACGCCGCGGCCTTCACCGTCGGCCAGACCCAGCAGGCCCTGGTGCTGCGGTTCGGCGGCGTCCGCACCGTCCTGAACCAGGCCGGCACCGACAAGCCGGGCCTGTACTTCAAGGTGCCGTTCGTCGAGAGCGTCGTGCTGTTCGAGAAGCGGCTGCTCGACCTCGACCTGCCGGTGCAGACCGTTCTCTCGGCCGACCGCCAGAACCTCGAGGTCGACGCCTTCGCCCGCTACAAGATCGTCGACCCGCTGCGCTTCTACCAGTCGGTGAACAACATCCAGGTCGCCAACCAGCGCCTGTCCAGCTTCACCAACGCGGCGATGCGCAACGTGCTCGCCAGCGCCTCGCGGGACGCGATCGTGCGGACCCAGCGCGAGGGCCTGATGAACCGCATCCAGGAGGACGTGAACCGGCAGGCGAAGAATCTCGGCATCGAGATCGTCGACCTGCGCCTGACCCGGGTCGACCTGCCGGCGGCGAACTCGCAGGCGGTCTACCAGCGGATGCGGACCGAGCGCGAGCGCGAGGCGGCGGATCTGCGCGCCAACGGCAACCAGGTGGCGGCGACCATCAAGGCCAAGGCCGACCGCGACGTGACCGTGCTCCTCGCCGAGGCGAACCAGAAGGCCGACCAGCTCCGAGGCCAGGGCGAGGCGGACCGCAACCGCATCCTCGCCGACGCCTTCGGGCAGGACCCGGACTTCTTCGCCTTCTACCGGTCGATGCAGGCCTACGAGAAGGGCCTGAGCGGGTCCGACACGCGGCTGGTGATCAGCCCCGGCTCGGAGTTCTTCCGCTACTTCAACGACCCGCAGGGGCGGGCCCGCCCCGCCGCGGCTCCGGCGGCCGGCCAGTAGGCCGGCGCCCCTCCGCCTCAGCGGACGCCGATACGCGACGATACCCGAGCGCCCCGCCCCGGCGGGGCGCGCTTTTGTGACGGCGGGCCCCGGGCCTGCCGTGCCGCGGAGACCAACAAGATGCGACCGCAGGGGGGAACAGGACAGGCGCAAGGGCCCGCCCGCGGGCGGGCGCGCGGTGTCCTGCCGTGAAGGATCTCGTCGCCGCCCTCGGCTTGGCGCTGGCCATCGAGGGCCTGCTCTGCGCCGCCTTCCCGGGGGCGATGCGTCGGGCGATGCAGGAAGCCTCCCAGACCCCGATGGAGCGGATGCGTCTCGTCGGCCTCCTCTCGGCCGCTGCCGGCGTCGTCGTGGTCGGCGTGGTGCGCCTGCTGCTCGGCTGACTCCCAAACCGATCCTTCGGCACACCCTTCCGCTGGCCGTTAAGCTGGTCCTTGGGCCGAGGCGATCCGCCGGGACTTGAACCGGTTCGCCGGGAGACGATCTTAAGGGGATTCCCGGCCCGGTCGCCGGGATTGTCCGGGCCATGATGCGGACGGGGTGGAACGCCGCCCCCCGCTTCCGGGCCCGAACCGTTTTGACGACGATCCTGCCCAACGAGGTTCCCAGATGGCCGCTTCCTCGCGCCGTAACCCCGCCTTCGCGAGACGGCGCCTGCCCGCTCTCGCGGGGGCCCTCTTCGCGCTCTCCGTCGGCACGGCCGCCTTGCCGAGCGTCGCGCTGGCCAAGGGTCCCGCCTCGCTGGCCGACCTCGCCGAGCAGGTGACGGATGCGGTGGTGAACATCTCGGCCTCCACCACCGTCGAGGCGCGTGGCCGCACCATGCCGCAGCTGCCGCCGGGCACGCCGTTCGAGGACCTGTTCGAGGAATTCTTCAACCGCCGCGGCCAGGGTGGCGGCGGGGGCGAGAGCCAGCCGCGGGCACCGCGCCGCTCGAACTCGCTCGGCTCCGGATTCATCATCGATTCGTCCGGCATCGTGGTCACCAACAACCACGTCATCGGCGACGCCAACGACATCCAAGTGATCCTGCATGACGGCCGCAAGCTGAAGGCCGAGATCATCGGCAAGGATTCGAAGATCGACCTCGCGGTGCTGCGGGTGAAGCCCGATCCGGACCGGCCGCTGAAGTCGGTGCCGCTCGGCGATTCCGACAAGATGCGGCCGGGCGACTGGGTCATCGCGATCGGCAACCCGTTCGGCCTCGGCGGCTCGGTCTCGGCCGGCATCGTCTCGGCCCGGGGCCGCAACATCGAGTCGGGCCCCTACGACAACTACATCCAGACCGACGCGGCCATCAACAAGGGCAATTCCGGCGGTCCGCTGTTCAACATGGACGGCGAGGTGATCGGCATCAACACGGCGATCCTGTCGCCGACCGGCGGCTCGGTCGGCATCGGCTTCGCCGTCCCGACCTCCACCGCCAGCCCGGTGATCGACCAGCTGCGCCAGTTCGGCGAGGTCCGCCGCGGCTGGCTCGGCGTGCGGATCCAGAACGTCGACGACACCACGGCGGAGGCGCTCGGCCTCAAGGGCGGCGGCCGCGGCGCGCTGATCGCCGGCGTCGACGAGAAGGGCCCGGCCAAGACCGCCGGCCTCGAGGTCGGCGACGTGATCACCAAGTTCAACGGCGTCGAGGTCAAGAGTTCGAGCGACCTGCCCCGCATCGTCGCCTCGACCCCGGTCGGCAAGGTCGTCGATGTGACCACGATCCGCAAGGGCCAGGAGCAGACCAAGCAGGTCACGCTGGGCCGCCTGGAGGACAGCGACAAGCCGCAAACGCAGGCCGCCCTCAACCGGCCGCAGCCGGAGGCCGACGTCACCCGTCAGGCGCTGGGGCTCAACCTCACCGGCCTCTCGGACGAGTCGCGCAAGCGCTTCGGGGTCAAGGAGAGCGTCAAGGGCGTGCTGGTCACCCGGGTCGACCCGAATTCCAACGCCGCCGACAAGCGCATCCAGGCCGGCGACGTGATCGTCGAGGTCGGCCAGGAGGCCGTGACCTCGCCGGCCGACGTGACCCGCCGCATCGACCAGATCAAGAAGGACGGACGGAAGTCGGCGTTGCTCCTCGTCTCGAACAAGGATGGCGAGGTGCGGTTCGTGGCGTTGAGCCTTGAGTGATACCAACGGTCGTTGGAAACGACCTTTGATTCCGTTCTCGAATTTTTGCCAAGCCTCTGGCTTGACATCGAAAAATCGAGATGGGTCAATGGCCCCGTCGGTCTCGGGCCTGCCCGAGATCGAATCGATGCGTCAGCATCTCGGGCCATTGGCATAAGTCACGGTCGCGCGGCGGGTTTTTGTTCGCCCGCGGCGCTCTTCTTGCTGTTGGACTGATTGATTTTCTTCTGTCGATCGAACACCCTCCTCGTCATTCCGGGGCCGCGCAGCGGAACCCGGAATCCAGACACCCATGCGGTTCAGGATGAGGCGGGCAGCGTTCCGCTTTCCGCCGAGGAGCGCACAGCATTCATCCCACCCCCGACCTCATTCCTGAGGTGTCGATCGATCGAAGATCGACTGACCTCGAAGGAGATGTCCAGTTGCCGCAGAGGCTTCTGGAGCCCTCCTTCGAGGCTGAGCGATCGAAGATCGCTCAGCACCTCAGGATGAGGTCGTGGATGGGATGGAGCCTCATGAATGTCGAGAGATGCGAACACTCGTGCCCGGCCACTGCCGTGACCGGCACCATCTTTACTTCTGCGCGTCGATCAGCGGCGACCAGGTCGGGTCGGACGCATAGGACGGCGTCGGGACCGGCTGCTCGACCTTGCCGGTGATGTCGACCATGTAGAGCTTGCCGCCGGCCTGGCCGCCGGGATCGCGGAAGAAGATCAGGTACTGGCCGTTCGGCGCCCAGGTCGGGCCCTCGTTGTGAAAGCCTTCCGTCAGCACGCGCTCACCCGTGCCGTCGGGCTTCATGATGCAGATCGCGAAGGAGCCCTTCCGCTGGCGGGTGAAGGCGATGTAGTCGCCCCGCGGCGACCAGGCCGGCTGCGAGGCCGAGCCGTCGCCGAAGGTCAGGCGGCGCGGGTTCGAGCCGTCGGCGCCCATGACGTAGACCTGCTGCTGGCCGCCGCGGTCGGATTCGAACACGATCTCGCGCCCGTCCGGCGAGAAGGACGGCGAGGTGTCGATGGCGTTAGCGTTGGTGATCCGGGTCTGCGCCTTGGAGGCGAGGTCCATCACGTAGATGCTGGCATTGCCGCCATCCTGGTCGCTCATCACCAGGCGGCGCCCGTCCGGCGAGAAGCGCGGGCTGGTGCTCATCTCGGCGTTGGTCGGGATCACCTGGCGGGCGCCGGTCGAGAGGTTGATCACCTGCACCCTCGGCTGCTGGCCGGTGACCTGGGCCATGTAGGTGATGTCCTGGGTCGAGGGCGAGTAGCGCGGCGCCACCACCGAGGCCTCGCCGCTCGTGAGATACCGCACGTTGGCGCCGTCCTGGTCCATGATGGCGAGGCGCTTGCGGCGGTGCTCCTTCGAGCCCGATTCGTCGACGAAGGCGACGCGGGTGTCGAAGAAGCCGCCGATGCCCGTGATCTTGGTGTAGACCGCATCCGAGATCAGGTGGCCCATGCGGCGCGCATTGGCGCCGTCGCCGGCATATTGCTGGCCGATCATCTGCTGGCCCGACAGCACGTCCCACAGCCGGAACTCGGCCTTGAGCCGGCCCGACCCGTCGCGGATGACCCGGCCGGTGACGAGGCCCTGCACGCCCATATCCTTCCAGGCGGCGAAGTTGGGCGCGGCGTCGAAGTTCGGGCTCTCGGGGAAGCGCGCCTTCTCGACCGGGGTGAAGTAGCCGGAGCGCTTCAGGTTGTTGGTGACGATGCCCGACAGGGTCGGCCCGAGGCTCGGATCGCCGGAAAAGTCGGCGATGGCGATCGGCATCGGCTGGAAGGCGCCGCCGGGGCCGATGCGCAGGTTGAGCTGCGCCTGCGCCGGCGAGGCGAAGCAAGCGGCGAGGCACAGCCACAGGAATGCGGCGAGCGCGGAACGCAATCGCGAGGGGGAGTGCATGGAAGGGACGTCCATCGTGGGGTGAGGCAGGCGGCCGGCAGGAGTTTTAGGCCCGCGGCAGCTCGAACTCGGCGTTGATGACCCGCCAGTCGTTGTAGAACGGGGCGAACTGGGACGGGATGCGGAAGGGCGCGCAGCGCCGCACCGCCCGCACCGCGGCCTCGGCGATCGAGCGATCGACCGCACTGCCGCCGGCGCGCAGGATGCGCGGTTCGGTGGTGAGCGACCCGTCGGGGTTCAGGCGGATGTCGAGCTGCGGCAGCACGATCCCCTGCGCGGCGCCGGGCGGCGCCGAGTAGCAGCGCTCGATCTGCTGCTGGAGCAGGCCGACCAGGGCGTCGCGCTGGCTCGGGTTGAGGCGCTGCGACGTGCCGGTCGCGGCTCCGAGGGCGGCGGTGCGCTGCACCTCGCGGCCGGTGGCGCCGGTCGATTGCGACGGCCCGTGCGAGGCCAGCATGTCGCGGATCGAGCCCGAATTGAACTTGGCGGCGAGCTCGGCCTGGCGCCTGGCCTTGGCCTCGGCAGCGGCCTTGGCCTTCGCGTCCGCCATGGCCTTGGCCTTCGCGGCGGCCTCCGCCTTGGCCCTGGCCTCCGCGGCGGCGTGGGCCTTGGCCTCGGCGTCCGCCTTGGCTTGCGCTTTCGCCTCGGCTTCGGCCTCGGCCTTCGCTTCCGCCTCGGCTTTCCGGGCCTCCGCTTCGGCCTTGGCCTCGGCGCGCGCCTTGGCGTCCGCCTTCGCCTTGGCCTCGGCGACTGCCTTGGCCTTCGCCTCGGCGTCCGCTTGAGCCTTCGCCTTCGCTTCGGCCTCGGCTTCCGCCTTGGCCTCGGCCTTCGCTTTCGCCTCGGCGTCGGCGCGGGCCTTGGCTTCGGCCTTGGCCTTCGCCGCCGCCTTCTCGGCGGCGGCCTTCTCGGCCGCTGCCTTGGCCTCGGCCAGTTCCTCGCGCCGGATCGCCTCGGCCTCGGCCTTCTCGGCCGCCGCCTTCTCCGCCGCGGCCTTTGCAGCTTCCTTGGCGGCCACGGCCGCCGCCTTCTCGGCCGCCGCTTTGGCTGCTTCCTTCGCCGCTTCCTTGGCTGCGGCCTTCGCCGCCTCCTTGGCGGCCTCGCGGGCCGCTTCCTTGGCGGCCTCCTTGGCCTCGCGCTCGGCTTCCGCCTTGGCTTCGGCGCGCGCCTCTGCCTCCGCCTTGGCCTTCTCGGCGGCGGCTGCGGCAGCCGCCGCGGCCTTCTCGGCATCGGCCTTTGCAGCGTCAGCCTTGGCGGTGTCGGGGCGGGCCGGTGGCATCGGGGCGGGTTCGGGCTGCTCGAGGGCCGGGCGCAGGGGCGGCGTCGGCATCTCCTCGGCGTTGGCGACCTTGATCTCGGGCGGGCGCGTCGGCGGGGTCGGCACGTTGGCCTTGGCCTCGCCGGGATCGTTCTCCTGCTGCTTGTCGGCGACACGGTCGGCGCGCGGGCTCTTGGCCGGGGCGTCGCCGTCGCGCTGGCCCTTGGTCAACTCCGAAAACTGGTTCTCGGTGATGACCTCGACCGGCACGCCCTCCTCGGCCTGCGGCAGCGTGTGCGAGGCGGCGGCGAAGAGCGCCAAGCCGATCAGCACCACGTGCGCGCCGGCCGAGACCCAGACGCCGGGCTCGGACCTGTCGAAGGGAAACGCCACCGGAAGAACCCCGCCCTACTAACGCTGGTCGGGCTCGGTCACGAGGGCGACCTTCTTGAAGCCGCCGCCCGTCACGATCGCCATCACCTGAGCGACGCGGCCGTAATCGACCCGCTTGTCGCCGCGCACGAACACCCGCTCCTCGAACCCGTCCTTGGCGGTCGACGAGAGCTTGGCGACGATGGTGTCGTCGGTGAGCTCGTCCTCGCCGAGGAAGACCTGGCCGGTCTGGCGGATCGAGAGGGTAATCGGCTTCGAATCCTGGTTGAGCGGCGCGGCCTTGGTCTGCGGCAGGTCGAGGGGCACGCCGACCGTCATCATCGGGGCGGCGACCATGAAGATGATCAGGAGCACCAGCACGACGTCGATGAACGGCGTCATGTTGATCTCGTTGATCGCGCCGCCGCTCCGCCGGCCGCGCCGACGGCGCCCGCCGCCCTGTGCCGCTCCGGAGGCCATGCTCATCGGGCTCGATCCTTCCTGAAGAGGCTCAAGGTTCAGGCCGCCAGGGCCATGCGCTCGTCGATCTGGCGCGACAGGATCGCCGAGAACTCGTCGGCAAAGCCCTCCAGACGCCCTTGCGCCTTGGCGACCGAGGCCTGGAGCTTGTTGTAGGCGAGCACCGCGGGAATCGCCGCGAACAGGCCGATCGCGGTGGCGAACAAGGCCTCGGCGATGCCGGGCGCCACGACCGCCAGCGAGGTGTTCTTCGAGGCGGCGATCGACGTGAACGCCGTCATGATGCCGAACACCGTGCCGAACAGGCCGATATACGGGCCGGCCGAGCCGATCGAGGCCAGGAACAGCAGGCGCGATTCCAGCCGCTCGACCTCGCGCTGGATCGTCACGTCGAGCACCTTGTCGATCCGCTGGCCGAGGCTGCGGATCGAGCGGCCGGAGCCCTCGTAGGAGCGGCGCCATTCGCGCATCGCGGCGACGAACAGGGCGGCGAGCCCGGTCGCCGGCTTGTCGTTGTAGGCGCGGAACAGTTCTTCCAGCGGCCGGCCGGACCAGAACTCCTCCTCGAAGGCGTCCATCTCCGCCTTGGTGCGGCGGAACAGCAGCGTCTTGTCGACGATGATCGACCAGCACCAGATCGAGGAGCCGAGCAGGCCGAGCATCACCACCTTGACGACGAGGTGGGCCTGCCAGAACAGGCCGAACATCGTGATCTCGACCACGGGCATCGCCTGGGCGGCGTCGGCGGGATTCATGCGGCTCATCCTCGCGTCCCGGGCCGATGAACGGCCCTCGGGCACTCCAACCGGGATCGGGGTTTTGCGTATCGTGGTTCGATCGCGCCCGAATCTGTCGAAAGTATGGGCCGCCGCTCCGGAAAGAGCGTTCGCCCGCCGCGAGTTAAGCCCCCGGCAGGGTTAAGGAATGGTGAGTGGGACCGCTCAACGGCGCGCCAGCGTGCGGCGCAGGGCCTCGGGCAGGCGCACGGCGCGTCCGTCGCGCACGCAGGCCACCACCACCTCGGCGCGCACCAGAACCTCGTCGCCGCGGCGCACCTCCTGGTCGAGATGCATCGAGGCGCCGCGCAGCTCGCGGGTCGCGGTCAGCACCGTGAGCGCGTCGTCCATCCGGGCGGGCTTGAGGTAGTCGAGGCTCATCCGCCGCACCACGAAGACGAGACCGTCCGCCTCCCGATGCAGGTCGGACTGGTCGCCGGCCAGGCCGCGCAGGAGTTCGGTCCGGCCGCGCTCCATGAAGCGCAGGTAGCTCGCGTGGTAGACGAAGCCGGAGAAATCCGTGTCCTCGTAGTAGACGCGCAAAGGCAGGGCGTGGGCGTCCGGGGGCATGGGTTCGGTCACGTAGAATTCCGTTTTGATCTCGTTCTGGTCGCGCCTGGAAGCGTCTCCGATGAACCGAGGCCGACAAGTCGCGCGCTTCCCCTCTCCCACACGGGAGAGGGGATCCCGCGCTTTTTACTTTAAACGGGTTCGGTGGAAAAATGTATCAAGCGACCGCCCCCGCCCCCAGCTCCACCACCACGATCTCCGGCGGCACCCCGATGCGGATCGGCGCGATACTGAGGCCCAAGCCCCCGGAGATCACCAGGTCGCTCGCCTCGCGGACATGGCCGTAGGCGTAGCGGCCGGGATAGCGCGAAGGCACCACCGGCGACCAGCCGAACAGCCTTATCTGCCCGCCATGGGTGTGGCCCGACAGGGTCAGCGCCACCCGGGCCGGCACCTGGGCGAAGATGTCGGGCTCGTGCGCCAGCAGGATCATCGGCGCGCCGTCGGGCACCGCCGCCAGGGTGGCGGGCAGGTCGTCCAGGCCGACCCGCCCGCGGCCGGTGCGGCGGCGCGCGGGCAGCAGGGCGAGCTGGTCCTCGAGCCCGGCGAGCCAGACCGGGCCGGCCCGGGTCGCGAGCGGCACGGCCTCGTTCGACAGAACCCGGATGCCGTTCTCGGTGAGTGCCGTGCCGGCGATGGTCGGTCCGGCGCCGCGCTTCTGGGCGGTCTTGTCCTCCCACCAGTCGTGGTTGCCGAGCACCGCGTAGACGCCGAGCGGCGCCGTGAGCTTACCCAGCACCGGCGCCCATTCGGCGGCGGGCACGTAGCGGGTGACGTAACGCTGGCCGGCCACGAAATCGCCGACCAGCACCACGAGATCGGCCTGGAGCGCGTTGGTCGCATCCACGATGCCGGCGATGCGCTCCGCGCTCATCCAGGGCTCGCAGGCATGGATGTCGGTGAGCACCGCGATGCGTAAGGAGAGCCCCGCCGGCCAGGGCGCGGCGGGGTTGGCCGTGATCGCGTACCGGGTCACGACCTGGCGAAAGGGCTCGATCCCGGTGGCGTAGGCGCCGGTGCTGACGCCTGAGAGCGCGACGGCGCCCGCGCCCTGGAGCACCCGGCGGCGGGTGAAGAGGCGGTATCCCCTCCCCGCCTCACGCATCCTCGTCGCCGCCGGTGAACAGCCCGAACTGCACGGTCCCGTCGCGCCTCGGCTCCGGCAGGCCGAGATGGCGGAAGGCGTGGGCGGTGAGCACCCGGCCGCGGGGCGTGCGCTGCACGAAGCCCTTCTGGATCAGGTAGGGCTCGATGATCTCCTCGATCGCGTCGCGGGGCTCGGAGAGCGCCGCCGCGATGGTCTCCACCCCGACCGGCCCGCCGTTGAACGAATGCGCGATGATGCTCAGGTACTTGCGGTCCATCGTGTCGAGGCCGGCCGGATCGACGTCGAGGAGCCGGAGCGCCCGGTCGGCGATGGCCCGGGTGATGGTGGGGGCGTCCTCCACGATGGCGAAGTCGCGCACCCGGCGCAGCAACCGCCCGGCGATGCGCGGCGTGCCGCGCGCGCGCTTGGCGATCTCGTTGGCGCCGTCCGGCGCCATGCCGATGCCGAGCACCCGGGCGCCGCGGCCGACGATGAGTTCGAGTTCGTCGATCTCGTAGAATTCGAGCCGGACCGGGATGCCGAAGCGGTCGCGCAACGGCGTGGTGAGCAAGCCAGCCCGGGTGGTGGCGGCGACGAGCGTGAATTTCGGCAGCTCGATCTTCACCGAGCGGGCGGCCGGCCCCTCGCCGATGATGAGGTCGAGCTGGTAATCCTCCATCGCCGGATAGAGAATCTCTTCCACCGCCGGGTTGAGGCGGTGGATCTCGTCGATGAACAGGACATCGCGCTCTTCGAGGTTCGTGAGCTGCGCGGCCAGATCCCCGGCCTTGGCGATCACCGGGCCGGAGGTCGAGCGGAAGTTCACCCCGAGCTCGCGGGCGACGATCTGGGCGAGCGTCGTCTTGCCGAGGCCCGGGGGCCCGACGAACAGCACGTGGTCGAGGGCCTGACCGGTCTTCTTCGCCGCGTCGATGAACACCTGGAGGTTGGCGCGCGCCGCCCTCTGGCCGGTGAAATCGGCGAGGCTGAGCGGCCGGATCGAGGCTTCGACATCGTCCATGCGGCGCTCGGGGGTGAGGAGGGCTTTGCTGGGCTTGCTCACGCGGGACCTGACGGTGTGCATCATCGACGGCGCGAGGCCGGCGGCTTCCGCCGCCCGGGCGGTCGACCGCCCGCCGGATGTAATCGCTGGCCTCTGTCGCACAACGCGACCGATCGCGCTACGCTGTGGCATCCCTGCCCCGGAGAGCCCGACCCCGTGACGACGATCGAGCCTGCGACGCTGGACCGGGCGCCGCCCCGGCCCGTCACCCTGGGGCAGGCCCTGCCGGTCTGGCTGCGGGTCGCCGCCCTGTCCTTCGGCGGGCCGGCCGGGCAGATCGCGGTGATGCACCGGGTGCTGGTCGAGGAGAAACGCTGGATCTCCGAGAACCGCTTCCTGCACGCCCTCAACTTCTGCACCCTGTTGCCCGGGCCGGAGGCGCAGCAGCTCGCGACTTACGTCGGCTGGCTGATGCACGGGGCCCGGGGCGGCCTGTTGGCCGGCGGGCTGTTCGTGCTGCCGGGACTTCTCGCCATCATGGCCCTGAGCTGGATCTACGTCCTCTACGGCGAGGCCGGGCCGGTCGCCGGGCTGTTCTTCGGCCTCAAGGCCGCGGTCCTCGCCATCGTGCTCGAAGCGGTGCAGCGCATCGGCCGGCGGGCCTTGCGCGGTCCGGCGATGGCCGGGCTCGCCGCTGCCGCCTTCGTGGGCATTTTTTTCCTCGACGTGCCGTTCCCGCTCGTCGTCGTGGCGGCGGGCCTCGTCGGCTTTCTCGGCGGCCGGGCCGGGCATCCGGCCTTCCGTCCCGGCGGCGGTCACGCGGCGGGAGCGGGCGACGGTCCCTACCTGTTCGGCGACGACGCGCTGCCGCGCGAGCGCACGACCTGGGGCGAGACGCTGACCACCCTCGCCGTCTGGGCGGCGATCTGGCTCGTTCCGGTCGCCGCGCTCCTCCTGGCGCTGGGGCCCGACGACGTGTTCTCCCGCATCGCCGTGTTCTTCTCCAAGATGGCGCTGGTGACCTTCGGCGGCGCCTATGCGGCGCTCGCCTACGTGGCGCAGGCGGCGGTGGAGCAGTACGGCTGGATGCGGCCGGGCGAGATGCTCGACGGCCTCGGCATGGCCGAGACCACGCCCGGCCCGCTCATCATGGTGACGCAGTTCGTCGGCTTCCTCGCCGCCTATCGGGCGTCCGGGGCGCTCTCGCCGCTCGCCGCCGGCACGCTCGGGGGCTTGCTCACCACCTGGGTTACCTTCGCGCCCTGCTTCCTGTGGATTTTCGTCGGCGCCCCTTACGTCGAGCGCCTGCGGGGGAACGTGGCGCTGGCCGGCGCGCTCTCGGCGATCACCGCGGCGGTGGTGGGGGTGATCCTCAACCTGGCGGTCTGGTTCGCCCTCCACACGCTGTTCCGGACGGTGCGCCCGGTGACCGTCGGGCCGCTGACGCTCGACGTGCCGGTGCTCGCCAGCGTCGACCCCTACGCGCTCGCCCTGGCGCTCGCCGCGATCGTGGCGGTGTTCCGGTTCAAGGCCGGGATGATCCCGGTGCTCGCGGCCTGCGCGGCGGCGGGGGTGGGGTTGCGGCTGGCGGGGCTGATCTGAGTCGTGAACCCCGGATCCGGGTGAACGCTCTCATCGTTCATCCCACCCACGACCTCATCCTGAGGTGCTGCGAAGCAGCCTCGAAGGAGGGCTCCAGTCATCTTCGAGATTTCTGGAGCCCTCCTTCGAGGCTCACTCCGTTCGCACCTCAGGATGAGGTCGTGGGTGGGATCGAGGAGTCTCGCATCTCTTCGACGTTCGGGAAAAACGGTGTCAGAACTCCATGTCCAGCTCCTCGATCTCCTCCGGCTCGTCGGCGGCCGCGGCGATCCAGTCGCGCATCAGGTCCCAGTCCATGATCGTGTCGCGGTAGGCGGCGCAATCGGGCGGCAGGGCGACGCCGTAGGTGACGAAGCGGGTGCAGACGGGAGCGTACATCGCGTCAGCCACCACCGGCCGCGCGCCGAACAGATAGGGTCCCCCGTGGGCCTCGAGCGCCTCCTGCCAGATCTCGATCACCCGGGCGATGTCGGCCTGGGCGCCGCCCCAGACCGTGAAGTCGGTGTAGCGGGCGCGCAGGTTCATCGGCAGGGCCGAGCGCAGGTTGATGAAGCCGCCATGCATCTCGCCCGAGATCGAGCGCGACCAGGAGCGGGTGGCGAGGTCGGCGGGCAGGAGCCCTGCTTCGGGGCGGATCTCCGTCAGGTACTGGGCGATGGCGAGCACGTCCCAGACCCGCACCGCGCCGTGGGTCAGCCGCGGCACCAGGAACGAGGGCGTGAGGTGCAGGAGCTCGGCCCGGCTCGCCGGATCGCCGGACAGGACCTCCACGTCGAGGTCGAGCCCCGCCATGCGGCAGAGCAGCCAGCCCCGCAGCGACCAGGACGAATAGTTGCGGCTTGAGATCGTCAGCGTCGCCTCGGCCATGCCGTCTCCTCCCCGGGCCGGTGTCGCGCGGCCCGTCTGCCCCTGGGTTCCCACCCGAGCGATCCAAGACTCGTGCCGAAGGACACGTGCCGGCCGGCGCGCGCGCAGGGGCGCAATCTTCGCACAAGTCAGCCGCACCTAGACTACCCCCGCGAGAGAGTTGGACGAGAGATTTGGCACGAGGGTCGCATCCCGCCGGCATGGGGATGCCTCTCGCGGTCAGCCGAAAGTCCGGTCGCGGGAGGAGGAAGCGGTGCCCTACGCTTGTCGCCGGGCCGCATCCCGCGCGTGTCCGTGAGGGAGAGCCCGGGCCGATGCTGTACGATGCCTTCGAGGTCCAGTCGGATATCGCCACCGCCACCCGCGCCTGGGGGCGGATGCTGCACCAGGGCGCGGCGCCCTGGACGACGGGCGGCTACGGCGCGGCGACCTGGATCGCGGCCGCCGCCCGGATGATGATGCGGGCCGGCCTCACCCATGCGCGGCCCTCCTACGGGATCGAGACCCTGCGGATCGGCAACCGCGAGGTGCCGGTGACCGAGGAGCCGGTGCTCTCCACGCCCTTCGGCACGCTCCTGCGCTTCCGCAAGGACATGGTCAGCGAGCAGCCCCGGGTGCTGGTGGTGGCACCCCTCTCGGGCCATTTCGGCACGCTCCTGCGCGGCACGGTGCGCACGCTTCTCGCCGACCACGACGTCTACATCACCGACTGGCACAATGCCCGCGACGTGCCGCTCAGCGCCGGCCGGTTCGGCTTCGACGATTACGTCGCCCACCTGGTGCAGTTCCTGGAGGCGATCGGCGAGGGCGCCCACCTCGTGGCGGTGTGCCAGCCCTGCGTGCAGGCGCTCGCGGCGGCCGCCGTGATGGCCGAGAGCCGCAACGCGGCGCAGCCGGCGAGCATGACCCTGATGGCCGGCCCGGTCGACACCCGGATCAACCCGACCAAGGTCAACGAGCTCGCCACCTCGAAGCCGATCGAATGGTTCGAGCGCAACCTGATCGCCACCGTGCCGCGCCGCCATGCCGGGGCCGGGCGGCGGGTCTATCCGGGGTTCATGCAGGTCGGGGCCTTCATGTCGATGAACGCCGCGCGCCACATGCACGGCCATCTCGACCTGTTCTGGCACCTCGCCGAGGGCGAGGGTGTCCCTGAGGCGAGGGCCAAGGCGGCACAGATCGAGTCCTTCTACGACGAGTATTTCGCCGTCCTCGACCTCGCGGCGGAATTCTACCTCGAGACGGTCAAGACCGTGTTCCAGGACGCTACCCTGGCGCAGAACAAGCTGACCTTCCGCGGGGCGCCGATCGACATGCGGGCGATCCGCAAGACCGCCCTGATGACGGTGGAGGGCGAGCGCGACGACATCTGCGCCGTTGGCCAGACGGTGGCGGCGCACGACCTCTGTACCGGCCTGAAACCCTTCCGCAAGAGCCACCACCTCCAGGCCGGAGTCGGCCATTACGGGGTGTTCTCCGGCCGCAAGTGGGAGAGCCAGACCTACCCGCTGGTGCGCAACTTCATCCAGGCCAACGCTTGACCCGCCCGGCCCTCGGCCTACCTGCGACGGGACGCGAATCCGGCCCCGTTCCGGGTCCATAGCCGCTCAAATTTCGGTCAGGCAGCCACTCCCCGGTTGGAAGTCCTGGCGGAGTGGTGTAAGGCCCCGATCAGGCGCATACCGTGCGCCGACAGCTTGCGCCGGGCTCCGGTGTAACCGCGATGCAACCTAAGCCCCTCCCGGTCCCTTGCAGGTCCGGGCCGTGGGGCGCATTTCGGTTGGCCGGGCAGGCAGCCATCCGGGCGCGTTCCGCGCAAGGTCGGCCACGATTCTGGATTTAGGCAAAAGGACATACACCCTTGCAGGTACTCGTTCGGGACAACAACGTCGATCAGGCCCTCCGCGTCCTCAAGAAGAAGATGCAGCGCGAGGGCATCTTCCGCGAGATGAAGCAGCGCAAGGCCTACGAGAAGCCGTCGGTGCGCAAGGCCCGCGAGAAGGCGGAGGCCGTGCGCCGCGCCCGCAAGCAGGCCCGCAAGACCGCCATCCGTGAGGGCCTGATCGCCGCTCCGAAGCCGAAGCCCCGCGTCGGCGGTCCCCGCCGTCCGGGCATGGCCCCGTCGGCTCCGGCCCCGGCCGCCGCTCCGGCCGCCTCGGCCTAAAGCCACTGGTCGCGCCCCACCCTTCGGGTGGGGTCGTCGACCGGACGTGAGCCCGACGCCGCGAGGCGTGCGGGCTCTTGTCGTTCGTCACGCCGCCGCGTGGGCGGCCCGCTCGGCCTCGACCAGCACGTCGAGCGGCCGCCACGGCTTCTGCATGTAGACCGCATGGTCCGGCACGGCTTGCGCCGCGCCCGGCCGCGAGGTCACCACGAGGCGCACGTCAGGCCAGTCCCGCTCCACCGTGCGGGCCAGGGTGGCCCCGTCCATCTCGCCGGAGAGCTGCATCTCCGTGAACAGCAGCGCGACCTCGGAGCCGTGCTCGCGCATCACCGCCAGCGCGTCGGCGGCGCTGTCGCAGGCGATCACGTCGAGATCGGTCTCCTCCAGGATCGCCGCGGCGAAATCCCGGACGGATTCGTCGTCCTCGACCACGACGGCGATCGACGGTGTGGGTGCTGCTCTGCCCATGAAGCCTCCTGTATTCTTTGACGATTTATTGAGTCCCGGGTCCTCGTGAGTGCTCGGGATTGATGCAGGGCCGCCCGACGCATCGCCGCGACGCTCCCGATGCGCGAGGCGACGGGGGCGAGCGGAACCGACGGGACGGAGATCGGGCCCGGTGTGATGCATGGCCGGAACAAGGGACGCGACCCGGCGACGCGAACACGCCTGCGTGAGCATCAACGACTCAATGCTGACATTGATCCCGGCAAAAGGTCTACCCTCATCCGGGCTTGTGATGCGTGCCGCGCATGCCAGGCCCTGACCCAACGGCATTGCCTGTATCTTGGGCATGAGCCTTGGGCATATGGGGAACCTTCGGGCATGCTGCGGTGCATTAACGGGCTGTTCACCGTCCGGGGCGGAATGTTACGGTTCGATGAAGGCGGCGGACGAGGCACGGCCCGGAGCGGGACCGGCACCCGCCGCGGGAGGTGAAGAGCCGATGTGCCGCTTCCTCGCCTACCACGGCGACCCGGTCTATCTCGACGAACTGGTCTGCGCGCCGACCCATTCCCTCGTGCATCAGTCGCTGCACGCGACGGAGGCCCAGACCGAGACCAACGGCGACGGTTTCGGCATCGGCTGGTACGGCGACCGGCCCGAGCCCGGCCTCTACCGCGACGTGCGGCCGGCCTGGTCCGACGAGAACCTGCGCAGCCTCTCCCGGCAGATCCGCGCCCGCACCTTCTTCGCCCATGTCCGCGCCGCGACCGGCACCGCGACCACCCGGGCGAATTGCCATCCCTTCGCCCATGGCCGCCACCTGTTCATGCATAACGGCCAGATCGGCGGCTATGCGCGCATCCGCCGGCGGCTCGAGGCGATGATTCCGGATGCGCTCTACGAGGCGCGCCAGGGATCGACCGATTCGGAGGCTTTGTTCCTCCTCGCGCTGGCGCACGGTCTCGACCGGGATCCCGTCGGCGCCATGGCGGCGAGCCTGTCGGCCGCAAGCGGCCTGATGCGCGAGGCGGGGATCGACGAGCCCCTGCGCTTCACCGCCGTGCTCACCGACGGCGAGAGCCTCACCGCCTTCCGCTGGGCCTGCGACGGCCGCCCGCCGAGCCTGTACTGGCGCGAGACCGGCACCGGCCTCGCGGTCGTCTCCGAGCCGATCGACGGATTGCGGGCCGGCTGGTCCGAAGTGCCGAAGGGCGGCACGCTCCTGGCGCGCGCGGGCGAGCCGGTGCGGGTGGCCGGGCCGGACCGGGTGGGATTCCGGGCGGCGGCGTGAGGGATCGGCTGGCGGGATCGCCGGCGGTCATTCCGGTTTGGTCGCCGTAGGGCGTCTTTTGGCTGTGCTGTCCTTGAGCCAGCGCGCCAAAGGCTTTCCCCGGACAACCCTGCCCGCAGAGGGGGGAGGGAGAAACCCGCGCCTTTTCCTGTCCCGGACAGCCCGGCGCTCCCCGGGGAGAACGACTCTGCCGGCATCGCATCAGGGCAGATCGCTCGGCGATAAAAAATCAAGCAACACGTCTTTGAGCGGCGTCAATAATTATCTTCATGTCAAAATATAGTTGCTATATCTAACCCACTCGCTGCGTCCGGATGTTTTGCCTTGCGCCGTTCGACGCAAGCGCGCAAAGACGCGAGCATGGCCATCGCTGGCGAGCCATGAACCTTCGATGCACGCATATCCGCCAGGGAAAAGTGATTGCAGGCGCATGGCCCGGCGCAGCCGATGCGGAGGGACGATACATCGGCATCGTCTTATCATGAATTTTCGAGATGCATGCTGAGCATGGCGATCCGTCGCGGGCGAAACGAAATGAAAATCTGCTTCGATGATTGTCACGAAGGCCGACGCTATCTTACGACGCCTCCTTCGGCCGACCGATAGCGCGGCATGACCCGACGCGTCTTCCTCGCGGCCGTGGGCACGCATGGCGACATCCTGCCTGTCCTCGCCATCGCGGCGGCGCTGCAGGCGCGGGGGCATGCGGTGCAGGTCGCGGCACCGGAGCCGTTCCGGCCGCTCGCGAACCATGCCGGCCTCGCTTTCCACCCCATCGGCACCGCGGCCGAGTTCGCTCAGACCGTGGGACAGGCGGAGCTGTGGCGTCCGGTTCGCGGCGCGCGGGCCATGATCGAGGCCGTGGCGGCGGCCATCGCGCCGACCCACGACTGGCTCGAAGCCCGAGCCGGTCCCGACGACCTCGTCGTCGCCTCCTCCCTGGCGCTCGGCGCGCGGGTGGCCCAGGAGCATCGCGGGCTGTCGCTCACGACGCTCCACCTCATGCCGATGCTCATCGAGAGCCGGTTCGCCCCGCCCCGTCTGCCCGGCCTGCCGCTGCCCCGCTGCCTGCCCGCCTCCTTGCGCCACGCGCTCGGCCGCGGCGCCGACCGCTTCGTCCTCGATCCCGCTTCGCTCCCGCCCCTGAACGCCCTCCGGGACCGCCTCGGCCTCGGCCCGGTCCGGCGCCTGCGCCACTGGTGGCACAGCCCCGAGCGCGTCCTGCTCGCCGTGCCCGACTGGTACGCCCCGCCCCAGCCCGACTGGCCGGCCCAGATCGTCCAGGTCGGCTTTCCCCTCGCCGACACCTTCGGCGAGGCCGCGGACCTCGCCCCCGACCTCGCCGCCTTCCTGCGCGCCGGACCGGCGCCTGTCGTCTTCACCTACGGCTCGGCCATGGCCGGGGCGCAAGGATTCTTCGCCGCCGCCGCCGCGGCGTGCCGGCTCTCGGGCCGGCGCGCGATCCTGCTCTCCGGCCGGGCCGAGGAGATCCCCGCCGGCCTGCCGCCCGGGGTGATCCACGCCGCTTACGCGCCGCTGAGCCGGCTCCTGCCGGACTGCGCGGCCCTGGTGCATCATGGCGGGGTCGGCACGGTGGCGCAGGCGCTGGCGGCCGGCTGCCCGCAGCTGATCGTGCCGGTGGCGTTCGACCATGCCGACGAGGCCGAGCGGGTGGTGCGTCTCGAGGTCGGGCGATCTCTCCCGCGCTGGCGTTTCACGGCCGGGCGGGCGCGGCGGGCGATCGAGGATCTGGTGGGCTCGGCCGTTGTGGCGGAGGCCTGCCGCGAGGTGCAGGTGCTGATGCGGGCCGAGAGCGGGGTCGCGCAGGCCTGCGACGCCCTGCTCCGCCCGCCCTCGGCTACACCCCCGCCCTCCCCCGGTCCGTCCCGGAGGGAACACGCGGTGCCGTCCGGCCAGACTCTGTGCCTGTGCCTGGTCGTCCGGGACCGGGCGCCGCTCATCCGCGCCTGCCTCGACAGCGTGCGTCCGCTGATCGATTCGTGGGTCGTCGTCGATGCCGGCTCCACCGACGGCACGCAGGACGTGGTCCGGCGCGCGCTCGCCGGCCTGCCCGGCGCCCTGCACGAGCGCCTAGGGGATGACATCGCCCGGACCCGCAGCGAGGCGCTGCACCTCGCCCGCCGGCACGGCACCTACTGCCTCCTGATCGAGGCCGAGGAGCGGCTCGACGTCCCGGCGGGCACCACGCTGCCGACCCTCACCGCCGACAGCTACACCCTGGACGTCGCCTGCGGCGACACCGTCAGCCGCCGGCCGCGGATCCTGCGCACCGCCCTGCCCTGGCGCTCTGACGGAGTGATCCCGGAGACCCTCGCCTGCGACACGGCCGGGGCCGCCGGGCACCTGCCGGGCCCGACCCTCCGCCGACCTCGCGCCGAGAGGCGCGACCCCGAGGCCGACCGGCTCGCCACCGCGGCGGTCGAGAGAGCCCTGGCCGAGGCGCCCACCCCGCCGCTCGCCGCGCACTACACCTTCCACCTCGCGCAGGGCCACCGGGATCGCGGCGAGGTCGAGGCGGCGATCGCGCGGTTCCTCGAACGGGCCGACCAGGGCTTTTCGCCCGACGAGGTCTACGTGTCGCTGCTGGAGGCCGGCCGCCTCATGCAGCGGGCCAGGCGGCCGCTGGCTTCGGTGCTGGAACCCCTGGACCGGGCGATGGCCCTGATCCCCACCCGCGCCGAGGCGCCGCACGCCGCGAGCGGCGCCTGCCGGATGCACGCCGATTACGCCCGTGCCACCCGCTACGCCATCATCGCCGCCGCCACGCCGAGGCCCGAGCACGGGTTGTTCCTGGAGCCCTGGATCTACGCCTACGGCGCCCTGGACGAGCTTGCGGTCAACGCCTACTGGGCCGGCGACGACCGCACGAGCCTGGAGGCGACCTTGCGCGCCCTCGCCTCCGGCACGGTGCCCGAGGATCAGCGTGCGCGGTTCCTCGCCAATACCCGCTTCCCCCTGGACCGGCTCGCCGCCGGTCGAACCCCAGGGCCGTGACGCCCTCACGCCGCCCGCACCTCCCCCAGGAACGCCGTGACCGATTCCGCCAGCAGGGCCGAGTTCTGCGCGAGCACCCCGGCCACCGCCCGGACCTGGTCCGATTGCGCGGCGCTCGCCAGGGAGGCGGTGCGGACCTGGTCGATGCTCTCGGCGACGCGGCGCGCCTCGGCGCCGGCGCGGTCGATGTTGCGGCCGATGCCGTCGCTCGTCGTCGCCTGGTCCAGCATCGCGCCGCGGATCTCGTCGGCGAGCCGGCTCGTCTCCGCCACCGCGTCGATGATCGCGCCGATCTCCTCGGCGGTGTGCCGGGTCGCGCCTTGGATCGCGGCGATCTGCGCGGCGATCCGGTCGGTCGCGGCCGCGGTCTGGCCGGCGAGCGCCTTGACCTCGCCGGCCACCACCGCGAAGCCCCGGCCGGCGGCGCCGGCCCGCGCCGCCTCGATCGTGGCGTTCAGCGCCAGCAGGTTGGTCTGCTCGGCGATGGTGCGGATCAGGTCGGCGGCCTCGCCGATCTCGCCCGACGCGCTCACCAGCCGCCCCACCGTGTCGGCGGTGGCCTGGCTGCGGGCGAGCGTCGCGCTCGCCATCTCGCTCGCCCGGCCGACCCGTCCGCCGACGCCGGCAGCCGAGTCCGAAAAATGCCGGAACGCGCCCTCCACCTCCGCCACCGCCCGCGCGGCGACGCCGGAGGCGCCGGTGACCGCCGCCGATTGCTGCTCGACCTCGTGCGCCGCCCGCGACAGCACGTCGGCGGTCAGCTCCATCTCGCGGGTCGAGGCGTCCAGCGCCTCGGCCGCCTGCGAGGCCCGGGCCTCGAAGGCCCGGCAGGCTCCGTCCAGCCGCTCGGCCCGCCGCCGCTCGATTCCCGCCCGGACCCGCTCCGCGTCCTGCGCCGCGCCCTGCTCGCACAGGGCCGCCTGGAACACCGCGATGGAGGAGGCCATCTCGCCCATCTCGTCGCGCCGCCGGGTGAACGGCACGCTCACCGCCAGGTCCCCGGCGGTCAGGGAGAGCATCGTGCGGCGCAAGGCCTGGAGCGGGCGCTGCACCTGCGTCAGGCTCACCCAGGCCGCGCCCGCGACCGCGACGACGAGCCCGAGGGCCGGCACCGCGACGAGGGCCACCGCCTCCCGGGCCCTCGCCCGGGCCACCGCCTCGCGCTCGTCCTGGAGCCGCGCGAGCACCGCGTCGCCCAGCGCCAGGATTTTTGCCACCATCCGCTCGCGGCTCGTGATCGTCGCCTCGTCGGCGGCCTGGATCCGCGCCGCCTTGGGCGAGAGCGTCCGGCCGAGCTCCGCCGTGTCGCGCTGGTAGGCCAGGAATTCCTGCAGGGTCAGCGAGAGCGTCCGCGCCTCGGCCTCGTCGAGAGAGGGCTTGAGCGCCGCGAAGAAGGCCGGGCGCTCGGCCTCGACCGCGGCGAGCGCCGCGTCCAGCGCCCCGAATTTCTGGCCGGCCTCGGCGACGTCCTCGGCCGCCACCAGGGCCTGCACCGTCACCACCACGTGCTCGATCCCTTGCGCCAGGGTGCGGGTGTGGAACGCCGCCTCCCAGGCCGCCTCCACGGCGCCCGCGCGGCTTTGCTCGTTCTGCGACAGGGAGATCGCGAAGGCGGCGATGCCGGCGGCGACCAGGATGGGCAGCCCGACGACGATGCCGAGCTTCCGGCCTAACGTGAAACGCATGGATGCACCGAGAAATGAACCGATGGTGCGCCCTACAGTGGAAAATCCTTCTGTAATATTAAATTTAGTCGCCGAAGCAATACTATGACTATTGCATGACAATTCAAAAAATATCGTAAAATTTGAATCGAATGCGATCGCTTGATCCCATTTCTTCGCTGCGCGCGTCAAGCGCAGCGAAGACTGGTTTTCACTGCCGTTCAGGCCTCGAGGTAGCGCCGGCGGAGATGGCCGAGGAAGATGTCGGCCGAGAGCGGCCGCCCGGTCGCCGCGGTCAGGATTTCTTGCGTCCCCGAGGCGCTGCCCTTGCCGTGCACGGTCGCCCGCAGCCAGCCGACGAGGGGCGCGAAGTCGCCGCGCGCGAGGCCGGGGCGCAGGTCGGGCTCTGCCGTGCAGGCGGCGTCGAACAGTTGCGCCGCCATCATCGCCCCGATCGTGTAGGTCGGGAAGTAGCCCCAGGCGCCGCCGGGCCAGTGGATGTCCTGGAGGCAGCCATGGGCATCGTCCGGCACGGTGAGCCCGAGGAGCCGGTGCATCCCGTCGTCGAAGGCGCCCGGCAGGTCGCCGATCTCCATCTCGGCCTGGATCAGCGCCCGCTCGAGCCGGTAGCGCAGCAGGATATGGGCCGGATAGGTGCATTCGTCGGCATCGACCCGGATGAAGCCCGGCGCGACCTTCGTGTAGTTCCGGTACAGCGCTTCGGCCTCCCAGGCCGGCCCGGCGCCGCCGAAGGCCTCGCGCACCAGCGGCGCGAGATACGCGACGAACTCGCGGCTGCGGCCGGCCTGCATCTCCAGGGTGAGCGACTGGCTCTCGTGCAGGCTCATGCCGCGGGCAGCCCCCACGGGCTGGCGGCGCCAGGCGGCGGGGCGGCCCTGCTCGTAGAGGGCGTGGCCGGTCTCGTGCAGCACGCCCATCAGGGCGCGGGCGAAGTCGGTCTCGTCGTACCGGGTGGTGATGCGCACGTCGTCGGTGGCGCCGCCGCAGAACGGGTGCAGGCTGACGTCGAGGCGCCCCCTGTCGAAGTCGAACCCCGCCGCCCGCATCAGCGCCAGCCCGACCTGGCGCTGGGTCTCGACCGGGAACGGTCCTTCCGGGATCGGAGCCGGCCCCGCCGCCTCCTGGCGCGCCCGCGCTTCGGCGATCAGGCCCGGCAATTCAGCCTCCAGCACGGCGAAGAGCGGGTCGATCGCCGCCTGCCGCAGGCCCGGATCGTAGCTGTCGAGGAGGGCGTCGTAGGGGGAGAGGCCCAAGGCCTCGCCCTTCGCCCGGCCGATCTCGCGCTGGAGATGCAGGACCTCGGCGAGGTCGGGCCGCAACAGCGCGAAATCGGCGGTGCGGCGGGCCTCGCGCCAGGTCATCTCGGCCCGCGACACGGCGCGGGAACTGGCCTCGACCAGGTCGCGCGGCACCGCCGCGGCGTGGGTGTAGGCCCGGCGCATCTCGGTGAGGTTCGCCCGTTGCCAGTCGTCCAGCCCGCCTTCCGCCTCGGCTGCGGCGAGCCGGTCGGCGGTGGCGGGATCGACGAGGAGGTCGTGGGCGAGGCCGCGCAGCACCGCGATCTGGTCGCCCCGCCCCTCCGCCGCCCCGTCCGGCATCAGGGTCTGGGCGTCCCAGCCGAGGATGCCGGAGGCGTCCTCGAGGGCGCTGATGCGGGCGAAGGTGGCTTCGAGGGCGCGGTAGGCCTGCATGGGGAAATCCGGTCGTGGTGGAATCGTCGTCGGGTTGTCGGACGGGGGCGTGTGGGCTGGCAAGGACCCGATTGTAAGGCTCCCGGCGTCAGTGTCCCGTGGCGCGTAGGCCATCCACGGCGAACCCAGCAAATGACGCAATGGCAGGATGATTTATCGTTGCATATTGGGTCGAGCATCCGGAGAATGAGAGACGTTGCCATCGGCTGCGCAGTCGTCAGCTATGGGTTGCGCCCTGACCGCACGGACTATGAAATCCGTGTTTTTGCCGCCGCATGCTCTGTCAAACGGAAAAAGATGTTGCCTTCGCAAAATTACGTTCAGGCGCTCCAGCCACAATCGCTGGGTCATCAATTCGTCATCTACGGTGATTCATGCTCCGGAGTTCCAGGAGCCTTGCACGAGCAGACATTTGCTGCCGTGAATGCTGTGTTGAGGCGTCTCGCGCCGCAGCCGGAGTTCATCCTGTTTCCAGGTGACGAAATCATCGGATTGACACCGGACCCAACCGCTCTGCGTGCCCAGTGGAAACACTGGCTCGATGTCGAGACCGCCTGGCTCGATCGTCGCACGATTCCGATGTGGCACACCACCGGCAATCACACGACATACGACACGATGAGCGAGGACATCTTCCGCGACATCCTGCGATTGCCCACCAACGGTCCCGACGACCAGAAAGGACTGTCCTACTGGGTTCGTCGCGACGATCTGTTGATGGTCTTCGTTCATACCCTCTGGACCGGCCTCGGCGGCGAGGGGCACGTCGAAACCGACTGGCTGAAGGCCGTGCTCGATCAGCATGCCGACGCCCGACACAAGATCGTCCTGGGCCATCACCCGGTCCACCCCGTCAATGGATTTTCCGGGGCCTATCAACGCGAGATCGGCCACGAATATGCGGAGGTTTTCTGGACGACTCTGAAGGAGGCCGGTGTCCTCGCCTACGTGTGCAGCCACATCCTTGCCTACGATGTTCAGGTGCATGAGGGGGTGCTGCAAATCTGTACTGCGGGTGCCGGGACGGCGCACAGGATGCCCGAGGGTATCGAATACCTCCACTGCATCCAGGCGGCCCTCGATCGGGACGGGTTGCGGTACCAGGTGCTGGATACGAACGGCATCGCGCGGGAGCGATTGCACTGGCCGCCCGCCGCCGTCTCCTCCGCAGGCTGGCGACGCGTCGCGACGGGCCGATCGGACGCCCTCTTCACGGGATCGATCGACCCCGGCGATCTCGTCGCATTCCGCTTCTCCGGAAAAACCGCGACGGAGGCGTGGGCCCCGGAGCAGACCCTGTTCACCGCGCACGCTCGGGACACGATCGCCCCGATCTGGCTCGGCCTGCGCGGACCGAAGCAGACCCTGACCCTCATCGTGGGGAAAACGCCGGGACGAAGCCCGTCCTACTGGCTCGGCCCCGACCTTCCGGTCGATCGCGCGTTCGACATCGAGGTCGCCTTCTATCCGGATATGGGGCCGGGAGGCATTCTCCTCCGAAACAGCGGCAAAGCCTCCTGGACCTCGCTCAAATCCGCCACCGCGACGGGCGTCGAGAGCATTGATTGGCCTCCAGCCTGGAGCATCGGGCACGGCCAGCACGGACCGAGCGATCGTCCCTTCAAGGGGCCGAGGCTGGCGGTGAGCGTCTGCTAGCCGGTCTCGACGTCATGACGGCGGCCCCTCGCCCCGCGCCAGCCCGAGCCGCTCCGCGACACGGCGGAGCTTGTCCGGATTGCGGGTGATGTAGATGCCGGCGATCCGGCCGTCCTCGACGGCGAGCGCCGTCACCTGCAGCACGCCGCCGCGCTCCAGGCTGGCATAGCCCGGAAGGCCGTCGACGGTGACGGCGGCGAGGAAGGTCGCCGGGTCCGCCCGGTGCTTGCGGGCGAGGCTCGCGAACAGCCGCAGGATGCGCGCAAGGCCGACGATCGGATTGAGGAAGGCGACGACCTTGCCGCCGCCATCGGCGTGGATGACGGCGTCCTCGGCCAGCATCGTGCGCAGGGCCTCGGTGTCCCCGTCATGCGCGGCGGTGAAGAAGGCCTGGGCGAGGCGCTCGCCCTCCTCGCGGGCGATCCGATAGCGGGGCCGGCCGGCCCGGACGTGCCGGCGCGCCCGGACCGCGAGCTGGCGCAGGGCCGCCGGGTCGCGGCCGAGCGTGTCTGCGACCTCACCGAGCGGCACGCCGAACACGTCGTGCAGGAGGAAGGCGGCCCGCTCCAGCGGCGACAGCCGTTCGAGCGCCAGCATCAGGCTCAGGGTCAGGCCGTCGCCGTCCACCTCGTCCTCGTCGGCGAAGTCCACCAGCGGCTCGGGCAGCCACGCGCCGACATAGGTCTCGCGCCGCAGGCGGGCGGAGCGGAGCGTGTCGAGGCAGAGGCGGGTGACGATCCGCGACAGAAAGGCGCCCGGTGATCGCACCGCCGCCCGGTCGGCCTCCGCCCAGCGCAGCCACGCGGTCTGGACCACGTCCTCGGCTTCCGCGAACGAGCCGAGCATGCGGTAGGCGAGGCGCACGAGCCTCGCCCGTTCCGCCTCGAAGGCCCGCGTACCGTCGTCAGGCCGCATCGCGCGACGGATCCGCGTCGTGGCGCCCGCGCAGCCCGACCTGGAGCCGGTTCCAGAGATTGATCGCGCCGATCTGGAGCGTGAGCTGCACCTGCTCCGCCTCGCTGAAGGCTTGCCTGACCTCGTCATACACCGCATCGGGGGCACCGGTCTCGGCGACGCGGGTCAGCGCCTCGGTCCAGGCGAGCGCCGCCCGCTCGCGCGGGCTGTAGACGGTCGCCTCCCGCCAGGCATTCAGGAGGTAGAGGCGCATCTCGCTCTCGCCGCTCTTGCGGGAAGCGGCGGCGTGCATGGCGATGCAGTAGGCGCACCCGTTGATCTGCGACGCCCGCAGCTTCACCAGTTCCAGCAGGCCGTGCTCCAGGATTCCGGCCCGGAGGCTGCTCTCCACGTTCATCATCGCCTTGATGGTCGCGGGGGCGTGCGCGTAGGGGTTCTCGATGCGAGGGGTCATGGTCGGCTCTCCGTGATCGGGATGTCGGTTCGGGCGGCCGGCGGGCGGCCGGTCAGTGGATCGGGGTCGTCAGGGTGGTCTCGGCCGTATCGACGACGAAGACCGCGAGCAGGCGGGCCGGCTCCGTGGCGCTGGCATTGGCGCTGACGCCGTGGCGGTCCCCCGGCCTCTCGGTGAAGCTCTCGCCGGCCTCGTAGACGCGCTCGGGCCCGTCATTCACCCGGCTGCGGATCGCGCCGGCCAAAACCGTCGCGACGATGAAGGCGCTTCGGGCATGGGTATGCGCGGGCGAGGCGCCGTTCGGCCCGTACTCGACCAATACCGCCCGCAGGCTCTTGCCCGGAACGTTCGGGATGGCCTGGTCGAAGACGACGGCGACCCGGGCCTCGCCTGCGGCCGGCGGTTGGGCGGTCAGAGGGGTGACGGTCGGTGGTGTGACGGTCGGTTCCTGCGCGAGCGCTCCGCTCGCGAGGAGAAGCATCGCCGCCGCGATGCGGGCGGGCCCGATCATGGCTCCACCCGGGCGCGCCGAGCCGCCGCGGCCCTGTCCTCGATCACGATCCTCATGATCCGTCTGCCTCCGCGGGGGCGCGCCGAATTGCGGGCCCCTTCGCGCTCATGACGAGGCAGCCTCGGCGGATGTGACATCCCGCGGAGATTTTTCGTCGGCCCTGCCCGGAATCGGCACTGCGCCGCGGGGGCGCCGTTTGACCGGCACGGAGGCGTGAGGGCGCGTTGGCGGATCGGAGATCGGTTCAGGACAGGGCGAGGCCGCCCCTCACGGCTCGACCCGCCGCAGCAGGAAGGTCGTGCCGATCTCCGGGTCGCGGCGCCAGCGCCCCTCCCCCACGGGGATCAGCTCGACGCTGTGGCCGCGCCGCGCCACCAGGCTGAGGCGGCCGGCCTCGTAGTGCCAGGCAGTGGGATCGAACAGGGCGAGGCCGGGATCGCGGCAGCCCTCCTGCACCTGCGCGCCCTCGGCCCTGAGCACCACCCGGCAGACGTCCTTCTCGACGAAGCGGTCGAGGGTGTAGAGCCCGACGACGGCGGCCGGGGTCGCGGGGGCGCCGGTCCAGCTGTCGCGGGCGGCGTCGCGGGCATTCGGAAGGGTCGAGAGCGCCGCCTGGGTCACGAGCGGCGTCTCGGGGGCGGCCGGCCGTGCCCCCGCCTGGGCGAGGCTGTAGCGCTCTCCGCTCACCGATTCCGCGCTGCGGATGCCCTCATTGTCCGGGCTCGCGAAGGCCAGAACCGGCTGGCCCTCCCGGTCGAGAAGCTGGATCAGACCATTGTCGACGCGCCAGCCACTCAGCCCGTTGACCACGGGCAGCGCCCGCCGGCAGCCGGCCGGGAAGCGCAGGGCCTGGCCGACCGGGCCGGGCTCGGCGGCCAGCATCAGGCCGCAGCGGCGGAAGCTGCCGTCGAGCGCCAGTTCCCAGGGGCCCGCGGCCTCTCTTGGGCCCGCGGCCTCTCTTGGGCCCGCGGCCTCTCTTGCGGCGGCGGTCTCTCTTGCTCCCGAGGCATCCCCGGGCGGACTGGTCTCCTGCGCCGCCGCGCATCCCGTCCAGGCAAGAAGACCGAGGACCGGAAGGAGGCGGCGCAGGCACATGGCGCGAGTCTTTCTAGGTCTGAGCCTTCCAGGGTGTCTCGGCCACGGGGGTCACCGGACCGTTGCCCTGGAACCAGGAGGTCAGGTTATCAACGACAAGCTGGCCCATCGCGTTGCGTGTGTGGTGCGATGCCGAGCCGACATGTGGCAGCAGAACCGCATGCTCCTGGGCGATCAGGGCGTCGGGCACCTTCGGCTCCTCGGCGAACACGTCGAGGCCGGCGCTCTGGATCGTGCCGTCGGCCAAGGCCGCGGCCAGCGCATCCTCGTCCACGAGAGTGCCGCGGGCGACGTTGACGAGCACGCCCTGGGATCCCAGCGCCTCCAGCACCTCGCGCCCGACGATGTTCTTCGTCTCGGGCCCGCCCGGCGCCACCACCATCAGCACGTCGCAGGCCTTCGCCATCTCGAGCAGGGACGGGAAGTATTCGTAGGGCACGTCCGCCTGCTTCGTCCGGCCGTGATAGGCGATCGGCAGGCCGAAGGCGACGAGGCGGTGGGCGATCGCCCGGCCGATCCGGCCGAGACCCAGGATGCCGACCTTGCGCCCGCGCAAGGTCCCGGTGAGCGGATAGGGCTTCTCCAGCCACTTGCCCTGGCGCAGGTAGCGGTCGACCTGCGGGATCTGCCGCACGGTGGCGAGCAGCAGGCCCACCGCCAGGTCGGCGACCTCGTCGGTCAGCACGTCGGGCGTGTTCGTCACGATCACGCCGCGCCGGCCGCAGGCCGCCGCGTCGATCGTGTCGTAGCCGACGCCGAAATTGGCGACGATCTCGAGCTTCGGCAGCCGGTCGAGCAGGGCGTCGTCGACGTGGACGTGGCTCACCGCCATGCCGCGGATTCTCGGCCCGACCTCGTCGATGAGGCGCTCCTTGTCCTCGACGAGGTCGCCGCGGTGAACGGTGAAATGCCGCTCCAGGCTCTCGGTCACGAGCGGCGACATCGGCCGCAGGATCAGAACATCTGTGGACTTCAAGCCTGTCTCCCGGTCGTTTCTGGCGCATCCGACGATGGGCGCATGGCGAGGACGCTTGATCTTGCGCCCCGCGCGCCCGATGATGGCCGCCAACACGAGAGGCGGCAAGCCAAGGCCGCCCCGTTCTTACGGGTCGAGGAAACAACCCAGATGAGCGCCAGACGCCCTGCTCCGGGCTCGCCTGTCGTGTGTTCGTCGTCTGCCTGTGGCAGCGCTGCCGTTTCGGTCCGCGCGCCGCGCGCGACCGCTGTCTGATCAACACGACTACGAGGAGCCGATGGCCGGGCTGGAAATCAGGAACGTGCGCAAATCGTTCGGGGCCACCCCGATCCTGCACGGCGTCTCGATCGACATTCAGGATGGGGAATTCGTGATCCTGGTCGGCCCGTCGGGCTGCGGGAAATCGACCCTTCTGCGCATGATCGCAGGGTTGGAGAACATCACGGCGGGCGAGATCCGGATCGGCTCGCGCGTCGTCAACGCGGTGCCGCCGAAGGAGCGCGACATCGCCATGGTGTTCCAGAACTACGCGCTCTACCCGCACATGACCGTGAAGGACAACATGGCCTTCTCGCTGAAGTTGCGGAAGGCCGCCAAGGAGGAGATCGACAGCCGGGTCGGCCGCGCCGCGGCGATTCTCGGCCTCGAGAAGCTCCTCGACCGCTATCCGCGCCAGCTCTCGGGCGGCCAGCGCCAGCGCGTCGCCATGGGGCGGGCGATCGTGCGCGACCCGCAGGTCTTCCTGTTCGACGAACCGCTGTCGAACCTCGACGCCAAGCTGCGCGTCGCGATGCGGGCCGAGATCAAGGAGCTGCACCAGCGCCTGCGCACCACCACGGTCTACGTCACCCACGACCAGATCGAGGCCATGACCATGGCCGACAAGATCGTGGTGATGCATGACGGCGTGGTCGAGCAGGTCGGCGCGCCGCTCGAACTCTACGACCGGCCCGACAACATCTTCGTCGCCGGCTTCATCGGCTCGCCGTCGATGAACTTCCTGAAGGGCAAGATCGCCGGCGACACCTTCCGCACCGAGGGCGGCCTGACCCTGCCGCTGCCGACCCGTGGCTCGCGCCCGGCCGACGGGATGCCGGCGGTCTACGGCCTGCGGCCCGAGCATGTGCGCCTGGCCGAGAACGGCGTGCCGGTGGAAGTGGCGGTGGTGGAGCCGACCGGCTCCGAGACCATGGTGCTGGTGCGCCCGCCCGGCGGCGGCGCCAAGGACATCGCCAACGAGGTCGCCCGCGACATCGCCTGCGTGTTCCGCGACCGGATCGGCGCCGGCCCGGGCGAGCGGATCAGCATCACCGCCGATCCCGCCCTCGTCCACCTGTTCGATGCCGAGAACGGCCGCCGGCTGAGCTGATGGCCCGATTCCGGCCGGCGGCGGGACGCCATCCCGCCGCCGCCTGGAGCATTGTCCGACGAAGTGGATGCCGGTTCGTCGCAGACAATGCGTCAGTAAAAAGCTTCACCGACACCATAACGATCATCCCGGGAGAGACGCCACGATGTCAGCCTTCGATCGTCGCCAGATCCTCAAGGGGGGCGCCGCCCTCGGCCTCGCCTCCGCCGCGGGCCTGGAGGGCTTCGCCCGCGCCTGGGCGCAGGAGAACCAGTGGAAGCCGGAGGCCGGCGCCTCGCTCAAGCTCCTGCGCTGGAAGCGCTTCATCCCCTCCGAGGACGAGGCCTTCATGCGCCTCGTCGACGCCTTCACCAAGGCGACCGGCGTGCCGGTGAGCGTGACGAGCGAATCCTTCGACGACATCCAGCCCAAGGCCTCGGTGGCGGCCAATACCGGCCAGGGCCCGGACATGGTCTGGGGCCTCTACTCGTTCCCGGCCCTCTTCCCGTCGAAATGTCTCAAGGTCGGCGACGTCGCCGACTATCTCGGCAAGAAGTACGGCGGCTGGTTGCCCGCGGCCGAGGCCTACGGCAAGGTCAAGGGCGAGTGGATCGCCATCCCGATGGCGTTCAACGGCGGCTATATCAACTACCGCATCTCGGCCATGAACAAGGCCGGGTTCCAGAAGTTCCCGGAGGACCATGCCGGCTTCCTGGAACTGTGCCGGGCGATGAAGAAGAACAACACACCGGCCGGTTTCGCGCTCGGTCACGCCACCGGCGACGCCAATTCGTGGATCCACTGGGCCTTGTGGTCGCACGACGCCTACCTGGTCGACGCCAACGAGAAGATCGTCATCAACTCGCCGGAGACCGCGAAGGCACTCGACTACGTCAAGGCGCTCTACGAGACCTTCGTGCCCGGCACCGCGTCGTGGAACGATTCGTCCAACAACAAGGCGTTCCTGTCCGGCGACCTTTATCTCACCGGCAACGGCATCTCGGTCTACGCCGCGGCCAAGGCCGAGAAGAAGGACATCGCGGCGGACATGGATCACGGCCTGTGGCCGGTCGGCAAGTCCGGCAAGCCGACCGAGTTCCAGCTCGCCTTCCCGATCCTGGCCTACACCTACACCAAGGCGCCGAACGCCTGTAAGGCCTTCATGGCCTTCGCGCTGGAGGCCCAGAACTACAATTCCTGGCTGGAAGCCTCGCAGGGTTACCTCTGCCACCCGCTCAAGGCCTATTCCAACAACCCGATCTGGACCGCCGACCCGAAGAACAAGGTGTTCGGCGAGGCCTCGAGCCGGACGCTCGCCGCCGGCGGCCTCGCCCCGGTGAGCGAGAAGGTGGCCGCCGTGCTCGCCGACTTCGTCGTCGTCGACATGTTCGCCTCCTACTGCACCGGCCGCGAGGACCTGAAGGGCGCGATCAAGACGGCGGAGAGGCAGGCCCAGCGGATCTTCCGGTCGGCGTAAGCAACCTTACGCAAGGTCGGCGCGCAACTCCCCTCTCCCCGCGGGCGGGGAGAGGGCTTTGGTGACCTTGCCGTCACCAAAGCGAGGCGTCAGCCGAGGGTGAGGGGGTCTCGACGGATGAGACTCCTCCGGCATCACCCCCTCACCCTCGCTCCGGCTTCGCCTTCGCTTGCCGCATCACCTGAACGGTGACACGGCCCTCTCCCCGCCCGCGGGGAGAGGAGAAACCCGCGCCTCACGCGGCCAATGATGGACGTGGCAGTCCGACTCTGCTGCCCTCCACTTCCCCGAGGCGTTCCCAAACCAAGAAACACCCGGAGGAGGCTCCCCGTGGCCGATATCGCCCTCGCCCGCCCCGCCGCGGCGGCGCCCCCGACCGGCTCGGCCTGGAGCCGGTTGCGGACGAGCCGCGGCTGGCTGGGCTTCTGGTTCATGCTGCCGGCAGCCGCGATCCTGCTGCTGTTCCTGGCCTATCCGCTGGGCAAGGGCGTCTGGCTCTCGCTCACCGACACCCGGATCGGCCGCGGCGGCAATTTCGTCGGGATCGAGAACTACGAGTGGCTGTGGGACGACAGCGTCTTCTGGCTCTCGGTGTTCAACACCCTGGTCTATACGGGCTTTGCCTCGGTGGCGAAGTTCGGCATCGGCCTCTACCTGGCGCTGCTCCTCAACAAGCGGCTGCCGTTCAAGGCGCTGATCCGCTCGATCGTGCTGATCCCGTTCGTCGTGCCGACCGTGCTGTCGGCTTTGGCGTTCTGGTGGATCTTCGACAGCCAGTTCTCGATCATCTCGTGGTCGCTGCGCCATCTCGGCCTGCTCGACCACAACATCGATTTCCTCGGCGATCCGACCATGGCGCGGATCTGCGTGACCTTCGCCAATATCTGGCGCGGGGTGCCGTTCATCGCCATCACGCTGCTCGCCGGTCTTCAAACCGTGTCGCCCTCGCTCTACGAGGCGGCGACGATCGACGGCGCGACGCCGTGGCAGAACTTCCGCCACATCACGCTGCCGCTCCTCACCCCGATCATCGCCGTGGTGATGACCTTCTCGGTGCTGTTCACCTTCACCGACTTCCAGCTGATCTGGGCGATGACCCGCGGCGGCCCGGTGAACACGACCCACCTGATGGCGACCCTGTCCTACCAGCGCGGCATCCTGTCGGGGAATCTCGGCGAGGGCGCGGCCATCGCCACCGCGATGGTGCCGTTCCTGATCTTCGCCATCGGGATCTCGTGGTTCGGCCTCCAGAACCGCAAGTGGCAGACCGGCTAAAAGAAGGATCGAGCACCCATGGCCGCCACGACCACGACCGCCGATACCACCCCCGACAACAGCGAGGGCATGGCCTATCTCGACACGCTGCCGAGGCGCGTCGTCACGGTCTACCTTCCGCTCTTCGTCATCCTGGTGGTGCTGCTGTTCCCGTTCTACTGGATGGCGCTGACCGCCATCAAACCGGACGAGCAGCTCATCGACATGGACACCTACAACCCGTTCTGGGTGGTGTCGCCGACGCTCAAGCACATCTCGAAGCTCCTGTTCCAGACCAACTATCCGCTGTGGCTCTGGAACACGATGATGATCTCGGTGGCGGCGACCGTGCTGTCGCTGTTCGCCAGCGTGCTCGCGGCCTACGCGATCGTGCGGATCCGCTACAAGGGCGCGGTGGCGGTCGGCGCGGCGATCTTCCTCGCCTACCTGGTGCCGCCCTCGATCCTGTTCATCCCGCTCGCCACCATCATCCAGGCCTACGGGCTCTACGATTCGCCCTTCGCCCTGGTGCTGGTCTATCCCACCATCCTGATCCCGTTCTCGACCTGGCTGCTGATGGGGTACTTCAAGACCATCCCGTACGAGCTGGAGGAATGCGCGCTCATCGACGGGGCGAGCCGCTGGCAGATCCTCGTCAAGATCATCCTGCCGCTGGCGGTGCCGGGGCTGATCTCGGCCGGCATCTTCTCGCTCACCTTATGCTGGAACGAGTTCATCTACGCCCTGACCTTCCTGTCCTCGACCCAGAACAAGACCGTGCCGGTGGCGGTGGTGAGCGAGTTCGTCGACGGCGACATCTATCGCTGGGGCTCGCTGATGGCGGGTGCGCTGGTCGGCTCGCTGCCGCTGGTAATCCTGTACTCGTTCTTCGTCGAGCACTACGTCTCGGCAATGACCGGGGCGGTGAAGGAATAGCAACCCTGCACTCTCGGGTGAGAGTGTTCTAGGCGGTGTGGACTCTTGGGGTTCCCTTTGCGGGTGGGGAGTGATTCAAGGCTGCTTTTTGGGGGGCCGCCTTGGGAGTTCTGGATCGTCTCGTTCTCAGCGATGGTCAGTGGGAGCGCTTATCCCCCCTGATCATCGGCCGGCCGGATCAACGCGGCTCGACCGGACGCGACAACCGCATGTTCGTGGAGGGCGTGCTCTGGATCGTGCGCACCGGCGCACCGTGGCGCGACCTGCCCGAGGCGTTCGGCGACTGGAACAGCGTGTTCCGCCGCTTCAGTCGCTGGAGCCAGAAGGGCGTGTGGTGGCGCATTTTCGAGGCGATGGCTGACGATCCCGACTTTGAGTACCTGATCGTCGACTCCACGATCGTGCGCGCTCACCAACATGCGGCGGGCGCAAAAAAAGGGGGTCTGATGATCCGCCCGATCAGGCACTGGGCCGGTCCCGCGGCGGCCTGAGCACCAAGATCCACTTGGTCGTACGCGGCCTTGGCTGTCCGATCCGGTTTGCCCTCACGGCGGGGCAGAAAGGCGATGCGCCCCAGGCCGAGGCGCTCCTGGCGGATCTCCCTGCTGCGGTGGTCCTGGCCGATGCGGCCTACGACAGTAATCGGCTGCGCGAGGCGATTGCCGGCAAGGGCGCCACGGCTGTGATCCCGAACAATCCCTCACGCGCCAAGAAGTACGAGCTCGACACGGCGCTCTATACCGAGAGGCACCTGATTGAGTGCTGCTTCTCCAAGCTCAAGCAGTTCCGGCGTGTCGCCACACGCTACGAGAAAACAGCCCGCAACTATGCCGCAGTGGTCACCATCGCCGCCATCGTCCTATGGCTCAGGTAACTGTCCACACCGCCTAGGACGCGCACCGCCCGAGTGGGTCCGATCGACTCGCTCGACGGTCCTGATATCATCCGGGTCATTCCGGGGCCGCGCAGCGGAGCCCGGAATCCAGAATCGCGGATGATTCAGGAAGAATCGGACGGCCTTCCGCTTCGTTCTGCATCACCTGAGTGTCTGGATTCCGGGCTCCGCTGCGCGGCCCCGGAATGACCCGGTGGGTATGAAGTCTTCGGAGGCTCATCAAGCAGACTCCGAAGCCACGAGGGTCCCACCGCCTTGCGAGCCCCGCATCCCCTTGCGGCGCGAAGGGGTCTACCCGTCGGCGGTCGAGACGGTTACATGACGGGTCCGCCGGGCGCGCACGCCATGCGCCCGGCTTCCACGACAGGTCTTCGTGACAAGGCAAAAACCCCGATGACTGCCCCTCGCACCCTCTACGACAAGATCTGGGACGACCACGTCGTCGATCGTCAGCCGGACGGCACCTGCCTCCTCTACATCGACCGGCACCTCGTGCACGAGGTCACCTCTCCCCAGGCCTTCGAGGGGCTTCGTCTCGCCGGGCGCCGGGTGCGCCACCCGGAGAAGACGCTGGCGGTCGTCGACCACAACGTCCAGACCTCGGACCGCAGCTTCGGCATCGAGGATCCCGAGAGCCGCACGCAGATCGACACCCTGGCCGAGAACGTCCGCGAGTTCGGCATCGAGTATTACGACGCGCTGGATAAGCGCCAGGGCATCGTCCACATCATCGGGCCGGAGCAGGGCTTCACCCTGCCGGGCCAGACGATCGTCTGCGGCGATTCCCACACCTCGACCCACGGCGCCTTCGGGGCGCTCGCCCACGGCATCGGCACCTCGGAGGTCGAGCACGTGCTCGCCACCCAGACGCTGATCCAGAAGAAGGCGAAGAACATGCGCGCCGTCGTCGACGGGCGCCTGCCCGCCGGCGTCGGCGCCAAGGACATCATCCTGGCGATCATCGGCGAGATCGGCACCGCCGGCGGCACCGGCCACGTGCTGGAATATGCCGGCGAGGCGATCCGGGGCCTCTCGATGGAGGGCCGGATGACGATCTGCAACATGTCGATCGAGGGCGGCGCCCGCGCCGGCATGGTCGCCCCCGACGAGATCACCTTCGCCTACATCAAGGACCGGCCGAAGGCGCCGAAGGGCGAGGCCTACGAGCGCGCGGTCGCCTATTGGCGCGACCTCGTCTCGGACGAGGGCGCGCATTTCGACCGCGAGATCCGGTTGGATGCCGCCAACCTCCCCCCGATCGTGACCTGGGGCACTTCGCCTGAGGACGTGATCTCGGTCCAGGGCCGGGTGCCGGATCCGGCCTCGATCGAGGACGAGAACCTGCGCTCCTCCAAGGAGAAGGCCTTGTCCTACATGGGCCTGATCCCGGGCACGAAGATCACCGACATCGCCCTCGACAAGGTGTTCATCGGCTCCTGCACCAACGGCCGGATCGAGGATCTGCGGATCGTCGCCCGCATGGTCGAGGGCAAGAAAATCCACCCGAACGTCAGCGGCATGGTGGTGCCGGGTTCGGGCCTGGTGAAGCAGCAGGCGGAAGAGGAGGGCCTGGCCCGGATCCTGATCGAGGCCGGCTTCGACTGGCGCGAGCCGGGCTGCTCGATGTGCCTCGGCATGAATGCCGACCGCCTGAAGCCGCACGAGCGTTGCGCCTCGACCTCGAACCGCAACTTCGAGGGCCGCCAGGGCCACAAGGGCCGCACGCACCTCGTCTCCCCGGCGATGGCGGCGGCCGCGGCGATCGCCGGCCATTTCGTCGACATCCGCGAGTGGCCGGCAGGACTCTGAGACCTCGCCGTCTGATCTCGTCTCACGACACGGCGGAGTTCGGCGTTGACGCCGGCTCCGCCGCCGACTAAACGACTGACACCGGGGCGCCGCCAAGGCGACGCTCTAGGGCCCAGGTGGCGGAATTGGTAGACGCGCTGGTTTCAGGTACCAGTGGTGCAAGCCGTGGAGGTTCGAGTCCTCTCCTGGGCACCAACACCCTTCAATGGTGTTGATGCCGACCGCGATGATGATGCGCTCTCATCCGGTTTGATCCTGATTTTCAATCCATCGATCCGATTTCTAAGGGCTGGTTGACCGAATGCGTCGGTTCGACGAGCCAACACGCCGGCAACTCTCCGCGTCATCCCTGGGCCCGCCGCAGGCGACAGCCCGAAATCGATAACCGCAGATCGAAGAAAGGGGCGGTACCCGTCCCGCTTCATCCGGCATCGTCAGCGGTTCTGGATCCCGGGTTCCGCTGCGCGGCCCCGGGATGACATCGAGGGTTTCAAGTCGGTCGGCCGACTCGAACCAGGCTGTGAACAAGCCCTGGCCCGTCGGGACGAGCACGCCCCGCCCCTAGCCGACGAAATCCCCACGGCTCAAACCGTAGCGCTGCATCTTCTCGTTGAGGGTGCGCCGGGGAAGATCGAGGAGGCGCATCGCCTCGGCGATGTTCCCTTGCGCCTGCTGCAACGCCTGCTGGATCAGGCCCCGCTCATAGGCCTCGACCCGGGCGGACAGCGGCTGCACCCCCGCTTCACCCGGCTCCGGCGCGGCGCCGAGGCGGTCGAGGCCGAAGGCGTAGCGCTCGGCGGCGTTGCGCAATTCGCGGACGTTGCCGGGCCAGGGTTGCTCGACGAGGTCCTGGACGTGGCGGACGCTCAGGGGCCGCATCGCCCGTCCATGCGCCTCGGCGGCTTTCGCCGCAAAGTGCTCGAACAGCAGCGGGATGTCCTCGCGCCGCTCACGCAAGGGAGGGATGCGCAGGCTCGCCACGTCGAGGCGGTAATAGAGGTCGGGGCGGAAGCGCCCGGCCCCGGCCTCGTCGCGCAGGTCGACCTTGCTGGCGCACAGCGTGCGCAGGTCGGCGGCGACCGAGTCGTTGGACCCGAGCCGCTCCACCCGGCGCTCCTGCAGCACCCGCAGCAGCTTGACCTGGCCGGAGAGCGGCATCGCCTCGATCTCGTCGAGGAACAGCGTGCCGCGATGGGCGTATTCGAGCTTGCCGATCCGGCGCTTGAGCGCGCCCGTGAAGGCGCCGGCCTCGTAGCCGAACAGCTCGCTCTCCATCATCGTGTCGGGGATGGCGCCGCAATTGACCGGCACGAAACGGCCGTCGCGCCTTGTCGAGAAGGCGTGCAGGCACTGCGCCACCAGCTCCTTGCCGGAGCCGGTCTCGCCGTTGATCACCACGTTGACCGGCGTCGCGGCGAGGTCGAGCACCTCGCGCCGCAGGATCTCCATCGCCCGGGAGGTGCCGATCAGGCGATTCTCGATGTCGTGCGCGTCGGTGCGCGCGTGGAGCCGGCGCAGGCGCAAGGTCAGGTGGCGCTTCTCGCAGGCGCGGCCGATCGCGTCGGTCAGGCGCTCGGGTGCGAAGGGTTTCTCGATGAAGTCGTAGGCGCCGCGCCGCATCGCCTCCACCGCCTGCGGCACGTCGCCGTGGCCGGTGACGAGGAGGACCGGCAGGTCCGGGTCCCGCTCCAGGGCGCGCTCCAGCACCGCGAGCCCGTCCATCCGCGGCATGCGCAGATCGGTGACGAGGATGCCGGGAAACCCCGAATCGATCTCCGCGAGTGCGGCGTCGGGCGCCTCGAAGGTCGAGACAGCGTACCCGGCGAGCGTCAGCCACTGCTCCAGCGCCTCCCGCACCGTCTCCTCGTCGTCGACGAACAGGACGCGCTCCACCCGTGACGCCATCTCTCAAGCCTCCGCTGCCGGCAGGACGAGGGTCAGCACGGCGCCCTGCGCGCCGTTTCCGGCCGTGAGACTGCCCTTGAGGTCGCGCACGATGAGCGAGGACAGGGACAGGCCGAGCCCCAGCCCCTCCCCGGCCGGTTTGGTGGTGAAGAACGGATCGAAGATCTGCCCCAGATGCTCCGGCGCGATCCCGCTCCCGTTATCGGCCACGTCGAGCCGCCAGGACGGCGCCGATCCGTCGGAGGTCTCGCGCGTGGCGCAGAGATCGAGCCGGCGCTCGGGGACGTCGCGCATCGCGTCGAGGGCGTTGACCATCAGGTTGAGGATGACCTGTTCGAGGCGCACCGGTTCGGCCCGCACCAGGGCGTCGGGCGGAATCCGGCAATCGACCGCGACGCCGTCGGCCCGCAGCCGGACCCGCAGCAGGTCGAGGGCGGCCTCCGCCGCGCTCGCGAGGCGGACCGGCTCGCGGTGCTCGGGGCCGGTCTTGCGGGCGAAATCCTTGAGGTGGCGGATGATCTCGGCGATGCGCTGCGTCACCTCGGTCATGCGCTGGAGGTTGCGGCGCACCGTCGCCTGGTCGCCGCGCTCCAGGAACAGGACGGTACTGGCCAGGAAGGTGCGGAGCGCCGCGAGGGGCTGGTTGATCTCGTGGTTGATCGCCGTGGAGATCTGGCCCAAAGCCGCGAGCCGGCCGGCATGGATCAGCTCGTCTTGCGTCGCCCGCAGCGCCGTCGTCGCGCGTTCCCGCTCGGCCATCTCGGCCCGCAGGCGCGCATTGGCCTCGCTGAGGTCGTGGGTGCGCTCCGCCACCCGCCGCTCGAGGGACAGCCGCATCGACTGCTCGGCCCGCAGGCGCTGCCGCTTCTGGCTCGCGGCGGCGAGCGCGAAGGCCAGCGCCAGGCCGGCGATGCCCGTGGCGGCGGCCACCAGCACGCCCTGGCGCCACGCGGCTCCGGTCGGGGCGATGGTCCAGAGCGTCCAGCCGAGATCCGGCATCGCCACGGGCTCGACGAGGCCGTGCCCGGCCCCGCCGGCGGAGGGGAGCCGGATCGTCCCGCCGGGATCGGGCGGACCGTCCGCCAGGAGGGGCCGCAGGTCGCTGTCGCCGTATTGCCGGGCGGTGCGGATGCGGTCGGTCTCAGGGACGGTGAGGGGCCGGAACGGGCGGTACTTCCAGCCGGGTTCGCTCGCCAGGAAGACGATGCCGGCCGCGTCCGAGACCAGGATCTGCTCGCCCGCCCGGCGCCACTCGCCCTCCAGTCCCTCCAGGTCGACCTTGACCACCACGACGCCCGCGACGCCGCCGCCTTGCCTGTCTCCTCGGGCCTCCACCGCCTGGCCGATGAACAGGCCCGGCTGCTGGGTGGTGGTGCCGATGCCGAAATAGCGCGAGGCGCCGGTCGCCAGCGCATCGAGGAAGTAGGGCCGGTAGGCGTAGGAGGACCCGACGAAGCTGAGCGGCTGGTTCCAGTTGCTCGCAGCCAGCGTCAGCCCCCTCGCGTCCATGAGGTAGATCGCGGCGACGCCCGAGGCCCGGGCGATGGCCTCGAACTTGGCGTTGACGGCGGCGGCCCCGGATGCGCCGGGCGCGGCCAGCAGGTCCTGGACCTGCGTGTCGAGGGCGAGCACGGTCGGCAGGGAGCGGTAGCGGTCCACCGTCGTGCGCAGGACCGCCTCGGCGATCACGAGGCGCTGGCGCGCGCCCGTTCGGACCTGGTCCTGGCCGGCTCGCAGGGCGAGGAGGAAGGCCGCGAGGGTGAGCGCCGGGATCGCGACCGCCCATCCCCACCACCCCCCGATCCCGGCGAGGCGCGCGCGCCGCGGCACTGCGGCCGGGAGTTCGGCAGGACGGGCTTGGCTCATGCCGGTCGCCTCGCTGCGGGGGAACGCGGATCGTGACGCACCGGGGTGCCTCGAAATGGGGACCGCCCGCAAGCGAAAGCCGGCGGGCGATCCCGGGGAACGTGTGGCGCGTCAGCCGCTCATCCGGCCGTTGCCGTCGAGGTAGCCGTATTTGCGGGTGTCGGGCATCCACAGCGAGGCGGCGAAGGCCACCGCCGCCATGGCCGCGACGTACCAGAAGAACAGGCTCTCGTTGCCCCAGGTCTTGAACGAGAGCGCGACGTACTCGGCAGTGCCGCCGAAGATCGCGTTGGCGATGGCGTAGGGCAGGCCGACGCCGAGAGCCCGCACTTCGGCCGGGAAGAGCTCGGCCTTCACCACGCCGCTGATCGAGGTGTAGAAGGTCGCGATCACCAGACCGGTCAGGATCAGCCCGAAGGCGGCCCACGGATTCGTCACCAGCGACAGGCTGGAGAGCAGCGGCACCGCCCCGAGCGTGGCGAGCCCGCTGAACAGGATCATGTTGTTGCGCCGCCCGATCCTGTCGGAGAGCGCGCCGAAGACCGGCTGGAGCAGCATGAACACCACGAGCGCCAGGGTCATCACCGTCGAGACCGTCTTCAGATCGAGCTTCACCGTGTTGACCAGGAACTTCTGCATGTAGGTGGTCATGGTGTAGAAGTAGAGCGAGCCGCCCATGGTGAAGGCGAGCGTGATCAACAGCGCCCGCTTGTGCTGCATCAGGGCGCGCAGCGAGCCGGCCTCCTTGCTCTTCATGGCCGCGTGCGAGGCCGATTCCTTGAGCGATCCGCGCAGCATCATCGCGACGATCGCCGCCACGGCGCCGAGCAGGAACGGGATGCGCCAACCCCAGGCGCGCATCTCGTCGCCGGTGAGGATGTGCTGGAGCGCGAACACCACCAGCACCGCGAGGAGCTGGCCGCCGATCAGGGTGACGTACTGGAACGACGACAGGAAGCCGCGGCGGCCCTTGCCGGCGATCTCGCTCATGTAGGTCGCCGCGGTGCCGTACTCGCCGCCGACGGACAGGCCCTGCGCGAGGCGGGCGACGAGGAGCAGCGCCGGGGCGAACACGCCGATGGTCTCGTAGGTCGGCAGGATGCCGATCATCAGCGAGCCGGCGCACATCAGCAGCACCGAGAACACCATCGACGACTTGCGGCCGCGCCGGTCGGCGATGCGGCCGAAGATCCAGCCGCCGAGCGGGCGCATGAAGAAGCCGACCGCGAAGATGCCGGCGGTCGCCAAGAGCTGGCCGGTCGGGCTGCTGCTCGGGAAGAACGCGGAGGCGAAGTAGATCGACGTGAAGGCGTAGGCGTAGAAATCGTACCACTCGACCAGGTTGCCGGACGAGGCGGCGACGATGGCCTTGATCTTCTGGCGGTCCGTGGTCTCGGCGGGGGCCGGGCTCACCCCGATCGCCGCCGGTGCAGCCGTGGTCATGGACGTTCTCCCTGAATGCGAACCACCCCGCGTCGACGCGGGCGCGATGGATATCCCCTCCGTCGCGAGCCTTTCGGCCTCTTGCGGAGGGCAGCGGGAGAGCGATGGCAAGCGCGATGCCAGCGACAGAAGAAATTAAAATCCATTGATATCAATTGCTTATAAGGGCGCCCCATCGCCTCTTGGGCGGAACGGCGCCGATCGCGAGCCCGGATCGGTGGATTTCCGCCGACGTCGTCCGGGGCCGGCCGCTCCTCCCGTACCGGACCGCGCGGGCCCTCCGCATCCATCCTGCGTCCGCACCGCTCAAGCCCGTTGACGTCGCCGTCGTCGCCCTCTAAACGAACGTCACCGGGGCGGTGCACAGCACCGCTTTCGGGCCCAGGTGGCGGAATTGGTAGACGCGCTGGTTTCAGGTACCAGTGGTGCAAGCCGTGGAGGTTCGAGTCCTCTCCTGGGCACCAACACCCATCGGTGGTGTTGATGCCGTCCCCGAGTGGGGGATCGGGCCGGCCAGACCTTCAACACAAATCGATGGCCTCCGACGGGAGTACCGCTCCGCGGCGAGTTTCGCCGCGCGGTACCGAACCGGTCCGGGCCGCCCCGCGTTGGGCTGCGCCAACCGGAGGAGACGCGCATGCCGCGCAGCGACGATACCCCATCGCGCAGCGACGATACCCTTTCGCGCAGCGACGACCTGCTCACCGCCCGCCCCCACCTGACCCGTCGCGACGAGGACAAGGCGGCGGCCCAGGCCGGGGTGACGCCGGCCGACCACGACGCCGCCCGCAAGCCCGACGCCCTCGATCCCGGCACCAGCACCACCGGCGAGGAGCCGCGCCGCCGCTCCGCCCCGGCGGGCGAGGGCGAGGTCTGAGCCGGGGCACGCCTGCGGGAGGGATCGGCCGTCCCCCGACCTCCAGATCCGGGCCGCGTCGTGGTAGAGCCCGGCCGATCCCTCCCCCTCCGTTCGGGCCGCCCGCCGGCACGGTCGGGTGAACGGCCGAGAGGTGCCCCGCATGGATGCCGTCGCCCCCCTGCCCTGCCAGAGGCACCTGTTCGAGGTGCCCGACGAGATCAGCTATCTCGACGCGGCGGCGTGGTCGCCGTTTCCCCTCTCCGTCCGCGCGGCCGGGGAAGCGGGCCTGTTGGTGAAGAGCCGGCCCTGGGCGCACCCGCGCGAGGCGGTCCAAGCCCAGGCCGAGCGGGCACGGGCGGCGGCGGCCCGGCTCATCGGTGCAACGGCCGACGACGTGGCGATCGTGGGGTCCGTGAGCCACGCGATGGCCACCGTCGCGGCGAACCTGGCCGTCGCCCCGGGCGGGCGCGTGCTGCGCGTCGCCGACGAGTTCCCGTCGCTGTGCTACGCCTTCGACCGGCTCGCCCGTGCCAGCGGCCTGATCGTCGAGGAGGTCCCCCGTCCCGAGGACGGCGACTGGACGGCGTCCCTGCTGGCGGCGATCGGGCGCCCCGGGGCGCCACCCCTGACGATCGCGACCCTGACCCCGTCGCACTGGACCGATGGCGGGTTGATCGACCTCGACCGGCTCGCGCCGGCCGTCCACGCCGCGGGAGCCGCGCTGGTGATCGATGCGACCCAGGCGGCGGGGGCCGTGCCGGTGGATGTGGGCCGCTGGCGCCCCGACTTCCTGGCCTTCCCGACCTACAAGTGGGCGCTCGGGCCCTACGCGCTCGCCTTCCTGTATGCCGCCCCGCACCGGCAGGACGGCGCGGCGATCGAGGAGAATATCGGCAACCGCCCGCCCGCGACAGGCGCCAGGCGCTACGACCGGGGCGAGTTGAACGACCCGGTCCTGTTGCCGATGGCGGCGACCGGACTGGAACTGCTCCTGTCCTTCGACGTGTCCGCGGTGGCGGACCGGCTGCGCCGCCTCACCGATCTTCTGGCCGATGGCCTCGTCGGCCTCGGCCTCTCCGCGCTTGCGGCGGATCTGCGCGCGCCGAACATCCTCGGGCTCCGCGCGCCGGGCGGCCTGTCCCCCGGCCTGGTGGACCGCCTGCGGCAGGACGGCGTCTACGTGAGCGAACGATCCGGGGCGCTGCGTCTCAGCCCGCATGTCTGGGCCGACGAGCGCGACGTCGAACGCTGCGTGGCGGCCTTGCGCCGCGCCCTGTAGGGCAGCGCCCGATCGCGTTGCATACGGTCCAACGCTACGGCAGGTTGCGCGGCGCGGGAGCGACGGCTGTCGCCGTCGAATGACCGCGTTCGGGACCTCGGAGAAAGCCGCGGGTCGTCAGCCCGGCGACGGCCCGCCGGCGCCGCGGGCCTCGGGCGCCGGGGCGGCCCCGGGGGTTCCGTCCGGGTTCGGCTTCGGCCGCTCGGGTGCGGCGCTCTCGGGGTAGCGGGTGCGGTAGGCGCGCAGGAAATCGGTCAGGGTCTCGGCGCTGGTCGCCTGGCGCACGAGGCTGCGGAAGGCCGCGGTGCCCGGCGCGTTCGGCGAGGCGACGAGGCCGAAGGTGCGGGCATCCGGGCTCTCGGCCATCTTCTGGGTGTATTTCGTGCGCAGCCGGTCGAGGCTCAGGGGATCCTCGGCGAGCGCGTAGCCGATCGCCGCCCGCATCACGTCGTTGCGCTCGGGGTCGGTCAGGGGGCCGGGATCGCGCCAGCGGGTGCCGAGCAGGGCCTCGTGCGCTTCCCCGGCCTCCCGCCAGCGCCGCGCGCCCCACAGGATGTCGCCGCGCAGATGCGCCGCCTCCGGGCTGGCATTGCCGTCGAGCAATTCGAGCGCGAGGTCGGTGCGCGAGAGATCGGACAGGGCCCGGGCCTCGAGCAGCAGGCGCGCGTCGCGGATCTGCCCCGGCAGTTCCGGCAGGCGGGTGTTCTGCAGAACCTTCAGGGCCTTGAGCGGCTCGCCCTCCATCAGCCGAACGGTGGCGAGCCTGGCCGCCACGCTCGCCCGCGCCGCGCCGGTGAGGCGGTTGTCGACCTGGTGCTGCAGGAGGTCGCCGGCGGCATCGAGGAGGTCGAGGGCGACCAGGCGGTCGGCCAGCCGCCGCACGATCTCGTCGCCCTGGCGGCCGACCGGCGTGAATTCCTTGAAGTCGTAGAACAAGGCCAGGGCCTCGATCTTCCCGAGGCTCGCGCCCTTGTCCGACAGGAACAGGGCGGAGAACAGCGCCACCGTGTCGTCGTGCAGGCCGCGGGTCGCCGGGTGATCGGGAAACAGGCGGTTGGCCTTGCGGGCGGTCGCGAAGGCGTCGCGCCAGCGGCCGATCCCGGCATAGAGCCGGCCGAGCCGTGCCAGGGCCTCGGCCTCCGCGTCGCCGTGCCAGGTGAGGGTCAGGCGCTCCAGGCGGTCGATCGCCGTCTCCGGCGTCATCGTGCCGGAGGCCCGCCCGAGATCGACCAGCCGCAGTGTCGCGTCGGCGGCGGTGGCCGGTGGGGCGGTCTCGGCGAGCTGCTGGTAGGCGCGGCGGGCCTCGCCCTCCTGGCCGATCGCCTCGGCGAAGCGCGCCTTGAGGAAGGTCAGCCGGTCGCGGGCGGCCGGGGCCTCGGCCAGCGGTGTCACCGCGGTGAGCGCCCGCTGGACGAAGGCCGGGTCCTTGGCGTCGAGGGCGGCCTCCATGGCGGTCAGGTAGAGCTGCACCTGCAGATCGTCGGGATAGGCCTCGATCACCGGCAGGCCGGCCTTGAAGGCGGCGAGGGCCGCGGCGCTGCGCCGGCCGCGGGCATCGACGACGCCGCGCCACAGCCGCAACTCGGGATCGAGCGCCTGCTTGCCGTCGGGAGTGAGGAAACCGCCCGCCCGGGCGTTCTGGCCCATGCTGAGCGCGGCGATGGCCGAGAGGAGCCGCACCGGCCGCTGGGCGGCGAGCGGCGGATCCTCCCGCACCGCCAGGGCCAGCACGCCGGCCGCCTCGGGCGCGAGGTCGTTGGCCAGCAGCACCCGGACGAGGTCGAGGCGCGCGGCGGAGCGGGCCGGCCGCTCGGCCGCGGCGGCGGCTCCTTGCGCGGCGCGGATGCGGGCGCGCACGTCGCCGAGCTGGTCCTCGCGCCAGCGATCGGGCTGCACCATCAAGGACGCGGCCTGGGCTCCGGCCTCCGGTGCCTCGATCACCGTCGGAGAGACCGACAGGCCGCCGGGGCGGGTGATCGTCACCTCGTTGAGGCCGGGGCGCACCGCGAGGTCGTCCGCCGCCGCCAGCACGGCCACGCCCTGGCGGGTCGGCAGCAGCTCGAACTCGACGAAGCGGCCGCGCTTCGGCATCGCGGTCAGCCGCGGCCCGCGGGCCGTCACCACGGCGATGCGCTCGCCGTCGCGCTCCAGCCACAGGGCGCCGCCGGGGCGGGCGAGCGGCACCGCCACCGCCGGCTTGCCGGTGGCATCGGCGCTGCGCTGCGGCGCCAGGAGATCGCCCCCCGGCAGGCTGCCGTCGCCGAGCGCCAGGTCCCAGCCCTGCCCCTCCCCCGCGGCGAGCTGGGCGAGCACGCCCTGGTCGAGGCGTAGCCGCAGCACCGTGAAGGCGCCCTCGGCCTTCGGCCCCTCGACGACGCTCGCCGGCGCCCCCGCGGGCAGGGACGGCAGGGCGACCGCGGCGGTGGTCTCGAAGACCAGGGTGGCGATGCCGCCGCGCTCGAACAGGGCCGCCGGCGGCTTAGCCGCGAACGGGAAGGCGATCCGCAGGCCTTGGGCCGCCTTGGCGATCCGGGCCTGGACCGGCCCGGAGGCCGCGGGCGGCTCCGCCGGGGCGGGCGCCTCGGCCTGCGCGCGAGGCGGGGCATCGGGGCGAGGCTCGGCCGGCGCGCGGGCCTCGGCCTGCGGACGCGCCTCGATCTGCGGCAGGGAATCGGCCCGGGGCGGGGGCGCCGGGACCGGATCCGGCTTGCGCTCGTCCGGCTTCTTGTCGTCGGACTTCTTGGCCGCCGGCTTGACGAGGTCGAGGATGTAGGAATCGTCCTCGCGATAGCCTTCCGCGCCGTAGCCCTCGGCCAGCGTCAGGGTCAGGCGGGCGGCGTCCGTGCCGGCCTCGGCCGTCAGCGCCTTGGCGGCCGGCGGCAAACCCGCGCGGGCCTCGGTGGATTCGATCGTGTAGGCGCCCGGGATGCGCAGGCGGATCTCGGACCCGGCCCGTTCCAGCCCCACCTCCGCGTCGCTCGGCAGGCGGACCGAGAGCCGGGTCAGGGTCGGCAGGTGCGCGACTTCGAGGCGCAGAGGCGTGGTGCGCCGGGCGCCCCTTGCGGCCTCGCGGCGCAGGCGCTCGCTCAGCTCCTCGGCCCGGCGGTTGAGATCGGCCAGCACCTCCGGCGGCAGGCCCGGCGGCATCCCGGTCCAGCCCTCGGGCAACAGGTCGATGAAGACCCGCTCGCCGGCCTCCAGCACGTTGACCTTGTAGGAGGATTGCAGCGCGACCCGCAGGCCGGACCCGTCCGGATCGCGGCGGACCTGCGCCACGTAGGCCGGCATCTCGGCGGCCAGGCGGTCGCGCGACCCGGTCACCGCCTCGCGAAAACCCACCACCAGCACCCCGCCGGTGACCTTCGCGGTCACCTTCACGCCGTGGTCGAAGATGAGCGCGATGCGCCCGAAATTCTTCTGCTCGCTGCCCTGGATCGCCACGAGCTGCGCCGCCTCGGCCGTGCCCGCTCCGGCAGCCAACGCCGCCAGCGCGATCAGCGCCGCAGCGCGGCGGCTCCTGCCCGTCGAACCCATCGCATCCGCCCGTCATCCCGAGACGGCACCATGCCGGCACAGGGCTAATGAGGGCTTAATCGGCGGGGGATCAGGAATCCCCGAGGCTATGGAGGACCCGTTTCAGCGCGACGCCTCGATCGCCGGCAGCTCGCCGGGCGGCAGGCCCGGGGCGGCGGCCGCGGCTTTCGGACCGCCGGCGCCGCGGGCGCGCTGGGCCAGCGCCACGGTCAGGCGCTCGGCCGCCTCGGGCTGCATCACCGCCAGCACCTCGGCCATCTTGCGCGGGTTCATGCCCACCACCACCGGCACCAGCACGTCGAGCTTCAGGCGATCGAAGACCCGGGCGGCCTCCTTGGGCTTCATCGTCTCGTACATGGTCACCAGGGACTTGAGGCCGGCGGCCTCCGCCTCGGCGCGCTTGGCCGCGGCGTCGTCGCCCTTCTGCTCCAGGGACTTGAGGTCGTTGATGCGGGTCTCGAGCTTGCGCTCGGCATTCTCGATCAGCTGCTCGCGGGTCTCGAGGTCGCGCGAGCGCTGCTGAAGGGCGTCGCGCCGGGCGCCGAGTTTTTCCAGGATCGCCCGCTCGGAGGAGACCGGCTCGGCGGAAGGCCGCGGCTCCTGCGGCGGGGCAGCGGCCGCCGGCTCCTTCGCGGCTTCCTTCGGCGAGACCGAGCCCGTGACCGTCGGGTCGAGGGGCTCGTAGCCCGAGCGGGCATGCACCAGGAACTCGGCGAAGCGGGTGCCGGTGGACGGCCCGGCTTCCAGAAGAGCGAGGACCTTCAGCAGCAGGAGCCCGGCGGCCGCGATCGCCACGGCATCGACGAGGCGCAGGCGGATCATCGGCCCGCGCCAGACGGGGTTGGCCAGCACGCGCTGCACCAGCACGGCGACGGAGACGGGGGCCTGCGGGACCGTGGCCGGCAGCGTGCCGGCGGGGTTCGCCGCCGCGACCTTGGCCGCCGCCGCTGCCTTGGCGGCCGCGAGCTTCGCCGCCGCGACCTTGGCGGCCACGGCTTGGGCCGCCGCTGCGTCGGGTGCCGCTGCCCCGGGCGCAGCGGCGGGCGTCGCGGTGCCGGCCGCGACGGCGGCGGGGCCGCCGGCCGGGGCCGCGCTCGGCGGCAGCCCGGCGAAGCGGCGCAGGAGCAGCGCGAGGGTCATGCGGCCTGGGCCTGCAGGCGGCTCAGGGCGCGCTCGCTGAGGGCGCGGGCGGCGGCGGCGGCGGCGCCGAGGCGCTCGCCGGTGGAGACCGGCCGCGGCTCGGGCACGGCGGAGGCATGGGCCGTTGCGACGGGCGCCGCGGGCGCGAATGGGGCCGCGGACGCCGCAGGGGCGTAGGCCGGCGCGGCGGGGGACGGCGCGGCCTCGGCCTGCTGCGCGAACGCCTGAGCGAACGGGGCTTGCGCCGCCTCGCCGGGCACCGCCGCCCGGGCCTGGGAGACGATGCGGGCGATGCGCGACAGCACCTCGTCGCCGGCCTGGAGCTGGGCGGCGAGGTCGGCATTGGTGCGCTCGGCCAGGCGCAGGCGCTCGCCGAGCGTGCGGTCGCACTCGGAGAGCGTGGTGCGCAGGCCGGTGATCGCCCGCTCGGCGGATTCGGTCGCCACCATCAGGTCGCCGATGGTCTGGCGCATCGCCGATTCGTCGCCCTTGAGGCGGGTGATGCGGCGGCCGAGGCTGACCGAGGTCGCGATGCAGGCGACGAGGAGGACCGCCACCAGCAGGTCGGCCAGGATGCTGACGATCAGGCTCACGATGCGGCCTCGTTCCGGAAGAGGGACAGGAACATGCTCAACCGTCCTTGCGGTTCTGCATCGAGGCCTCGAAGGCCGCGAAGGTGGTACGGGCGCGGCGCAGGGGACGGGTGACCTGCACGGCGATGCTGTCGTCGAGGCGGCCGATCCGGCCTTGCGTCATCGCCCAGTCGCCGCAGCGCAGGGTGATGAGGTCGGTGGGCTTGGCGTCGAACATGATGGTGTCGCCGACCTCCAGCTTCATCACCCGGCGCAACGGCAGCGACATCTCGTGCAGCACCGCCTCGACGGCGACGTCGGCCTGGAAGATCTCGGTGGCGAGATGGCCTTCCCAGATGTGGTCGCGGCCGAGCTTCTCGCCCATGAAGCTCTGGAGCAGCAGGTCGCGGATCGGCTCGATCGCCGCATAGGGAAACAGGATCTGGAGCAGGCCGCCGCGGCCTTCCATGTCGAGCTTGAGGTCGATCAGGATCGCCGCGTTGGCCGGCCGGGTGATGGTGGCGAAGCGCGGGTTGGTCTCGATCCGGTCGATGAGGAAGCGCACCGGCGAGAGCGGCTGGAACGAGGCCTCGAGGTCGGTCAGGATGATCTCGACCATCCGGCGCACCAGCTGCATCTCGATCGGCGTGAACGGCCGCCCGTCCAGGCGGATGCTGGAGCCGCCGCGCTTGCCGCCGAGCAGCAGGTCGAGGGTCGAGTAGGCGAGGTTCGACTCGACCGTGACGAGGCCCGAATTCTCCCAGGCATCGGCCCGGAACACGCCGAGCAGGGTCGGCAGCGGGATCGCGTTCAGGTAGTCGCCGAAGCGCACCGAGGTGATGTTGTCGAGGGTGACCTCGACGTTGTCCTGGAAGAAGTTGCGCAACGAGGTCGACAACAACCGGATCATCCGGTCGAAGACGATCTCGAGCATCGGCAGGCGCTCGTACGAGACGACGCCCGAATCGACGATGGCCCGGATGCCGCCCGCGCCCGAGGCCGAGAGTTCCCGCAGCGAGAAGCCGAGGACCTGGTCGATCTCCTCCTGGTTCAGGATGCGGTCGTTGCCGGCGAGCTCGGGCAGGTTCTCCGACTCGCCCTCGTCGATCATGTTGGCCCATTCGGCCGCCATGTCGTTCGACTGGGTGGTGGTCCCCTGCTCGGCGAGCGCCGCGCCCCATTCCTCCGCCAGGGAGGCGTCGCCGCCCCCGCCCTGCTCGATCAGGGCCGAGGCCCAGTCGTCGTCGTCGATGGTATCGTCAGGTCCGGCCACGGAAGCACCACATCCCGCTCGAGGATATTATTGGATGATGAAGTCCTTGAAGAGCACCGCGTCGACCTTGGCGGGATAGACCGCCACGTTGACGCGCCGCAGCAGCTCCTCGCGCAGGCGATAGGTGCCCCCGGCGGCCTCGAAGTCGCCGACGCGCAGGTCGCGCACGAAGACCTGGAACGTGTCCTCGACCCGCGGCATCAGCGGCTGGATCTCGGAGGCCACCTTCGCATCCCGCACCTCCAGCGCCACCTTCAGCTTCAGGAAGCGCGGCTGCGTCTGCCCGGGCTCGGGCATCAGGTTCATGGTCATCTCGCGGACATCCATGAACGCCACCGGCACCTTCTGCTCGGAGGCCGCCTTCTCGGCATGGGCCGCGCGGCTGCGCATGAACAGGAAGCCGCCGCCCCCGCCACCCGCCAGCACCAGAAAAGCCGCGACGATGATGATGAGCTTCTTCTTGCCGCCGCCTGCGGCCGGGGCCGCCCCCTCCTCGCCTTCCCCGTCGCCCTCCGGCGTCGGGGCCTTCTTCGGCTTCTTGGCCATCGCCCGCCGTCCACACCCTGGAAATCCGTGACTGAACTGTGTGCGAAGACGGTTAACGGCGCGTTAAGGCGGCAATTTCTGCCCGGTCGAACTTGCCGGGCCGGCACGAAACGACCGGTCCGGCCAGGCTCCGCGATTAACCAAGCATTTGCCATAACACCAGAATTCGGTTCGGGCCCGCCTGGCACGGCCCCTGCGATCAGAGTGCTGGGTCCGCCGCTGGGGAGCGGGGTGGCCCGCCACCACGCATCGACGGGGAGTAGCCGGTGCAGAATGCTCAGTTGATCGGGCTCTCGTCCCAGATGGCCCTCGGGCGCGAGCTCGAGGTCATCGCCAACAACATGGCCAACGTCACCACGACGGGCTTCAAGGCGCGCACGACGCGCTTCCAGGAATACCTGATGCCGAAGGCGAGCGCGGAGACCTTCCAGCGCCCCGACCGCAAGGTCTCCTACGTCATCGACGCGGCAGCCCCCCTCGACATGCAGCAGGGGCCGATCGAGCCGACCGGCAACCCGCTCAACGCGGCGATCCGCGGCGAGGCGTTCTTCGCGGTGCAGACGCCGCAGGGCGAGCGCTACACCCGCAACGGCGCCTTCGAGCTGAACCCGCAAGGCCAGATCGTGACGAGCGACGGCTACCCGGTGCTCGGCGACGGCGGCCCGATCCAGATCGGCCAGCAGGAGACCGGGCTGGCGCTCGGGCCGGACGGCACCGTCTCGACCAACCAGGGCACCCGCGGCCGCCTGCGGCTGGTCACCTTCGCCAACCCGCAAGGCCTGACGAATGCCGGCGGCAACCTCTATGCGTCGAACACGCCCGCCCAACCGGCGGGGCCGCAAGGGCGGATCGAGCCCGGCGCGCTCGAGCGCTCGAACGTCCGCCCTGTGCTCGCGATGAGCCGGATGCTGGAGGTCAACCGCACCTACCAGCTCGTCTCCGACACGGTCTCGCGGCTCGATTCCTTACGCGGCCAGGCGATCCAGCGCCTCGCCGACGTCGGCAACGCGTAAAGGGAGCCTGATCGATGCGCGCGCTCTACGCCGCCGCCACCGGCATGGCGGCCCAGGAACTCAACGTCCAGGTCATCTCGAACAACATCGCGAACCTGCGCACCACCGGGTACAAGCGCCAGCAGGCGCATTTCCAGGATCTGCTCTACCAGAACCTGCGCCGGGCCGGCACCGCGACCTCGGACCAGAACAACCAGCTGCCGGCGGGCCTCGCCATCGGCTCGGGCGTCAAGACCACCTCGACCGCCCGGGTGATGTCGCAGGGCACCCTCACCTCGACCGAGAAGACCTACGACATCGCGGTGCGCGGCGAGGGCTTCTTCCAGGTCACGATGCCGGACGGGCGGACCTCCTATACCCGCGACGGCTCGTTCGACCTCGATGCGCAGGGGCAGATCGTCACCCGCGAAGGCTACCTGATGAATCCGAACATCACGGTGCCGAACAACGCCACCAGCGTCACGATAAGCGCCTCGGGCATCGTCCAGGCGACGATCCCCGGCCAGACCGCGCCGCAGAATCTCGGCCAGATCCAGATGGCCCGGTTCGTCAACAAGGTCGGCCTGGAATCGATCGGCGACAACCTGTTCGTCGAGACCCTGGCCTCGGGCCCGCCGATCACCGGCAATCCCGGCACCGACGGGTTCGGCAACCTGCAGCAGAGCTACCTCGAAGAGGCCAACGTCAACGCGGTCTCGGAGATCTCCTCGCTGATCGCCGCGCAGCGCGCCTACGAGATGAACTCGAAGGTCGTGACCGCCGCCGACCAGATGCTCTCCACCACCTCGCAGATGTTCCGCGGATGAGCGCCCCGATGATCGACCTCGCTCCCGTCGTCCACGTCCCCGCGGTTCCCGAGGCCCGCCGCGCGCTGCTCGGGCCCGGCATCCTGTCGCGCACCGCGCTGACGCTCTTGGCTTTCGGCCTCCTCACCCTGCCGGTGCTCGCCGGCGAGCGCCTCTCGCTCAAGGGCGACATCACCGCCGAGCGCGACGTCATTACCCTCGGCGACCTCGTCGCCGGGGCGCCGCCGGCGCTGGCCCAGAAGGCCCTGTTCCGGGCGCCGGCGCTCGGCACCTCCGGCACGATCCAGGTCCGGCGCATCGTCGAGGCGACGGCCGGGCTCGGGCTCGACGCGCCGGAGAGCGGCGGCCGGCTCCAGATCTCGGTGCAGCGCGCGGCCCGCCGCATCGCCGCCCCGGAGATCGAGGGCGCGGTGAAGGCGGCGCTCGCCAAGGTCCGCGGCCTCGAGGCCGGCTCCGTCACGATCGCCTTCGAGGGCGAGCCGCCGGTGCTGACTGTGCCGCCGGAGCTCAATGCCGCGGTCACCGCCCAGGAAGTGACCTACGATCCCCGCAGCCGCCGGGTCTCCGCCCTGGTGGTGGTGGGCGAGCGCCAGGCCTCGCTGCGGGTGTCGGGCCAGATCGTCGAGATGGCCGACGTCGCGGTGCTGACCCGGGCGATCAACCGGGGCGAGACCCTGTCGGCCCCCGACATCGCGGTCGAGCGCCGCCCGCGCGAGGGCCTGCCGGCCGATAGCGCGGCGGATGCCGCCGCCTTCATCGGCCAGGTGGCGCAGCGACCGCTCGGCGCCGGCACGGCGCTCCGCGCCGGCGAGCTGAGTCGGCCGGACCTCGTCGCCCGCGGCGAGTCGGTCACCATCGTGTACGAGACCCCGGGCGTGGCTCTGTCGCTGCGCGGTCAGGCCCGCGACGGCGGGCCGCTCGGCGCGGTGATCGGGGTGGTCAACCCGGTCTCCAAGAAGGTGATCCAGGCCACCGTGATCGGCCCCGGCCGCGTCACCGTGGCGCCGATCATGCCGGTGACGGCGGCGGCCCCGGCCGCCCGCCTCGCCTCGGCCCGGCCGTGAGGGGATTTTTACGATGATCCTCGCTCGCCTCGCCATGGTCGGCCTCACGGCCGCGCTGCTCGCCGGCTGCAACACCGCCGACCGCCTCACCCAGATCGGCGCGACGCCGGCTCTGTCGGCGATCGACGACCCGACCGCGCAGCCCGGCTACCGCCCGGTGCGATTGCCGATGCCGGACGTCCAGCCGGTCTCCTACGCCTCGAACTCGCTCTGGCGCACCGGCTCGCGCGCCTTCTTCAAGGACCAGCGCGCCGCCAAGGTCGGCGACCTCGTGACAGTGAAGATCAACGTCACCGACAAGGCGAACCTCAACAACGAGACCAAGCGCTCGCGCTCGAACAGCGAATCGTTCGGGATGCCGAACGCGTTCGGCCTCGAGACGAAGAGCAAGCTGCTCGCCGGCATGGACCCGGCGAAGATGCTCACCACCGACGCCACCACCTCGAACGACGGCGCCGGCTCGGTGCAGCGGGCCGAGACGGTGACCACCAGCGTGGCGGCGATCGTCACGCAGGTGCTGCCGAACGGCAACCTGGTGCTGGAAGGCCGCCAGGAGATCCGCATCAACTTCGAGGTGCGCGAACTCATCGTCGGCGGCGTGGTGCGGCCGGAGGACATCGAGTCCGACAACACCATCGATTCGAGCAAGATCGCCCAGGCCCGCATCGCCTATGGCGGCCGCGGCCAGATCACCGACGTGCAGCAGCCGCGCTACGGCCAGCAATTCCTGGATATCGTGCTGCCGTTCTGACGAGCGGTTGCCACGGATCCCGCACCGGGCGGCACGCTCCCCCCTGAGCCGCCCGGACGCGGCGCGGCCCCGGCTCTCCCCGCCGGGGCCGCTCTCGTTTTTGGTGCCGAAATTCCGGTGGCAAAAAGAAAAAGCGCTGCGGATGCAGCGCTTCAACCCTCCCCCCTCTGCGGGGGAGGGTGCCCCGCGGATGCGGGGCGGGAGAGGGGAACCACGGTTCCGGATATGGTGACACCGTTCTGCCGGGCGCCCCCTGGAACAGCGTCGCGCTGCCCCTCTCCCGGCTCGCTCCGCTCGCCACCCTCCCCCGTAGAGGCTAGCGGATTCACACTTCTCCTCAGAGAGCTAACCCCCTGTAAAGGTGCGCGCTTTCCCCTCCCCCTTGTGGGGAGGGGCTAGGGGTGGGGGTGGTGCAGGAGGCACCGCTGAGTCTCCTCCGGCACCACCCCCACCTCCAACTCCTCCCCACAAGCTTGAGCGATCTCGGGCAAGCCCGAGATCGCCTGGGGAGGAGAGGCGCGCTACCTTTGAGGGAAAAGCGCTCAAACCGAGATGTGTGAACATGCTAGCCCGCAGAGGGGGGAGGGTTGGCGGCGCGCCGCCCTCAATCGTCCCGGTACACCCGCTCCCGGCGCTCGTGGCGTTCCTGGGCTTCCAGCGACAGGGTCGCGATCGGCCGGGCCTCCAGGCGCTTGAGGGAGATCGGCTCGCCGGTCTCCTCGCAATAGCCGTAGGAGCCGTCCTCGATCCGGGCGAGGGCCGAATCGATCTTGGCGATCAGCTTGCGCTGCCGGTCGCGAGCCCGCAATTCGATCGCCCGGTCGGTTTCGGACGAGGCGCGGTCGGTCAGGTCAGGGTGATTCTCGTTCTCGCTCTGCAACGCCACCAGCGTGTCCTGGGCCTCGCGCAGAATGTCTTGCTTCCACCCCTGGAGCTTGCGGCGGAAATACTCCCGCTGACGCTCGTTCATGAAGGGCTCGGCGTCACTGGGGGCATAGCCCTCCTCGATCACGATCTTCGCCATCCCGCCCCTCGGAAAATCGCTGTTGTCCTGACCGCAGCCGACATCATGGCCGCAACCCACTTTGCGCAGCCCTATAATAGAGGCTGCACGACACCACAATGTCCCTGCAGCGACACGCAAGGACCGGACCAGGGGACGGCGGCACCCTGCTGCAATCGTGTCACGGTCTTGGGGTATCTGCACCGGGCGCCGGGCCCTCGATCGCCGCCACGATGTCCGATTCCAGACGCCGGGCGAGGGGCTGGCGGTAATGGCTGGCATCGAAGAACAGGCGCGAATCGTGCAGTTCGGGCCGGTCGCCGGACCAGTCGACGATCCGGCCCCGCGGCGCCACCGCGGCCGCGAGCGCGGCGCGGCAGGACGCTTCCGCCGTCGCCCGGGGCGTGCCGGGCCTGGCCTGCGTGGCGGCAAAGACCGGCGGGAAGACCAGGACGAGTGCCGTCTCCGGCGGCAGCCGGTCGGTGAGGGCGCGAAGGCGGGCGGCGGCCGGGAAACCGGGCCCGCCCTCCCCCGGATCGGGGTCGTCCGGGGCCGCTTTCGCCCGGGAGGCGACTCGGGCGGGCATGTCGGGATCGCCGAGCGCGAGGTAGTCCGGCTCGTAATCCCAGTAGCCGTCCGGCGCGGCCCGGCGCGGGGCCGTGCGCATCGCCCAGCCGATCCGGTTGACGACCTCCCCGACGACGGTGATGCGCAGGAGGCCGCGCAGGTAGCTCGCCCAGTCCTCGGCGAGGAGCCAGGACGGGAACGGCCGCAAAGGCGGCACGGCGGGATCGCCGGTGCACCAGAAGGAATCGGCCCCGATCACCAGGGCGCGTGGCCGCGGATGGTGGCGCAGGAAGTAATCGGCGACGATGAGCTGCTCGCCCGGTCCGGTGCCCGGCACCGAGAGCTGGACGAACGGGATCCCGGTGGCCGCCCGCAGATTCGCCGGCGAGATCAGCTGGATGTGCGAGTTGCCGATGATCGCCGCCTCGTAGGCGGGATCGCGCCCCCGGCTCGCCGCGGCGGTGCGGGGCCCCTGCGGGCGCACGCCGTCGCGGGCCAGCAGCCGCGGCCGGCCGGTATCGTAGGGATCGACCGCGAGCGCCAGCGCGAGATACCCGGCGAGCAGCAGGGAAGCCGCGGCGACGAGGCGGACCGAGAAACGGCGCCAGGCGGCCTCGGTCGGGGCGGGAGGGTCGGCGCGCATCGGTTCGGCCCCCTCAGAACTGGAAATAGATGAACTCGTAATTGGCGTCGTCGCCGATGCGCAGCAGCACCGCCACGAGGAGCACCGCGAAGGCGATCGCCAGGGCCGGCCGCGGCGGCAGGCGATGGACCGCGGCCCAAGCGGTCGGGCCGACGAGCGCCACCAGCATGGCGGGCGCGAAGGCCCGCCACTTGAAGCCGTGGCCGGACGGCGCGAAGCCGAACAGCCCCTTGAACACGGCCAACGCCGCCTCGAAGCTGGTGGCGCGGAACAGCACCCAGGTCAGGGCGACGAAAGCGAAGGTCAGCGCCCAGCCGAGGAGAGCCGGCATCCGCAGGCCGGCTCTTCGCCACAGGGTGACGATTCCGAGGCCCGCCCCGTGCGCCGCCCCCCAGGCGACGAAGGTGAGGCCGGCGCCGTGCCACAACCCGCCGAGCGTCATGGTGGCGAACGAGGCGGCGACCTGGACGCTCAAGCCCCGGCGGTTGCCGCCGAACGGGATGTAGAGGTAGTCGCGCAGGAAGCGCGACAAGGTCATGTGCCAGCGCCGCCAGAAGTCCCGCAGCGAGGTGGCGCGGTAGGGCACGTCGAAGTTCTGCGGCAGCACGATCCCGAACAGCAGCGCGAGGCCGAGCGCCATGTCGGTATAGCCCGAGAAGTCGAAATAGATCTGGAACGTGAAAGCGAGCGTGCCCTGCCAGGCCTCCGCGACGCTCACCACCTTGCCGGCGGCGGCCGCCTCGAAGACCGGGTTGGCATAGGCCGCGAGCGGATCGCCGAGGAAGACCTTCTTGGCCAACCCGATGCACAGCAGCATCAGGCCGCGACCGAAGCGCTCGGCGGCGTCCGGCCTTGCATAGGGTTTCTCGTCGAACTGGTGGAGGATCTCGCTCCAGCGCACCAGCGGCCCGGCGAGCACCTGCGGGAAGAACGCGATGTAGAGGGCGTAGCGCGTGAGATTCATCTGCGGCGCCCGGCCGGCGCGCAGGTCGGTCAGGTACATCACGTGATGGAAGGTGAAGAACGAGATGCCGAGCGGGAGCGCCAGGCTCGGCCTGCTTAAGTCGTGGAGCCCCGGCAGGAGTGCCGCGAGGCCGGCAAGGAACCCCGCATACTTGAACAGGGCCAGCACCGCGAGGTTCGCCGCGATGGCGAGCGGGACCAGGAGCGCGGCGCGGCTTTGCCCGAACCAGCGCGCGACGAGCCAGTTCAGCCCGATCGAGGCCATGAGCAGCGGCACGAAGCGCGGATCCCACCAGCCGTAGAAGACGAGCGAGAGCAAGACCAGCAGCGGCAGCCGCCAGCCCGGCCGGTGCAGGGCCACGAGCGCGTGGAGGACGAGGGCGACCGGCAGGAAGCCGAGGAGGAACGGGAAGGAGTTGAACAGCATCGCGGCCGGGGTGACGCGGGTCGTGCGGCCACATCAAGGCCGCAGGTCTTCAAGCGGGCGCCGTTGTGGGAGATCGGGGTGTGGGCGTCAACGGCCGCCAGCCCCCTCGACCTGCTGCGCCCCTCACTTCCCCGCCATCTCGATCTTTGCCAGTTCCACCTGCGCCCGCAGCTCGATATGGGCGAGGAGGTCGTCGAGGCGGGGATCGCCGGTGCTGCCGTTGCGCTCCGCGAGGCGGGCGGCGATGGCCTTCAGGTCGCTCACGGCGACCCGGCCGCCGAGGAGCGCGGCCTTGAGGCGGTCGAGGGCGTCGAGGAGGTCGTGGCCGCGCTTCGTCGCCCGGCGGCGGCGGTCGGCGGCGATCTCGTCCTGGCCCTGGAGGGTCAGGATGGCGCTCAGGCTGGCGAGCGGCATCGCGCTGCCGGCGCTCACCGGCCCGCGGGCGCCCTCCAGCCCGAGGGTGAACACGCCGCCTGCCGGCAGGGTGCGCGAACCGGCTCCCGACAGGGGAGCGGCCGCGAGGCGTGTGTCGACGCGCATGAGGTCTGGGTCCGGGTCACAGGTTTCACTGTTCGCACCCCAAACCTCGCCCGGGTATGGTGAATGCGCCGTAAACGAGGCGGCAGATCTTGCCGCCGGGACGAAATCGACCGGGTCCGGATCGGCCGCCGGCGCGGGGTGCGGGAAACGGATCGGTAACCTTACCAGAGGCTTACGCCGATCTCGGGCACTGGCACGGTCCTGGCAATTCGGTTCCTCGAGTTTCGGGACCCCGCCATGCGCCTTCGCCTCCTCGTCCTTGCCTTCCTGGCTCTCCTCCCCCTGGCCCTCGTGGCCGCGCAGCCCGCCCTCGCCCTGTCGCGGGTGAAGGACCTCGCCAGCGTCGAGGGCATGCGGATCAACCAGCTCGTCGGCTACGGCATCGTCGTCGGCCTCAACGGCACCGGCGACACGCTGAACAACGCGCCCTTCACCAAGCAATCGGTGCAGGCGATGCTGGAGCGGCTCGGGGTCAATACCCGCGGCGCCACCATGCGGACCGCCAACCTCGCCGCCGTGATGGTGACGGCTAACCTCCCCCCCTTCGCGGCGCAAGGGACGCGGATCGACGTGACGGTGTCGTCGCTCGGCGACGCCAAGTCGCTCCAGGGCGGCACGCTGCTCGTCACCACGCTGCTCGCCGCCGACGGCGAGGCCTATGCGGTGGCGCAAGGCTCGCTCGCCATCGCGGGCTTCCAGGCCGAGGGCGACGCGGCCAAGATCACCCGCGGCGTGCCGACCAACGGGCGCATCGCCAACGGGGCGGTGATCGAGCGCGAGATCGCCTTCAAGCTCAACGAGCAGAAGTGCCTGCGCCTGTCGCTGCGCAACCCCGACTTCACCACCTCGAAGCGGATCGCCGCGGCGATCAACGACTTCATGGGCGCCGACACCGCCGAGCCGACCGACCCCTCTACCGTCACCCTGCAGGTGCCGCCGCGCTACCAGGGCAACATGATCCGGCTGCTGACCGAGGTCGAGCAGCTGAAGGTCGAGCCCGACCAGGCGGCCCGGGTGGTGGTCGACGAGCGCTCCGGCATCATCGTGATGGGCCGCGACGTGCGGGTCTCCACCGTGGCGGTGGCGCAGGGCAACCTCACCGTCACCATCACCGAGCAGCCGCAGGTGAGCCAGCCGGCGCCGTTCTCCAACGGCGAGACCGTGGTGGTGCCGCGCACCGCGCTGAAGGTCGATGCCGGCGAGAAGAACAAGCTCGCCCTGGTCAAGGAGGGCGTCACCCTGCGCGAACTGGTCGACGGGCTCAACGCGCTCGGCATCGGCCCGCGCGACCTGATCTCGATCCTCCAGGCGATCAAGGCCGCCGGCGCGCTCCAGGCCGACATCGAAGTGATGTGACGCGAGCCACCTCTTTCCCTTCCTCACAGCCCGAGGTCCGTCCGATGTTCCCCCTCGCTTCCCTCGCGGCCTCCGCCGGCCTGGCGGTCGGCCAGGCCCTGGCCGGTGCGGTCTCGCCCAGCCCGGCGCCGTCGGCCGACACGCTCAAGATGCAGAAGACCGCCAAGGACTTCGAGTCGATGTTCCTGGAGCAGAGCCTCGACGTGCTCAACCGCTCGGAGGGCACCGACGGGCCGCTCGGCCAGAACGGCACCGGCGGCGGCGTCTACCGCTCGATGCTCAACAAGGAATACGCCCAGTCGATCGTGCAGAGCGGCGGCATCGGCATCGGCGACCAGGTGATGCGCGAGATGATCCGCCTCCAGGGAGGAGCCCATGGCTGAGACCGCCCGTCCCGCCCCGGTCACCAACACTCAGGTCACCGACGCCGCGGCCGCCGAGCGCCTGGTCGCCGAGACGCTGACCACGATGCGCGAGCTGGAGATCCTGCTCGGGCGCGAGAGCGACCATATCCGGGTCGGGCGCCTCGCCGAGGGCCTGGCCGAGGCGCCGCAGAAGACCGCGCTCGCCGGCGCCTATCTCCGGGGCCTCCAGGCGGTGAAGGCGAATGCCGTGGCGCTGGCCCGCTTCGCCCCCGAGGGCATCGCGAGCTTGCGCGAGGCGCATGGCCGGTTCTCGGAGGTCGTGGCGGCCAACCAGGCGGTGCTGGCCACCGCCCGGTCGGTCTCGGAAGGGCTGCTGCGCAACCTCTCGACGGAGCTGACCCGCAGCACCGAGCCGAAGGGCTACGGCACACGGCCCGCCCCCTCCCCTTACGGACACCGCCGCAGCGCGCCCCTGGTGCTGTCGCGTAGCCTGTGACGGTTCAGTGGCTGGTGCCGAGGCGGATATAGGCCCGGGCCGGGCCGTACCCGGTCTCCGTCCGGGTATCGATCGCGACCCGGCCGGAGCCGCTGACCACGCCGCGCGCCGCCCCGTCGAGCCCGGCCCCCGGGCGGGCGGGAACCGGCGTGCCCGCCTCGGCCCGCACCCGGCCGCTGATCCGCGTGCAGGGACCTCCGGGGGTGAAGCGGAGGAAGCCGGGGCCTTCGTGCGGGCAGGTCTCGGGCGCCTTGGCGATGGGAAGATCGCGGATGTCGAGCGCGTGGGCCGGCAAAATCGTGAAGGCAGCCGCGAAGAGACCGGCCGCCGCCAGGATCATCGATGTCGTGCGCATGCTCCCGCCCTCCCGTTCGAGGTGGAGAGAAGCATGGTGCGGGCTGGTTCGCCAGGGCGTGGGGGGCACAGGGGGCGGCGCGCCGTTCCTCTCCTCACGGTCGGCACGGCTGTTCGGGAAAGGAAAAGGCGCGGGCTTCCCCTCTCCCCGCGGGCGGGGAGAGGCCTGAGCTCCGAAGGGGCTCAGGGAGCGTCGAACCGCAGGTTCGCCGCGAGGGTGAGGGGGTGATGCCGGAGGAGTCTCGCTCGTCGACACCCCCCTCACCCTCGCTGCGGCTGCGCCTCCGCTTGCTGTATTCCCTGAACGGGAACACAGCCCTCTCCCCGCCCGCGGGGAGAGGGGAAACCCGCGCCATTTTCGTCCTGAGCAGACCTGCATCTGCGAGGAAAGGGAAGATCTCGCGTCTCTTCTTGTGCGGGTTGATCTTATGACGCCTCACCCCACGCAAAGCCCGAAAATCTCCTCCGCCTGCCTCACTGTCATCTTCCGCGCCGCTGGGCTGGCGATGATCGTGCGGTCGTTGGCGCTGGCGGGGTCGAAATCCTTGGCGGCGATGCCGGCATAGAGGCCCGGCACGGCGCGCAGCGCCATCTCGCGCACCCGGTCGCGGGGCAGCTGCTCGGGGGTGAAGCGGGTGGGAAAGCCGATATCGGCGTAGAGCGCCCGGATCGCCTCGGCGCAAGATGCGATCATCTCCTGGCGCGACAGGCCCGCGGTCTCGACCTCCAGGGCCTCGGCCAGCGGACGCACCTTGGCCGGCAGCACCGCGAGGTTGAACGTCACGACGTGCGGCAGCAGCACCCCGACGCCGTAGGGGTGGGGCAGGTCGAGATGGCCCTCGAGCGGCAGCGACAGGGCGTGGCCGTGGCCGAGGCGGGCATTGCCGCAGGCGATGTTGGCCATGCAGGAGGCGACCAGGTTGTCCTCGCGGGCGCGGTCGTCGTCCGAGTTGATCGAGGCGCGCAAGGAGGCGGCCTGGAGCCGCACGGCCGCGAGCGCCACCGCGTCGGTGAGCGGCGAGGCAATGCCGCTCAAATAGGCCTCGACGCCGTGGGTCAGGGCGTCGACGGCGGGCAGCGCCGCCACGTGCATCGGCAGCGAGCGCAAGGTCACGGGATCGAGGATCGCCGCGTCGGGGAAGCTGAGCGGCCCGCCGCCCAGGAGCTTGAGGTGGCGCACCTCGTCCTTGACGATGGTCCATTGCGACACCTCCGAGCCGGAGCCGGCGGTGGTCGGCACCATGATCATCGGCAGCGCCTTGCGGTCGAACTGCCCGACCCCGGTGCATTCCGCCATGGGCTTACGGTTCGTCGCCACGATGGCGATGCCCTTGCCGGTGCACATCACCGAGCCGCCGCCGATGCACACGACGCCGTCGAGCCCATCGCGGCGCACCCGCTCGCCCTGGTCGTCGATGTGCGAGCAGCGCGCGTCGATCCCGCACTCGTCGAAGCGCGAGACCGCGATTCCCGCCTCCGTGAGGGCCGCCAGCGCCTCGGCATGGAAGCCCTGCGCCGAGATCACCGGATCGGACACGACCAGCACCCGGGTCATCTTCAGCTCGCGGGCGAGCGTGCCGATGGTGGCGAGGGCGCCGTTCCCCGCGACGATCCGGGTCGGCATGTAGAAGCTGGTGATCATGGGCGCAATTCCTCGGGGAGCGGGGCACCTGTGATGTCGGGCCCTCGCGATCGTGCCGGCGGTGTCGCCCGGTCGCGGGCGCGCCGTCCAATACAAAGATCGGGCACGAGCCATAGCCGACGACGATGGCGGGGCGCCGCAGCCCGGGGGTCCTCGCCCTGCCATATCGGGAAACGATGGCGGGGCGATGCGCAAACTATTGGACGGCGATGGGATCGGGGCGCGATAGAACGACCATCATCGAACATCGCTCCGACGCCCCTCGCCGGGCGCCAGAAGGGCGGTGCCGCCCATCGAGGAAACGCCCCATGTCCCGCAAGGTCATGTCCCACACGTCCCCGACGCGACGCCTCGCCGTCGCCGGCCTGCTCGCCGCGACGCTCACGGCCCCATCGATCACCCCTGCGCTGGCCGCCGAGACGCCGCTTCGCATCGGCGTGATCGAGGATCTGTCGGGGATGTATTCCGGCAATGGCGGGCCGAACATGGTACTCGCCGCCACGATGGCCGCCGAGGATGTCGGCGGCAAGGTGCTGGGCCGACCGATCGAGGTGATCGGCGTCGATCACCAGAACAAGCCCGATATCGGGTCGGGCCTCGCCCGCCAGCTCGTCGACCAGCGCGGCGTCACCGCCTTCGTCCTCGGCGGCGCCAGCTCGGTGGGCTTGGGCGTCCAGGCCTATGCCAAGGAGCGCAGGATCACCACGATGGTGACCGGCGGCTACGCCTCGCAATTCTCCGGCCCCGGCTGCTCGCCCTACGGCACGCAATGGGTGCCCTCGACGGGCGAGCTCGCCAACGCGGTGGCGGGCGCCGTGGTGCAGGGCGGCGGCAAGAAGTGGACTTTCATCACCGCCGATTACGTGTTCGGCCATGGCCTCGCGGCGGATGCCGGCAAGGCGGTGAAGGCGGCGGGCGGCACGGTGGTCGGCGAGATCCGCCATCCGCTCGGGGCCACCGATCTCTCCTCGCAGCTGATCCAGGCGCAATCATCGGGCGCCGACGTGATCGGGCTCGCCAATGCCGGGCCGGACCTCGTCAACACCATCAAGCAGGCGCGGGAATTCGGCATCACCTCGAAGGTGGTGGCGATGCTGGTCTTCACCAACAACACCGTGGCGCTCGGCCTCGACGCGGCGCAAGGGATCCGCATGGCGGTGAACTTCTACTGGGACGCCAACGAGGCCAGCCGCGCCTGGGCCAGGCGCCTGATGGCCCGCAACGGCAACGTGGTGCCGACCATGGGCCACGCCGCCGCCTATTCCTCGGTGCGCCACTACCTGCGCGCCGTCGAGAAGGCCGGCACCGACGACGCGGCCGCCGTCAACAAGGCGATGAAGGAATTGCCGATCGACGACGGCTTCTACGGCAAGCCGCGCATCCAGGCGAACGGCCGGGTGGTGATGGACATGATGCTGGTCGAGGTGAAGAGCCCGAAGGAGTCGAAGAGCAAGGCCGATCTCTACCGCGTCATCGAGACGATCCCGGGCGACACGCTGTTCACCCCGGCCGACAAGAGCGGCTGCCCCCTGACCACCGCCGGCTGATCGGAGCCTTTCGCGATGAAGCTCTACGCCAACCCGACCTCGCCCTTCGTGCGCATCGTCCGCATGGCGCTGATCGAGAAGGGCCTGAACGAGGCCACCGACACCACCTTCGTCGATGCCTGGGCCGACGACCCGGCCTTCCTCGACGCCAACCCGGCCGGCCGCGTGCCGACTTTGGTCACCGACGACGGCGCCCGGCTGACGGAAGCGCTGCTGATCCTCGCCCATCTCGACGCGGTCGGCACGACGCCGGCGGTGGTGGCGGGCGGGCCGAAGGCGCTCTCGGCGGCAGGACTGGCGATCGGGGTGTTCGATGCCGCGGTGGCGGTGATCATCGGCCGCAAGTCGGCGCCGGATTTCGATGCCGGTCTCGTCGGCACCAAGCGCTTCCGCACCATGCGGGAGGGCCTGCGGCGCCTCGATGCGGTCTTCGACGGGGTCCGGGAGCCGTTCGGTCTGCCGGCGATCGCCGCGATCACCGCCCTCGACTACCTGGTCTTCCGCTTCCCCGATCACGAATGGCGCGAGCTGTGCCCGAACGTCGCGGCCTTCCGCGATGCGCAAGCGGATCGTCCGTCGGTGCGGGACACCGTGCCGCGCGGATAAGCCCTCTTCTCTCTTGCCCCATGCGGTCCCCCCGAACCTCCGCTATCGTTAGGCTCTCGGACGATGTTCCGGCAGCCGCCGCGAGGGCCGGGGATCGGGGGGATACCGGCGCGATGGAGCTTCGCCACCTTCGCTACTTCGTCGCCGTGGCCGACGATCTCAGCATCACCCGGGCGGCGGAGCGGCTGAACATCGCGCAGCCGGCGTTGAGCCACCAGATCAAGAGCCTCGAGACCGAGATCGGCACCGCCCTGCTCCAGCGCCTGTCGCGCGGGGTGGCGCTGACCGAGCCGGGCCGCGCCTTCGCGGAGGATGCCCGCGCGGTGCTCGTCGCGGTCGAGGCCGCCACGACCCGAGCCCGGCGCATCGCGACCGGCGATGTCGGCCGGATCCGCATCGGCTTCACCTCCTCGGCCTCGTTCCACCCCCTGGTGACCGGGGCGATCCGCGACTACCGCAGCGCCCATCCGGACGTGCAGGTCGAGCTGCTGGAAGAGACGACCGCGAGCCTCATCGCCGCCTTCCGGGCCGGCCGGGTCGACGTTGCCTTCATGCGCCCGGACGAGGGCGAGGTCGACGATCTGTGGGCCCGCCACCTGTTCGACGAGCCGATGGTGGTGGCGCTCCCGGCGACGCATCGCCTGGCCGCCGGAACCGGTCCCGTCGGTCTGGCGGACCTCTCCAACGAAGGTTTCATCGTCTATCCGCGCCGCAACGGACGGGCGCTCTACGATGGCATCATGGCGGCCTGCGCGGCGGCCGGGTTCTCGCCCCACATCGCCCAGAACGCGCCGCAGCTCGCCTCGGTGGTCAATCTCGTCGCCACCGGCATCGCGCTCGCCATCGTGCCGCGCTCGATGGCGCGGCTGGCGACCGAGGGCGTCCGCTATCGGGAGATCGCCGGTCCGGCCCCGGTCGCGCCGATGACCCTGGTGCGCCAGCCGGCGCCGGAGATGCCGCATCCGCGGATTTTTACCGATCTGGTGCTGGCGCGGGTGCGGGGTGAGGAGTGAGCCGGTTCTCTTGATCTATTCGTAGATCAGTCAAGCGCGGGATCTCTTTTGCAGGCGATCCGGGACTTGCCCTGTATCACCATCCCAACCCTCGACCTCATCCTGAGGTGCGACCGCAGGGAGCCTCGAAGGAGGGCTCCGGAAGTCTGTGTGATCCCTGGAGCCCTCCTTCGAGGTCAGCCGATCGACGATCGGCTAACGCCTCAGGATGAGGTCGTGGGTGGGATGAAGGATCGTGACGAGAAGTGGCACCTCTTCCAACAAATTCCCCTCACGCCCCCAACCGCCCGATGATGTGATCCGCCACCCGCAGCGAATTCGCGATGATGGTCAGCGTCGGGTTCACGGCGCCGATCGACGGGAAGAAGCTCGCATCGGTGACGTAGAGGTTGTCGAGCTCGTGCGCCTTGCAGTCGAGGTCGAGGACCGATGTCGTGGGATCGGGGCCGAAGCGGAGCGTGCCGGCCTGGTGGGCGGTGCCGCCGATCGGCACGTCCTTGCCGAGATAGAGTGAGCGGTCGAACAGGTGCGGGTGGATGTCGAGCTTGGAGCAGAGGTCGCGCAGCTTGGCCTTCAACCGGTGCAGGGCCTCCTCGTTGGTCTGCGTCAGGTCGAGCCGCACCTTTCCACTGTCGTAGAAGATGCGGTTCTGCGGGATCGGCAGGTCCTCGGTGGTGAGCCAGAAATCGAGGGAATGCTTGGCGAGCCAGTCGAACGGCTTTTCCGGAAACCATTGCAGGAAGCCCGGCAGCCCCTCGCCGTGGATCTGCACCCCGTCCGACTTGCCGACCATCTGGATGTGGCCCAGCGGAAACTCCCAGTCGTCGGCGCCGAAATAGAAGTCGTTGAGGCCGAGCGTCTTCTGGAATTTGGTCGGGTTCGGGGTGCGGGAGATCGCCAGCACCGTCGAATTGTTGTGCCGCATGTAGTTGCGGCCCACTTGCCCTGAGCGGTTGGCCAGCCCCTGCGGATGGGCATCGTTGCTTGAGCGCAACAGGAGCAGCGCCGAGGAGAGCGCGCCGCAGGCCACCACCACGATGTCGCCGGTGAAGACCTCGGTCGCCTCGCCGCGTTTCACCTCGACGCCGGTGACCGTCCGGCCGGCCGGATCGGTGAGGAGCCGGTCGACGTAAGCGTTGGTCATCAGCGTGAGGTTGTCGTGCGCCGCCAAAGCCGGGTCGACGCAGGTCACCTGCGAATCGGCCTTGCCGTTGGTGATGCAGGGATAGCCGTCGAAGGCATCGCAGCGGATGCAGGCCGAGTGCGGGAGCGGCTTGCCGTTCCGTTCCTCCAGCCGCACGCCGACCGGCAGGTGGAACGGGTGGTGCCCCTCGCGCTTGAGGCCGTCGAACAGCTCCTGGATCCGCGGTTCGTGGGTGACCGGCGGGTAGGCGTAGGGCTTTTTCGACGGCGGCTCGGTCGGGTCCTCGCCGCGCAGGCCGTGGACGTAATAGAGTTCCTCCGCCGCCTGGTAATAGGGCTCGAATACGTCGTACTTCACCGGCCATTCCGGCGAGATGCCGTCCGGGTGGCGGATCTCATAAAAATCCTTTTCACGAAGACGGAACAGGACCGAGCCGTAGACCTTGCTGTTGCCGCCGACGAAATAGTGCAGGCCGGGATGGAAGCTCGACCCGTCGGCGCCGTACCAGGTCTCCGGCGCCTGGTAGCGGGCGTCGACGAAGACCGCCTGGCTGTCCCAGTTCTCCCGCTCCCGCGGCAGGTAATCGCCGCGCTCGAGCAGCAGGATGCGCTTGCCGGTCTGGGCCAGCCGCCAGGCCATGGTGCCGCCGCCGGGCCCCGAGCCGACGATGACGACGTCGTAGTGCCGGTTCTCGCTCATCGGCGGGGTCCCCTCCTCTGCGAAAAAGCCGCGGGATGACGTAAGGCGCCTCGCCCGTGCGAGGCGGATATGGCGGGGCTGGCGCGAACGTCGACCCGCTCCAGTTAGGTTTTTGCAGCGCGAAACAGGGCAGCGGGGTCACGGGCGGATGGCAAGTTTCAGCATCGCGGTCGCGTTCGGGGTCAGGCTCCTCCTGGTGATGCTCTTCCTGCCGTTCAGCGCGCTCGACAAGATCCTGAACTTCCGCGGGGCGGTGGGCCAGGCGAAACAGGCGGTGCACGCCACCGCTCCGGCGACGGCGCTGATCCTCGCCGGCCTGTTCGTCGAGATCGTGATGTCGCTCGGCATCCTCACGGGCATCGCCGACCGCCTCGCCGCGTTCATCCTCGCCGGCTATTGCGGCGTCACCGCGCTGCTGTGGAAGCAGTTCTGGAAGCCGGGCGATTTCTGGTCCGGCGGCAAGGGACGCGAGCTTTTCTGGGACTTCTGGAAGAACCTCGCGCTCGCCGGCGGGTTTCTGCTCGTCACCTTCGGCACCGGGGCGAGCACCGTGGAGAGCTTCGTCTCACACCCCTTCGCCTCGTCGAAGCCCTACAGAATCAGCGAGACCGCCCGATGAGCGATCAGAAGCCGACCGTTCCCTACTGGCACCTCTGGGCCGACGAGGACGGGGTGAGCCACCAGACCCTTTGCGCCTTCACCGAGTTCGAGGAGAAATCGATGTCGCCGCCGGCCCCGCCGCAATGGCAGGGCCAGAAGACCCATGACGGCGCCACCGTGTTCGTGACCGTGCAGCCGGTCGGCTGGACCGGCGACTGGCACCCGAACCCGAAGCCGCAATGGATCATCCCGCTCTCGGGCCGCTGGTTCGTCGAATCGATGGACGGCACGCGGGTCGAGATGGGACCGGGCGAGATCTCGTTCGGCGAGGACCAGAACGTCCGCGAGGTCGACGGCAAGAAGGGCCACCGCTCCGGCACGATCGGGAACGAGCCCGCCGTGCTGATGATCGTCCAGTACGACAAGCCCCCGACCACGGGCGCGGCCTGCCGGTTCCGGTGACGCCATGGACGGGTTCGAGATCCACGACGAGCGCTTCAAGCACTACATCCTGGGCAACGCGCCGCTGGAAGAACTCGGCTCCGGCTTCCGCTGGATCGAGGGGCCGGTCTGGATGGGCGATGCCGATTGCCTGCTGTTCCAGGACCTGCCGCGCAACCGCACCATGCGGTGGATCGAGGGCGCGGGCTTCTCGGTCTACCGGGAGCCGTCGAACTACGCCAACGGCCAGACCCGCGACCGGGAGGGAAGGCTGATCGCCTGCTCGCATCGCGGCCGCTGCCTCTATCGCACCGAGTACGATGGAACGGTCACCACGCTGGTCGAGCGCCATGCCGGCAAGCGGTTGAATTCGCCGAACGACGTGGTGGTGAAGTCGGACGGGACGATCTGGTTCAGCGATCCGGTCTACGGCATCTCGAACGACTACGAGGGCGGGCGCCAACACTCGGAGCAGCCGCCGGCCCTCTACCGCTTCGATCCGCGGACGAACGAGATCCAGGTGATGGCGGGTGATTTCGACGGGCCGAACGGCCTCGCCTTCTCGCCCGACGAGCGCCGGCTCTACGTCGCCGAGACCGGCGACCAGTCGAAGCCGAACCCGCGCCAGTACATCCGCGTCTTCGACGTCGCGCCCGACGGGGCATTGTCGGGCGGCGACGTCTTCCACACGATCTCGCCCGGCTATTGTGACGGGATGCGGGTCGACGAGGACGGCAACGTCTGGTCGAGCGCGGCGGACGGGGTCCACTGCATCAGCCCCGAGGGCAAGCTGATGGGCAAGATCCTGGTGCCGCACCGGGTCTCGAACATCACCTTCGGGGGCCCGACCAAGAACCGGCTGTTCATCGGCGGCTCGCACACGCTGTACGCGATCTTCCTCGACCGGCGCGGGGTACAGACGCCGTGAGCGCGCTCCGCCTCGCCCGCATCGCCCTGAACTCGGTCGATCCGGGGCGCCTGGCGGCGTTCTACCGTGGGGCTCTGGGCTTCACCGACGGCGCGGCGCCGCCGGCCGCGGATTTTGCCGCCGTGGCCGGCCTGCCTGGGGCGCGGGCGCAGACCGTCCCGTTACGCCTCGGCGACCAGCCCCTCGATCTCGTGGCGGTGACCCCCTCCGGCCGGCCCTCTCCGGGCGAGGTGCCGGGTTACAGCCCGCTGTTCCAGCACTGCGCCATCATCGTCTCCGACATGGCGGCGGCGCATCGTCGCCTGTCGGCGCATCCGGGCTGGCGACCGATCTCGACCGACGGTCCGGTGCGGCTGCCCGTCTCGTCCGGCGGCGTGACGGCGTTCAAGTTCCGCGATCCCGAGGGACATCCCCTCGAATTGCTCGCCTTTCCGCCGGAGGCCATGCCCGAGGCCTGGCGCGGGCGCGAGACCGGCGACCCCTGCCTCGGCCTCGACCATTCGGCGATCTCGGTCACCGACACCGCCCGCAGCGTCGCCTTCTACGAATCCCTCGGGCTGCGGGTGGTGTCGCGCTCGCTCAATACCGGGCCGGAACAGGCTCGCCTCGACGCAGTCGCCGACCCTGTGGTCGAGGTGACGGGCCTCGGGTTCCCGGACGGGCGGCCGCCCCATGTCGAATTGCTGTGCTACCGCGGTGACTTTTCTCGGTCGGCCTCGGACCTCGCGCCCGGCGATATTGCGGCGACCCGGCTGGTGATCGCAATGAGCAATGGCGACGGCGTGGCGGCGGCCTGCGCCGCTCATGCCGGGCGGCTCGTGTCGCGGGGGCCGGTCCCGCGGCCCGGCGGCGGCCTAGACGCGCTGCTGCGCGACCCGGACGGGCATCTCGTGTGGCTGATGGCGGGTGACACGACTTCCGACTGATCGGTTGTGAAATCAATGAAGTGCGGGAGCCCCTCTCCCGTGTGGGAGAGGGGAGATGCGCTACGCCTCTATTGAACAGATCAAGTATTGAACAGATCGAGCGGAAGCCGTGTAATAGGGAGCGGTCGTCACCTCGGGGACCCTCACGGCTCCTCCCCCCGCCTCTCCCCCCTGGGCGCCTCCGCGCCGATCGATTGGCGCCACTCCGCGAGGAAGCGGGCGCGCTTGGCCCGGTCCTGCACCGCGAGCAGCACCGGGCCGACGGTGATCGGCCGGAAGGCGCCGGCGGCGGCGAGGCTCGGCGGGCCGTCGACGCCCTCCGGCAGCGGGCCGGTGCGGTGGAAGAAGAAGGCCTGCTCGTGCGAGATCCGCTGGCCGCGCTCGGACAGGAGGTAATCGACGAAGGCGAAGGCGTCCCCCACAGCCCGGGCGGTGACCGGCACCAGGACGGCGCGGCTGAGGACCAGGGTGTAGTCCCGCGGCACCACCAGGCCGAGGCGGGCGCCGCGCCGGATCGCCCCGTAGACGTAGGAGCCGAGGAGGTTGTAGCCGATGACGATGCGCCCCGCCTGGAGATCGGCGATCAGGTCGCCGGTGCAGCAGCGCACCTGGAGGTTCGCTCGCCCGAACGCCTCGACGAGGCGGCCATAGGTGGCCGCCGCGCGGGCGTCGTAGACCGCGAACAGGTAGCCGATGCCCGACAATGTGATGTCGTAGGAGCCGATCCGCCCGGCGTAAGCATCGGGCTTGCGTCGCAGCAGGTCGACGAGCTCGACCCGGCTGTGGGGAAGATCCTCGCGCGGCACCAGATCCGGCCGGTAGGCGATCACCGCCGGCTCGGTGGTGAAGCCGAACACCTCGTCGCGCCAGGCGGCCCAATCGGGCTGGCGGCCGGTCTCGATCGAGCGGTGGGATCGGGCGCAGCCATCGTTGGCGAGCTTGATCAGGTGGTCGACCGAGGAGGAGATCACCACGTCGGCCGCGTAGTCGGACGCGCCCCGCCCGGCGGCGCAGGCCGCCGCCACCTCGCCGAACAGGTCCGCCGTGATGTATTCGTGGTAGACGACGGTCACGTCGGGATAGAGCAATTGGTAGTCGCGGATCAGCGGCGCCATCGCGTCGAGGTCGGCGGCGGACCGGATCGTCAGCGTCGTGCGCTCGTGCTCGCTCGCCGGGAAGCGGGTCATCTCCTCGGCGGCGGCCGGGCCCGAGAGGCCGATAACGAGGGCGAGGGCGAGGCGGATCATGCCCGCCCCTCCCCGTCCGGCAGAGACAGGATCACGCAGAACCCCTTGTCTGAATGCGCCTCGAAGCGCATCTCGCCGCCATGGGCCGCCGCCACCTCGGCGGCGATCGACAGGCCGAGGCCGGACCCGACCGTGCCGCCGGTGGCGGCCTGGAACGGCTGGCGCACCCGGGTCCAGTCGATCGCCGGAATGCCCGGCCCGTCATCCTCCACCGCCAGCACCACCCGCCCGCGCTCGCGCCCGACCCGCACCGTGAGCCGGCTCCTCGCGCCGTGCTTGAGGGCATTGTGGATCAGGTTCGACAGGGCCTCGCGCAGCGCGATGGCGTCGGCGGGAATCGTCACGGCGTCCTCCGGCCCCTCATAGCCGAAATCGATTGTCCGGCCGACATCGACCGCCCGGTCGCCGGCCTGCTGCACCGCGTCGATCAGGGTACGGCGGGCGAGCCCCGCCACGTCGACCGGATCGAAGGCGGCCGTGCGGGCGCGGTGGATCACCATCGCGTGGTTCAGGAGCTGGTTGGTCAGATGCCCCAGCTCGGCGGTGCGCCGGCGGATGCGGGCGAGCTGCTCGCGCCGGCGCCCCTCGTCGGTCTCGCTCGACAGGAGGTCGAGCTGGGCGGCGAGCGCGGTCAGCGGCGTGCGGATCTGGTGCGCGGCGTCCGCAATGAACCGCTTCATCACTGCGACGTGGCCCGAGAGGCGCCCCATGAAATGGTCGATCGAGGCGACGAGCAGGTGGATTTCCTGCGGCGCGGCGAGCCCGAGCGGCTGGAGGTCGTTGGGCCCGCGGGCCGCCAGCACGCCCTCGATGGCGCCGAGCGGCCGCAAGGCGGCGCGCACCGCCACCGCGACGGCGCCGAGCGCCAGCGCGCTCATCGCCAGCACCATCAGGCTCGCCTTGACGGTGAGCGCGCGGGTGAGCTGGCTGCGCGCCTCGCGGGTCTGGGCCACCACCACGGCGGCGAAGCCCGCCTGCGTCGCGTCCGGCACGTAGCGCCCCGCCACCACCGCCCGCACCGCCTGGCCGCGATGCTCCCCGTCGAGGAGGATCGGGCCGGCGCCGAGATGCTGGCGATCGACCGGGATGGCGAGATCGGCATCGCCGGTGAGCAGCCGGTCGCCAGGATCGACGACCTTGTAGAAGATCCGGTCGCGGGGGCTGAGCGCCAGCGTCTCGAAGGCCGAGAACGGCGGATCGACCGAGATCGTCCGCCCGTCGCTGGCGATCGATTCCGCGATCTGGAGCGCCGCACCGACGAGGAGCCGGTCATAGGCCTCGTCCGCGGCGAGCCGCGCCGAGGCCCAGGCGGCGACGAGCAGCAGGCCGGCGCCCATGGCGAGGACCAGGGCCAGCACCGTGACGAGGCGGGAGAACAGCGAGACGGTGCGGGGGATCACGGTCGAGGATCCGATAGTCTACGTCTCGTCCCACCCCCGGCCTCATCCTGAGGTGCGAGCGAAGCGAGCCTCGAAGGAGGGCTCCAGTGAACTCGGAGACTTCTGGAGCCCTCCTTCGAGGTCAGTCGATCTGCGATCGCCAACACCTCAGGATGAGGTCGCCGATGGGAGGGCGACATCGGCGGCTCCATCGTCGTCGACATCACTCCTGGCACACCACCTGATACCCAAGCCCCCGAAGCGTGCGGATCTCGGCCTGCGCCCCGGCGGCGGTGAGCTTGCGGCGCAGGCGCGCCACGATCTGCTCGACGGCGTTCTCGCTCGATTCCTCCTCGAAGGCGAAGACCCGCTCCAGGAGCTCCCCCTTGGCGAAGATGCGCCCCGGCCGCGCCGCCAGGATCTCGATCAGGGTCCATTCCCGGCGCGTCAGGTCCAGGGTCTCGCCCGCCACGCTGGCGTTGCGCGCCTCCCGGTCGAGGCGCAGGTTGCCCAGCGTCAGCGCGTTGTCGGCATGCCCGCTGTTGCGGCGTAGCAGCGCCCGCACCCTGGCCTCCAGTTCGCGGAAGTCGAACGGCTTCACCAGGTAGTCGTCGGCTCCGAGATCGAGCGCACCGACCCGGTCGTCGACCTCCGATCGGGCAGTGAGCACCAGGACCGGCACCGGACCCCGGCGCGCCCGCAGGCGCTTGAGGATCGCGAAGCCGTCGAGCCCCGGCAGGTTCACGTCGAGGACCACGAGGTCGTAGGCCTGGACGGCGAGCAGCGCATCGCCGGCCGCCCCGTCGGTTTCCCAATCGACCGCGTGGCCGAGCCCGCGCAGCCGCGCGGCGATGGCCTCGCCCACGTCCCGCGTGTCCTCGACGAGCAGGATACGCACGAAAATTCCTCTTCGATCATCACCCGGCATTATCTGTCAGGTCGGCGACAGGTTCGAAGGCTACCCAACCCCCAACGCCGGGCCAAGCACCTTCAAGGAAAGAATCACCTTCAAGGACAAGAGCTTCGGTCCGCAGACGACGAAACGGGGAGGACACGCCATGAACGCACGCCCGACCATCATCCCTGAGCCGCTGCTCCAGGTCCAGGGTGTCACGCTCCAGTACAAGACGACCGATCATCTGGTCACCGCGACCTACCGGGTCGATTTCGAGGTGATGCCGGGCGACCGCTACATCCTGCTCGGGCCGTCGGGTTGCGGCAAGTCGACCCTGCTCAAGGCGATCGGCGGCTACATGACTCCGGTCGAGGGCGAGATCAAGCTCAAGGGCCGCAAGGTCACCGAGCCCGGCCCCGACCGGATGATGGTGTTTCAGGAGTTCGACCAGCTCCTGCCCTGGAAGACCGTCAGGCAGAACGTCGCCTTCGCGCTCACCGCGAGCGGCCGCGCGACCGGCGCGGAAGCCGATGACCGGGCGATGTCGTACATCGAGAAGGTGGGCCTCGCGAAGTTCGCCGATTCCTTCCCCCACATGCTGTCGGGCGGCATGAAGCAGCGCGTGGCGATCGCCCGCGGCATGGCGATGGAGCCCGACATCCTGCTGATGGACGAGCCCTTCGCGGCCCTCGACGCCCTCACCCGCCGCAAGATGCAGGACGAGCTGTTGCGCCTGTGGGAGGACACCCGCTTCACGGTGCTGTTCGTCACCCACTCGATCGAGGAGGCGATCAAGGTCGGCACCCGCATCCTGCTGCTCTCGCCCCATCCGGGCCAGGTCAAGGCGGAGCTGAACAGCCTGCCGGCCTCGGAACTGGGCACCGCCGCGCAGGGCGCCCTGGAGACCCGCATCAACGACATGCTGTTCGCCTGACAACGAGACATTCCGGGAGATACGCCGTGACCGCCACCCTCGCCCCCCTCTCGACATCTCTGGCCCCGCGGCCCGAGATCGTCCGCGAGACCTCCGCCGCCGGTGCGATCAGCGTCGAGCAGCGCCTGTCCTTCGCCGAGCTCGCCTATCGCCAGAGCTGGCTGCGCAAGGCCGTCGTGCTCGCCGCCCTCGCGGTGGTCTGGGAAATCTATGGCCGCTGGCTCGACAACCCGCTCCTGTTCCCGACCTTCTCGGCGACCGTCGAGGCCTTCGTCTCCTCGGTCCTGAGCGGCGAGATCCCCGCCAAGGCGCTGATCTCGCTCCAGACGCTGGCCATCGGCTACGGCATCGGCATCGGGCTCGCGGCCCTGCTGACCACGCTCGCCATCGGCTCGCGGATCGGCACCGACCTGCTCGAGACGCTGACCGCGATGTTCAATCCCCTGCCGGCCATCGCGCTCCTGCCGCTGGCGCTGATCTGGTTCGGCCTCGGCCAGGGCAGCGTGGTCTTCGTCCTCGTCCACTCGGTCTTGTGGGCCATCGCCCTCAACACCCATGCGGGCTTCCGCTCGGTCTCGAACACCCTCAAGATGGTCGGGCTGAACTACGGCCTGCGCAACCTGAGCCTGGTGCGGGCGATCCTGATCCCGGCGGCCTTCCCGTCGATCCTCACCGGCCTCAAGGTCGGCTGGGCCTTCGCCTGGCGCACGCTGATCGCCGCGGAACTGGTCTTCGGCGTCTCCTCGGGTTCGGGCGGGCTCGGCTGGTACATCTTCGAGAACCGCAACGCGCTCGAGACCACCAACGTCTTCGCCGGCCTGTTCACCGTCATCATGATCGGCCTCTTCGTCGAGAACGTGATCTTCGCCAACATCGAGAAGAAGACGATCCGCCGCTGGGGCATGCAGCACTAAGAAAAAAAGACCCCGCGCCCCTGGATCGCGCACGGTCCCGGGGGCATGAACGACGAAAACGGGAGGATCCCCCATGTTCGCACGCAAGCTCCTCGGCCTCGCGGCCGGCGCGGCCCTCGCTTTCTCCCTCGGGCTGGTCCCTGCCCGCGCCGAGGTGTCGGAGGTCCGCATCTCGAAGGGCTACGGCGTCCTCTACCTGCCGCTCTTCGTGATGCAGGAGAAGAAGTTCCTGGAGGCCCAGGCCGCCAGGGCGGGCCTCGGCGACGTCAAGGTGAGCTGGCTCACGCTGGACGGCGGCAACGTCATCAACGACGCGATGATCTCCGGCGCGCTCGACATCGCCGGCACCGGGGCGCCGGGCTTCCTCGCCCTGTGGTCGAAGGGCCGCGGCAGCCCCAAGACCGAGGTGATCGGCATCTCGGGCATGTCGACGACGGCGCTCGACCTCAACGTCAACAAGCCCGAGATCAAGTCGCTCGCCGACTTCACCCCGAAGGACAAGATCGCGATTCCGGGCATCAAGACCTCGCTGGCCGCGGTGGTGCTGCAGATGGCGGTGGCCAAGCAGTTCGGGCCGGAGAACTACGCCAAGCTCGATTCGAGCACCGTCGGCCTGCCGCATCCGGAGGCGGTCGCGGCGCTTCTGTCCGGCAAGACCGAGATCGTCGCCCATTTCGCCTCGCCGCCCTTCACCGGCGTCGAGCGCGCCGACCCGAAGATCCGCACGATCCTCAAGGCCTCGCAGGTCTTCGGCGACATCACCCTCGACGTGGTGTTCGCGCTCAAGCGCTTCACCGAGGCGAACCCGAAGATGACCCAGGCCTTCCTGGCCGCCCTCGACGAGTCTTGCGACTTCATCAAGGCCAACAAGGCCGAAACCGCCGAGATCTTCGCCCGCGCCTCCAAGGTGAAGGTGTCGCCCCAGGACGTCGCCCAGATCCTCGACGACCCGGACAGCCGGTTCTCGGCGACGCCGCACGGCATCATGGAGTTCGTGACCTTCATGAACCGGGCCGGCATCATGAAGACCAAGCCGGCGACCTGGCAGGACCTGTTCATCCCGGCCCTGCGCGACCGCGCCGGCAGCTGATCGGGTCGAGGGTCCGCACCCTCGAGACCGGCCCCGCCGCGCCCCGCGCGGCGGGGCTTGTTTACCAGTGGTTAAGCATGTCGGTCCTTGATGCCGGCCATGCCGACTCAGCCTCTGACAGCTCATCTGGCCCCGGATCCGCTCGGCGATGCCCGGGACCTGCACGCCAGCATCGCGGCCCTGCGCCGGCTCCTGATCGCGCAGAGCCGCCAGTTCGAGGCCATCGAGCGCCGCCTCTCCCCGGCCCGCAGCCCGGCCGAGACGGGGGCCCTGCGCCTGCGCGCCCTCAAGGGCGGGAGCGTCTGACGCCCGCGCAGGGGCACTCCCTCCGGGTATTCAACCGCGAGGTGCAGGCCCGCCTGTCGTGCACGTCGGTGACCGGGCCGTAACCTTGATCCCGTTCCGCATGGACCACCCCTCGCCGCACCGCGTTACCCGGTTGACAGCGAGAGGAGGCCCAGCCGTGGACACCTGCACCGGAACGCCCGTGAGCCTGACCCTGGGCGGTCGCAGGATCGAGGGTGTCCTGCGGGCGGTGGGCGATTCCGTCGAGATGCCGGAGGCGCCGGGCAGCCCGGCGCGCCGGCTGCGCAACCTGATCCTCGATTTCGGGCCGGCCTGCGCGCCCGTGGAGGTGTGGCTGGCCGAGCCGGAGCCGCCGGGGCTTCCGCCCAACCCTAGGCTTTCAGCAAGATCCTGAGTTCGTCCAGGATGTCGTCGCCGCGGCAGGGACGGGCGACGAAGCGGGCATGGGCGGGCATCCGGTCGGGATCGGGCTTGCTGCGCCCGGACACGACGACGATCGGCAAATCGGGCCGCATCTGCGCCGCCGCGCGGGCGAGCTCGAACCCGTCGGTCCTGCCGGACAATTCGACATCGGTGATCAGCGCGACGATGTCCCGGCGCAGCTCGAGCAGGGAGAGCGCCCGCTCGGCGGAGGCCGATTGCAGCGCCTCGAACCCGGCCGCATCCAGCACGTCGCTGAGATCCATGATCGTCAGCGCCTCGTCCTCCACCACCAGGATGACGGGGCGCTCGTGCCTGGTCTCGTCCTCGGCAGCGTTCTCGGCCTTCACGGTGTCGTTGCTCACGTCGCCTGTCCTTGCCGGTCGGGCCCGTCCGGGACGCCCGCCCGGAAAGCGGCGCGGTCGGACAGGCCGTCGTCGTGTTGTCGGGCGGCCGCTCCCGGCCGGCCGGCGCCCACGCACCGGCCGTTGATCGAAACGGCCGATACCCTGCCCCGGTTGCAGCCCCGAGGCCGTCGCATCGACGAGAATTCGTCCCATCGGCGATCTGCCGCTTGCGCCGCGGCCCGCGCCCCGCTAGAGCACGGCACCGACCCGCACGGGCGCCCCGGCGCCCCGCAGGTCTGGCCCGGAGAGGTGGCCGAGTGGTTGAAGGCGCACGCCTGGAACGCGTGTATACGGGCAACCGTATCGAGGGTTCGAATCCCTCTCTCTCCGCCAGATTTCTGGCAGTTTGAAAAAATCCTTTGATTGTTTAGATGCGATGGTCATGCCTTTAACGTTAGGCTTCGATTAGTCGCTGTAGCTATCCCCCATGCGGTACGGCTGGCTGTCCTAGAGCATTTTTCGACGGAGTGGATGCCGGTTCGTCGCAGAAAATGCGGCAAAATCAAAGACCTAGAGAGCTTCGCGATTGCAGTGCGATCGTGAAGTGCTCTAGTGGTCGTGACCGGCGCTATCGCTGAGATGCAGAGCACCGGCGGCATGCTATTCGCGGCACTCGTGCTCCTCACCTGTTGCGCCCGCACGACTTAACGCAAACCGGCGTCATTCCGACATCAAACCTTGTCAGCTGTGCTGGTCCAGGCTTGAGGCCATCCCGCATCGCGAGGCCTCGGTCGCGACAGGATTGCTCATGGCGCAGTCGATCGCGGTCGCCCGCTGCGATTCAGTGTCTGCGCAATGCGTCCCAAAAAATATCCGGTGCGTCCCGCAAAGGGAATCAGGGGTATCCCCGGTCGCGCGTTTGTTGCTCAGTCGCCATCGCTGGGGCATGCGGCATGCCTGTCGATTTTTGAAACAATTCCAACTTATGCCACGCTACCGTTTCAGGCTGAGCATCTTCGAGAGTCTTCTCGACCCGGGGAATTGGCTGGAGCTGCCTGACAGAGACGCTGCGGTAGCGAAGGCGCGCCAGATCGCGCAGGCGCTCCTCAGCGTCGCCGATCAGAGAGTGCCGTGGGTGGAAGGCGAGGTCGTGGTCGAATGCAGCGACGGCAGCCAACCCATCGTCTTGCCCATCATCGACATGGCCGTGGGCGAGGCCAAAGCGACCTGGCACTGAGTCATGGGCCAGGTCGATGGTCCGATGATGCCAAAGACCATCGTCTCGCGGCCGTTGGCATTACACCGGATGCCACCACCGCCCGCGCAAAACCACACCCTCCGAGGTGATCCGCTTATCCCCGGTCATGTGCTCGCCCAGGACATCGACGTAGTCGAACTGTCCGTCCCGGACCGCCAGCACCGTCGCGTCGCCGAGCGCCCCGACCTTCAGGGTGCCGTATTCCATGCGCTTCAGCGCTACCGCGGCATTCACCGTCGAGGCGGCGATCACCTCGTTCAGGCTCATGCCGAGGCAGAGCATCTTCGACATCGTGGTGACCTGATCGAAGGCCGGGCCGTCGATGCACAGGGCGTGGACGTCCGACGAGATCGTGTCCGGCTGGAAGCCGCCGGCCAGCATGGCGCGGGCGGTCTTGAAGGCGAAGGAGCCCTTGCCATGGCCGATATCGAACAGGATGCCGCGCTCGCGCGCCTGGCGCACCGCCGGCTTCACCGCGCCTTGCGCGGTCACGGGTGAGTTCGGGAACGGCCGGAAGGCGTGGGTGAGCACGTCGCCGGGGCGGAGCATGTCCAGCACCGCCTCGTAGCTCGGCGGCGGCTCGTCGATATGGGCCATCAGCGGCAGGCCGGTCTCCTCCGCGACCTGGAGGGCGATCTCGAGCGGCGCCGTGCCTTGCGTGCCCGAGGCATGGGCGCCGACCCGGACCTTGATGCCGATGATCACGTCGCGGTTGGCCTCGGCCACCGCCACGGCCTCGCGGGGCGCCATCAGGCGCATGTCCTGGCTCTCGCCGACCATGATGGTCTTGGAGAAACCGTAGATGCCCGCGAACGAGACGTGCAGGTAGGCGAGGATGCGGGCTTCCGCGCGCTCGATGACGTGCTTGCGGAAGCCCGGAAAGTTGCCGGGCCCGGCGCTGCCGGTATCGACCGAGGTGGTGACGCCCGACAGCCGGCAGAACGCGTCGGCATCGATGCCGAGCGAGGTGCCGCCCCAATAGACGTGGGTATGCAGGTCGATGAGGCCCGGGGTGACGATCGCCCCGTTCATCTCCCGGACCTCCGTCCCCTCCCCCGCCGGCAGGCCGCGGCCGAAGCCCGAGACGAGGCCGTTGGCGAAGGCGACGTCGGCGATCGCATCGTGGTTCTGCGAGGGATCGATGATGCGGGCGCCCCGCAGGATCAACTCGTGCTGCACGGCTCTACCTCTGGCGATGATCACAAGAGCATTTTCCGACGAAGTGGATGCCGGTTCGTCGCAGAAAATGCGGCTAAACCAAAAATCTGGAGCACGTCGCGATCGCGATGCGATCGTGACGTGCTCCAGGGCAGGCCCGTCACGCGGCCTGCGCCGGCAGGCCGGCGCGGTCGAGGTGGCAGGCGGCGAAATGATGGCCGCCGACCGGATCGAGCCGCGGCTCCTCGGTGCGGCAGCGGTCGAAGGCGTGCGGGCAGCGGGTGTGGAAGCGGCAGCCGCTCGGCGGGTCGATCGGGCTCGGCACGTCGCCGCGCAGGACGATGCGGGTGCGCCCTGCATCGGGCTCGGGCACCGGCACGGCGGAGAGCAGGGCCTGGGTGTAGGGGTGTTTCGGCGCCAGGAAGATCTCGCGGCGCGGGCCGATCTCGACGATCTTGCCGAGATACATCACCGCGACCCGATGCGTCATGTGCTCGACGATGGCGAGGTCGTGCGAGATGAACAGCAAGGCCAGGTCGAGTTCCTTCTGCAAATCCTGCAGCAGGTTGACGATCTGCGCCTTGACCGAGACGTCGAGGGCCGAGACCGCCTCGTCGCAGATGATCAGGTCCGGCTCGGCGGCGAGCGCCCGGGCGATGCCGATGCGCTGCCGCTGGCCGCCGGAGAATTCGTGCGGGAATCGCGTCAGCGCCTCCCGCGGCAGCCCGACCCGCTCCATCAGGGCGGCGAGCCGCGTATCGAGATCGGCGCGGTTCCTGGCGAGACCGAAATTGCGGATCGGCTCGGCCAGGATGTCGCGCACCCGCATCCGCGGATTGAGCGAGGAGAACGGGTCCTGGAACACCATCTGGATCCGCCGGCGCAGGGGGCGAAGCGCGCCGGCGGACAGGTCGTCGATGCGTTTCCCTGCAAGCACCACTTGGCCGGAGGTCGGCGGGAACAGCCGCATCAGGCTGCGGGCGACCGTGGACTTGCCGCAGCCGGATTCGCCGACGAGGGACAGGGTCTCGCCCTTCTCCAGGGTGAAGGAGACGCCATCCACCGCCTTGAGGCTGCGGGCCTGGCGGCCCAGCAAGCCGCCGCCGAGGAGGAAGTGCTTGCGCAGGTCGTTGACGGCGAGGAGCGGGGTGCTCACGCGGCGAGCGCGTCCTTCGGCGCATGGTGGCAGGCGGCGAGATGGCCCGGCGCCTTCGGCTCGAGTGCCGGGGCGTGGCTGCGGCAGAGATCGGTGACGGACGGGCAGCGGCCGGCGAAGACGCAGCCCTCGATCCGGGTCTTCAGGCTCGGCACCATGCCGGGAATCTCGGCCAGCCGCTGGGGCGCACCCGGCCGTTCGGCGGCGCCGAGGCGCGGGACCGCGCCCATCAGGCCGCGCGTGTAGGGGTGGCGGGGCGCGCGAAACAGGTCGCGGACCGCGGCCTCCTCGACCTTGCGGCCGGCATACATCACCACCACCCGGTCGGCGACCTCCGCCACCACGCCGAGATCGTGGGTGATCAGCATGATGGCGGCCCCGACCCGGCGCTTGAGGTCGCGCATCAGGTCGAGGATCTGGGCCTGGATCGTCACGTCCAGCGCCGTGGTCGGCTCGTCGGCGATCAGGAGCTTGGGCGAGCAGGCGAGCGCGATGGCGATCATCACCCGCTGGCGCATGCCGCCGGAGAGCTGGTGCGGGTATTCCCGGACGCGCCGCCGCGGCTCGGGGATGCCGACCAGCGTCAGCATCTCCACCGCCCGCTCCTCGGCGTCCTTGCGCGACAGGCCCTGATGCAGCCGCAGGGTCTCGCCGATCTGGCGCCCGACCGTCAGCACCGGGTTGAGCGAGGTCATCGGCTCCTGGAAGATCACGCTGATGGCGTTGCCGCGGATGCGGCGCATCTCGCGCTCGGGCAGGCCGAGGAGGTCGCGCCCCTCGAACCGGATCGCGCCGGCGAGCCGCGCCGGCGGCTCGGGCAGGAGCCGCAGGATCGACATCGAGGTCACCGACTTGCCGCAGCCGGATTCGCCGACGATCGCCAGGGTCTCGCCGGCTCGAATCGCGAAGGAGACCCCGTCGACCGCGCGGTTGACCCCGTCGGGCGTGCGGAAATGGACCTGGAGGTTCTCGACGGAGAGGAGCGTCATGGGCGTCGTCTCCGGAATGAGCATGAGGTGTTCAATATGACGATCTCACCCGCGACCTCATCCTGAGGTGCTGCGTAGCAGCCTCGAAGGAGGGCTCCAGAAAGCGCGGTGCTCGCTGGAGCCCTCCTTCGAGGCTCCCTGCGGTCGCACCTCAGGATGAGGTCGCGCGTGGGAGGACGAGGATGTCCGGGTGGCTGCCTCTCCGCAGCAGGCAGGCCCTCACACATCCTTCGCCATCCGCGGGTCGAGGGCATCGCGCAACCCGTCGCCGACGAGGTTCACGGCGAGCACGGTGAGCGACAGGAAGATCGCCGGGAACAGGATGATGTAGAACTTCACCTGCCAGAGCGCCCGGCCCTCGGCCATGATGTTGCCCCAGGACGGCGTCGCGGGCGGCACGCCGGCGCCGATGAACGACAGGATCGATTCGGCGATCATGGCCGAGGCGCAGATATAGGTCGCCTGCACGGTCATCGGTGCCAGCGTATTGGGCAGGATGTGGCGCCAGATGATCATCGGCATCCGGGTACCGGTGGTCACCGCCGCCTCGACATAGGGTTGCTCGCGCAACGACAGCACCACGCCGCGCACCAGCCGCGCCACGCGGGGAATCTCCGCCACGGTGATCGCCAGGATCACGTTCCCGACCGAACCTCTTGTCAGCGCCATGAGCGCGATGGCCAGCAGGATCGGCGGGATCGACATCAGCCCGTCGACGACCCGCATGATGATCCCGTCGGCCCAGCGCACCATGCCGGAGACGAGGCCGACGACGAGCCCGGCGAGGGAGGCGAAGAGAGCGACCGCGAAGCCGACGAGGAGCGACACCCGGGCGCCGTAGATCACCCGGGAATAGAGGTCGCGCCCGAGCATGTCGGTGCCGAACCAGTGTTGGGCGGAGGGCACCCGCGTGCGCCGCGACGGCGCGATCGCCGTCGGGTCGACGGTGCCGAGATACGGCGCGAGCACCGCCATCAGGGCGACGGTCACCAGGATCACGCCGCCGATCACGATGGTCGGGTGGCGGCGCCAGGTCCGGCGGATCCGGCCATAGGCCTTGCGCGGCGGGTAGAGATCGGGCAGCGGCGCGGCGACCGCGAGGCCGGGGGGCGCTTCGCCCTGCAAGGGTTGGGCGGCGCTCAATAGCGGATCCTCGGGTCGATGAGGGTGTAGAGGACGTCGATCGCGAGGTTCACCAGCACGTAGGTGAAGCTGAACAGCAGCACGACGCCCTGGATCACCGGATAGTCGCGCCGCAGGATCGCATCGACGGTGAGCCGGCCGAGGCCGGGAATCGCGAACACCGTCTCGGTGACGACGGCGCCGCCGATGAGCAGCGCGATGCCGATGCCGATCACCGTGACGATCGGCACCGCGGCGTTCTTCAGCGCGTGGACGAACAGCACCTGCCCTTGCGCCACGCCCTTGGCCCGCGCCGTGCGGACGTAATCCTGCTGGAGCACGTCGAGCATCGTCGCCCGGGTGACCCGGGCGATCAGCGCGATGTAGACGAGGCCCAGCGTCAGCGCCGGCAGGATCAGGCTCGCGAACCACGGGCCGATCCCCTGCTCGATCGGCGTGTAGCCCTGCGCCGGCAGCCAGCCGAGTTCGAGGGCGAACACGTAGGCCAGCAGGTAGCCGACGACGAAGACCGGCACCGAGAAGCCGAGCACCGCCCCGCCCATCACGAGGCGATCGACGAGCCGCCCCGCCTTCCAGGCCGCCAGGACGCCGAGCGGCACCGCGACCAGCACCGCGAAGATCAGCGTCACCAGCATCAGCGACACGGTCGGCTGCACCCGTTGGCCGATCATGGTGGTGACCGGCAGGTTGGTGAAGATCGAGGTGCCGAGATCACCGTGCAGGATGCGCCAGGCCCACTCGCCGAAGCGGACCAGGAACGGCCGGTCGAGGCCGAGCGAGGCGCGGATGCGCTCGATATCGGCCGGCGAGGCCTGGTCGCCGGCAATGAGCGCCACCGGGTCGCCGGGGGCGAGGAACAGCAGGCTGAAGACGAACAGCCCGACGACCGCCATCACCGGGATGACGGCGAGGACGCGCTTGACGAGGAAGCCGAACACGGGGGGTTCCTCAGGCCTTGGACACGCCCCAGGTGAAGGGCAGCGGCCCCTTGCCCACGCCGGTCACGGTCTTGCGCCAGGCCTGGTAGCCGAGGAAGTAGCCGGTCGGCGCGTAGACGACGCCGTCCACCGCCGCCGCGTTCACCTTGTCGATCGCCGCCTTCTCGGCGGCCGGATCGGCGGCATCGAACCACTCGGTGATGCCGGCCTCGACCGGCGGCAGGTCGGGCCAGCCGAACCAGGCCTTGTCGCCATTGGCCCGGATCGCCGGATAGACCGCCGGGTTGATGCAGTCGGCGCCGGCATGCCAGGTGTGGAACATGTTCCAGCCGCCCTGCGACGGCGGCGCCTTCGAGGCGCGCCGCGTGCCCACCGTGCCCCAGTCGGTGGCGACGAAATCGACCTTCATGCCCATCTGCTTGAGGAGGTCGGCGGTGACGTCGCCCATGTTCTTGGTGATCGACTGGTCCTGCGCCACCACGCAGACCACCGGCTCGCCCTTGTAGCCGGCCTCCGCCAGCAGCTTCTTGGCCGCCGCGATGTCGCCCTTGCCGATTTTTTGACCACCCGCTTCGCTGTAGAGCGGCGTGCCCGGGGTGAAGAAGCCCGGCAGCGGCTTCCACAGCTTGTCGTCGTCGCCGATCAGCGACCGCATGTAATCCTCCTGGTTCATGCCCATGAGCACGGCCTGGCGGATCTTGGGGTTGTCGAAGGGCGGATGGAGGTGGTTCATCCGGAACGCGCCGATATTGCCCAGCGGATCGGCGATGTCGACGTTGATGTTGGCGTTCTTGCGCAGGAGGGGGACGAGGTCGGGAATCGGGTTCTCCCACCAATCGACCTCGCCGTTCTGCAGCGCCGCCGAGGCGGTGGCCGGATCGGGCATGATGATCCACTCGACCCGGTCGAGCAGCATGCGCTTGCCGCCGGCGAGCCACGAGGACGGCTCGTCGCGCGGCTTGTAGTCCGAAAATTTCTCGAAGACCGCGCGGGCGCCGGGCACCCATTCGGCCTTGGCGAACTTCATAGGACCGGAGCCGACATACTCGGTGATCTGGGTGAAGGGATCGGTCTTGGCGATCCGCTCCGGCATGATGAAGGCGCAAGGAGCGTTGTTCTTGCCGAGCGCCAGCAGGAGCTTCGGGAACGGTTTCTTGAGCTGCCAGCGGAAGGTGCGGTCGTCGACCGGGACCAGCTCGGCCTGGATCGCCCGGATCATGATGCCCATCGGGTCGCGGGCCGACCAGCGGGTCAGGCTCGCCACCACGTCCTTCGACAGGACCGGCTCGCCGTCGTGGAACTTGAGGCCGGGCCGCAGGCGGAAAGTCCAGGTCAGGCCGTCGGCCGAGACCTCCTCCGATTCGACCATCTGGCGCTGGGGCTTCAGCTGCGCGTCGACGCCGTAGAGCATGTCCCAGACGAGGGCGGCGGCGTTGCGGACGACGTATTGCGTCCCCCAGATCGGATCGAAATTCGCCAGGTTCGCCTGCGGCACGAACCGCAGAACCTTGGCCGGTTGCGCCAGCGCCGGGGCGGCGAACTGGGGCGCCATGCCGGCGGCGCCGATGGCGGCCGAGCCTTTCAGAAACGTCCTGCGGTCCATGGCGTATCCTGCCTGCGGGGCCTGTGGTCGTGAGCCGTGCCCGGGCCCCTGAAGAGCCGGCTCTCCTGCCAGGTTCGCCTCGGTCCGATCGCTCGGTCAAGGCGGATTGCAGGGTTTCCAACGGTCACGCTCGCCCCGGGAGCAAGCTTCGCGCCAAGGGGTGCACCAAGGGGCGCGCCAAGGCGGGCGGGAGGCCGTACCGGCAGCGCCGGAGCCACTCGCCTTAAGCCCTCGTGCCTATCGCCTCCGGTCGATTTCACACGCGAACGATCGGCCATCTTGAGCAATAATCGCTCTATGGGGCTGTCCGGAACCTGACTATGAACTTATTGTCGGCATCGAGGGGCGAGCCGATGGCATCACGCGGCGAGATCATCTTCGATTCACCGTCACCCGCGGTGGATTGTCAGGTATCGAACCTTACGGTCGTCGGCGCATTGCTCACGGTCCCTGCCGGAACCGTGGTGCCGGATGCGATCACGCTGGCGATTGCCGGCGAGTTCGTGATGCGCCGCTGCCGCGTGGTGTGGCGCCGGCGCGACCAGGTCGGCGTGGCGTTCGAGATGCCGGTCTGAGGTCACCGGAGCCGACATCGCCGTGTGTCCGACCAGGATCGGTGCGATCGAGCACAAGCTCCGTCGGCGAGCCCCGGTGCCGCCCAGGTCGTCCTCGAGACCCGTGAATCGTCGCCTGATGTGGTTTTCCGACCGGGCCGCACGAAAACCGTATCGGGGGGAAGGGACGACCAGCCCGGTCGAGGAGTGTTGCATATTGGCAACATTATCGCTGAGTGTACGAATAGACTTGCGGCCAATAATATGTATTGTTCGTATGCAGCATCGCGGAGAGCGCAATGGCGGACAATTATTCCTATTCATTTGATTACAAATCGGGAGTTTTTCGCCCTTCCTATGTGTCGGCTATTGGATCTTTCAGTGTAGATTATAATTCTATGCGGGTGTACGACATTAACGTCGTGTCTGGAGATATAAGATTTACGTCTGGAACGGTCGAATATGGCAAAAATTTCGATGGAACTTCATCATATAGAGTCAATTTATCGTATTCTTCAGGTACTGTAAGTAATCAATATGCGTCTATTTCAAAAGATTCGGCCGGGTTATATTTTAAATATGAGTCGGTAGATACATCTTCATTTTCTAATGTTAGTTATTTGAGGAACATATATGGCAGCGATCGCTATTTCCTGCCGGTACGTACGAGCGCCGAGGCGACGAATGCCCCCGTCACCACGGTTGCCGTTTGCTTCACGAGCGGCACGAGCATCCGCACGGATCGTGGCGACGTTGCTGTCGAGCACCTGCGCGTCGGCGACCGGGCGGTGACCGCCTCCGGCGCCCTGCGGCCGGTCACCTGGATCGGTCACCGCCGTCTTGACGCGCAGGGCCGCGTCGTGCCCCATGACCAGCAACCGATCCGCGTCCGCGCCGGTGCCTTCGGGCCGGGTCTTCCCGCCCGGAACCTCTCCCTTTCCCCCGGCCACCCGGTGCTCGTCGGGGGCGATGCGGATGGCGCGGGCGGCCACCTCGTGCCGATCATGTGCTTGATCAACGGCACCACCATCGTCCGCGAGCCGGTCTCGTCGGTCACCTACTGGCATATCGAACTCGATGCCCACGACATCCTGTTCGCCGAGGGCCTGCCCGCCGAGAGCTATCTCGACTGGGGCGACCGCCCGTTCTTCACGGAAGCCTCCGACCACGCCCTGCACAACCCCGACTTCGTCGTGCCGGGTCTTTCCGCCCGCTGCCGGCCGGTGGCCGTGGACGGCCCGGTGGTCGAGGCCGAGCGCAGGCGCCTGTCGGGCGTGTTCGCGGCGTCGCTCGGCGCCGCTTGCGCCTGGGACGAGGCCGAACGCTTCGACTGGCTCGCCGCGTAGTCCCGGCCCGAAACGCCCCGCCCGGCGCTGCCGGCGAGTTCGTGATGCGCCGCTGCCGCGTGGTGTGGCGCCGGCGCGACCAGGTGGGCGTGGCGTTCGAGATGCCGATCTGAGATCACGGGGGCGGATATCCCGTCCGGTTTCGCAGAGCGTCCGGACCGGGGCCGGTACCCTCGCCGCCCCCGCCTCTGGGCTCCGCCCCATCGTTCCGGAACTTGCGACGGATAGGCGGGAGGTGGAAAGACGTGCGCGCCCGAGTCACGTTCTACTTCTGACCTGATTTTTGTTGTATATTTGCGACATTTTGGTTTAATGACCTGAGCCGAATTGCAACTTTTGGTACTTATAATTTAGAATTTCCTGCTTCGGAGGAGGATGTCGTGGCAAGCGTTTATTCCTATACGTTTAATAGCTCGCTGACCAACTTGGACGGCAAATCGATACCCATCGCCGGATCATATTATGTAAATTACGACACAATGCAAATATACAATGTAGATATCAGAATAAGAGACGCAATATTTGCTCCTACAACGGCACGAAGCATATTTGAAAGCGGACCCAATGCTTATAATGTGGGTTTTTCATATGCTACATCAATTTATAATAGCTATAATCTGAATTTTAGCTGGGAAACTAGAGAGCCGTCATCATTATTAAATATGAATTATTACGCTAGCAACACATCGAGCGTGGCTATGCCACCCGTAATCACGGATGCGCGGGCTGCATCTGTACCCGTAGCGACGACTCCTGTCTGCTTCTGCACCGGCACGCAAATCCGCACGGCGCGCGGTGACGTCGCCGTCGAGAACCTGCGGGTCGGCGATCGGGCTGTGACCGCCTCCGGTGCCCTTCGGCCTGTCACCTGGATCGGGCACCGCCGTCTCGACGGGCAGGGCCGCGTCGTGCCTCATGACCAGCAACCGATCCGCGTCCGCGCCGGTGCCTTCGGGCCGGGTCGTCCCGCCCGGAACCTCTCCCTTTCCCCCGGCCATCCGGTGCTCGTCGGGGCGGATGCGGATGGCGCGGGCGGCCACCTCGTGCCGATCATGTGCCTGATCAACGGCACCACCATCGTCCGCGAGCCGGTCTCGTCGGTCACCTACTGGCATATCGAACTCGACGCCCACGATATCCTGTTCGCCGAGGGCCTGCCCGCCGAGAGCTATCTCGACTGGGGTGATCGCCCGTTCTTCACCGAAGGCTCCGATCACGCGCTCCACAATCCCGACTTCGTCGTGCCGGGCCTTGCCGCCCGCTGCCGGCCCGTTGCCGTGGACGGTCCGGTGGTCGAGGCCGAGCGCGAGCGTCTGTCGGGCGTGTTCGCCGCGTCGCTCGGAGAGGCCTGCGCCTGGGACGAGGCCGAGCGCTTCGCCTGGATCGCCGCGTAGTCCCGGCCCGAAACGCCCCGCCCGGCGCTGCCGGCGGGGCCCAAGGGTCGTGTCGGGCGGGAAGACGCTACGGCGTCTTCACCAGGACAGGACGCATAAATCCCCGAAGGACCAGAGGCCGGACGACTTCCCGCAGCGGGTTTAAGGTGCGCCGGGAACGCGAGCCCAGCGTGACGTCAATCCACGCCCTTGCTCTGCAAGGGGGGAAAGCTGGAGCGGGTGAAGGGAATCGAGCCCTCGTATTCAGCTTGGAAGGCTCAGCTAAGCCTTTGATCCTGCTGCGCCTCATTCCTCGTCGCGAACCTAACCACCATGCCCTGGGGAGGAGTTTCGAGTGCGATGATGAACCGCTAAGCCGTCGATTGATCGGGTGGGAGCGGATGTCCGTTCCGGCCAAGCCCCCCGTTCAGGCGCCCTGCCCTACCGCTGTCGATCGCGCGGCGTGGCGGCCTGACTTCCCCTGGAGGATAATTGCACTTCGTCATCTGTTAGGATGCGCCATGGCCGGATGGGTGGAAAGCAGTAACTATCCGTGGGGCCAGGCGATGTTCTCTTTTTGGTCTACGGTTCGTTGTTTGTTTGCAACTCTTAAATTGGATGTTGCGGGACAGATTGCAACCTGAAAAATACATAATATGAAAATTGAGTGCTCTGGGGAGAACGTCGTGGCCACCGTTTATTCTTATTCTTTTAGCTCACAGCTTATAAACCAGAGCGACGGAAGTACCATTCCAGCGAGCGGATCGTTAATCATTGATTACAGCAATATGCGAGTTTATGATATAAATATCATAGCGGGCGGCAAAATAATTTCCAGCGGGACTGTCCTTAAGGAATTCAATATCGATAGAACCACATACTATAATATTAATTTAACCCAAGGGCAGCCTTCAGAAGATTATAGTTATCTCAATTTATTCATAAAATCGCCATCAGATAGCGTCTTTTATAATGCTAGATATACAAGAATAATTTTCGACGGCAGCACTTCACCACCGACCTCAACCTTTACACAGGCGCAATCCGCAGACATTGCAGCAAACCCTGTCGCCGTATGCTTTGTCACAGGCAGCCGGATCAGCACGGCGCGCGGCGACGTGGCGGTGGAGGATCTATGGGTCGGCGACCTCGCCGTCACCGTCTCCGGCGCCCTGCGACCCGTCACCTGGATCGGGCATCGCCATCTCGATGGACGCGGCCGGACCCTGCCTCACGACCAGCAGCCGGTCCGCATCCGCGCCGGTGCCTTCGGGCCGGGGCTGCCCGCCCGGGATCTCCGCCTCTCCCCCGGCCATCCGGTCCTCGTCGGGGCGGATGCGGATGGCGCGGGCGGCCATCTCGTGCCGATCATGTGCCTGATCAACGGCACCAGCATCGCCCGCGAGGCGGTCTCCTCGGTCACCTACTGGCACGTCGAGCTCGATGCTCACGACATCCTGCTCGCCGACGGCCTGTCCGCTGAGAGCTACCTCGACTGGGGCGACCGTCCGTTCTTCACGGAAGCCTCCGATCACGCGCTCCACAATCCGGACTTCGTCGTGCCGGGCCTTGCCGCCCGCTGCCGGCCCGTTGCCGTGGACGGTCCGGTGGTCGAGGCCGAGCGCAGGCGCCTGTCGGGCGTGTTCGCGGCGTCGCTCGGCGCCGCTTGCGCCTGGGACGATGCCGAACGCTTCGCCTGGCTCGCCGCGTAGGCCCGGCCCGAAACGCCCCGCCCGGCGCTGCCGGCGGGGCCCAAGGGTCGTGTCGGGCGGGAGGACGCTACGGCGTCTTCACCAGGACAGGACGCATAAATCCCCGAAGGACCAGAGGCCGGACGACTTCCCGCAGCGGGTTTAGGGTGCGCCGGGAACGCGAGCCCAGCGTGACGTCAATCCACGCCCCTGCGATGCAAGGGGGGAGAAGCTGGAGCGGGTGAAGGGAATCGAACCCTCGTATTCAGCTTGGAAGGCTGCTGCTCTACCATTGAGCTACACCCGCGGCGGCTGCCCAGATAGCACGGTCGATCCGGGTTGAGAAGCGGGGCAACGGCACGGATCGCCCCGTTTCCGCGCCCTACTCGACCACCAGCTTGTAGGGCAGGCCGGCGCGCACCGGCACGCCCTTGTCGAGCCCGTTGAGGACCTGGAAACGCTCGAGCGGCCGGTCGACCGCCGTCATGCGCTGGGCCAGGCTCTCGACGGTGTCGCCGGCGGCGGCGGTCACGACCTGGATGCGCAGGGGCTTGAGGCTGCGCGCCTCCTCCGGGGTCACCAGGGCGATGCTGGCGAGCCAGCGGCCGAAGGCGGGCTCCGGATCGGTCGCGCCCTTGGCGGCCATGATCATCCGGAAGGTGTTGGAGCCGACCCGTACCGCGGCGAGGCGGAAGAACCACTCCTTGCCCTTCGACACCGCCGTCACCGCCGGAAAGCCGTTCAGCATCCGGTTCTCGAAGCTCCCGGTCTCGATCGCGTCGTTCCAGGTCGCCTTCAGCACCTCTTCGAGGCCCTGGCCGGCATTGGTCTCGACGGCGTCGAACAAGAGGCGGCTCTTGCCGTCCGGGGTGGTGCCGAGCACCGCGCGGGCGGTGTTGTCGAGCCCGAAACCCTCCGGCGCCTCGAAGGCGACGCCGAGGCGCGGATGGATGAAGCGGCGGCCGCGGATCAGCCCGTCGGCCGGGTTGTCGCCGTAGGCGATGCCGTCGATCGCCGCGAGGTAGCGGTTGCGGTCGTCGACGCCGAGGCCGGGGGCGCCGATGCGCCGCGCGGCCTGCGTCACCTGGGTGATGCGCTCGGGCGTGCTCGGATGGGTCGCCAGCATGTCGGGCTCGGAATTGAGCCCGGACCCGGCGCGGAGCGCAGTGGTACGGTTGAGCGCGGTGAGGAAGCGCGAGGCCCCGAACGGGTCGTAGCCGGCGCGGGCCAACGTGCGTACCCCGGTCTGGTCGGCCTCGAATTCCTGGGTGCGCGAGAAGCGGGCCAGCACGAAGCGGGACTGGTCCTGCAAGAGGGCGCCGGTCGCGGGATCGTTGAGCACGTCGGCCACGACCTTGCTGACGAGCTCGGAGCGGAGCGCCATCTCGGTGCGGGCGCTGGCGTGGCGCAGGGTCACGTGGGCGATCTCGTGCGCCAGCACCGCGGCGAGCTCCGAGGTGTCGTCGGCGAGCGCCAGCAGGCCGCGGGTGACGTAGATCCGGCCGGTCGGCAGCGCGAAGGCGTTCACCACCGGCGAATCGAGCAGCGTCACCGCGTAGGTCTCGTCCGGGCGCTCCGTCGCCTTGACCAGGCGGTCGGTGACGTCGCTGACGAGGCGCAACGCCGACGGCGCCTTGTACTCGCCGCCGAACGAGGCCACGAGCTTGGCGTGGTCGGCGTCGTTGGCCGGCCGGTCGCGCCCGGTGGTGCGCGGCGCCTCGGGCGGCACGACGGCCGCCACCGGCGCCAGCGCGCCGGTCTGGTCCGACGTGCAGGCGGCGACGAGCAGCGCCAAGACCGTCGCCGGCATGATCGCCGCCGCCGGCACGATGGCTGCCGCTGACAAGATGGCCGCGCCCCCGGCCGGCCGTGTTCGCGTGAAAGACCACCCCATGGCGATCAGCGCCGCGGCGCCTGCTCCTCGTCCAGCATCTCGATCATCTCGGCCGCGCCGATATCCAGGGTCGGCCCGCGCCACAGCTCGACGATGCCGCGAGCCCGCACGCGCCGCCCCCGAAGCGCCGGGGAAGAGAAACCACGTTCGAGCATGATCCGCCAAGTGCGTTTCGACACCGTGACCGTAACACCTTCCGCACCGAAAGGGGCGAAGTTGAGGTAGGTGCGGCGCTCGCGCTCGCCGACGTTGCGCACCCTCCCCTCCACGACCGCGAATCGGCCCACCATCGTCGCGAGCCGCGCCACCTCCTCGGTCGGCACCGGGGGTGCCGCCGCCCAGAGCCCCTGCCCCCGGCGGCGGGCCGCGTCCTCCAGCGCCAGCAGGCCGGGTCGGCACAGGCTGTCGCCCTCCCCGGCATCGACCGCGACCAGCCCGGCCGCCACCAGCCCGCCGGCGAGGTCGGCCGGCTCCCCACCCTGTGTGGCGGCGTCCAGGACGATTCGGCCCCAGCGGTCGGGCTCCGGCGCCTCGCGGGTGGCGAGCGTCCGGCCCGCGAACCCGGCGAGCCAGGCCCGCGCGGCCTCGGCCGCCGCCGGGTCGTCGGGCCAGCGCACCCCGTCGAGGCGCGCCCGCCGCCCGGAGGCGAGGACGAGCTCGCCCCGCGCGGCCACCGCCTCGATCCGGTCCTCTGCGGCGATGCGGCCCCGGCAGGCCGGCGGCTCGCGCCCGCGCGGGCTCGCCGCCGCCGCCCCCGCGAGGAGCGCGAGGCCGAGGCCGAGACTTGCCGCGATCCGTCCTCTCATGGTGGAAAAGCCCGTGGTGAATGCCTGCCCGCCGCCTCATCGGCGAGGTTGGCGGAAAGCGGCCGGGATGGTAAGAGGCTCGCCGTGGGTCTCCGTAGCTCAGCTGGACAGAGCACAGGTTTCCTAAACCGAATTGGGCGTCGCGCCGGGAAACCGCGCGGCGGATCCGCTCAAAGTCGGGGAAAGCGTCGAGCCGTTCGCGGCCTCACGCCGATCCCGAGCCAAGCCCGGCCGCCAGGTCGGGAAGGTGTAGAGACTAGACGGGCGGCACCTAAGGGCTCTTCGAGGATTCTCGGGGGGCCTACGGTGAAGGGATAGTCCAGACCACGAACGCCTCGCGGCGGCGGCGAAAGCCGAAGTGGTATGAAACCTGGGGTCGCAGGTTCGAGCCCTGCCGGGGACGCCACGCTTGGGCCGGGCCGTTGTGCCGGCTGAAAAAATTTCTTTGGATCGAGATGTCGTCGATCGGCCGATGCGGACGGATCATGGACCCGCGTCGCATCCGGTCCGGGCAGTGCTCGTCCCGGCTGGATCATCGGCGGCGGGACATCCGCAAGCCCTGGCACGCCTCGGCGGCGATCCGGCCCTGACTGCTTGGTGTCCAGGGGTGAGGCTGCACCGGAACGGTGCGTCTCATATGGTTTCCGATTGATCGCTCCGCGAGGCGGAAACCGGCTTCGCTCAGGCGTGTGAAGCCTACGGCTTCACCGCGCGGGCTGGTGATACGGCGTCCGGAAGGACTCTTCCGGAAGCCGTATCGGCCGGTAACCTGCGGATGCCTGTCCGCCTCCTCCGGAACCGGTGTGCCGGCCGCACGTTTCCGGGACAGTAGCGGATTCCCCAATCCACGATGACGGAGCGCCCGCCGAGGTCCTAACCCTCCGGCGGGCGTTCTGCGTGTCGTGCCCCGGTCACCCCGCGGCCCGGCGGTAGCGAGGCCGAGTGTCGCGACCCTTGCGATTCAAGCTTGAGCGTGTCTTCGAGTCCTCACTCCTGCCTTGTTTGCGGCGCGTCCTGCCATCCGACCCGGCCGCCGAGACGCGGCCCGACACCGTTCCAGCGAGGCGGCACCATGCGTTTCATCGGCATCTTCGGCGCTCTCCTCTCCGTCGCCCTCGTCCTGACGGTCGGCGCCTTGTTCACCCTGGCGGCGGCGCCGGTCCGGGCGGCGTTGGCGTTCCGGCGGGCCTGACGCCCGCCGGTTCGCGGCGATCACGCGGCGGCGCGCATGAGCCAGATCGCCGCGGAGAGGCCCACCCCCGCAACCCCGATGAAGCCGACATACAGGGCCAGCGTCGGGTCGGCATGGTCGTGGGCGTAGCCCGGTTTGCGGGGAGACAAGCGCCACCGTTCCTTGATCTCGGCGAAGCGGGCCCGGGCGATGTCCTTCGGCGAGAGGGCGTTGCCGCCCGCCTCCTCGCAGGTTCCGAGCATCGCCATGCCGGGATCGAACACCTCGACCTTGTCGCCGCTGCGGCCGGAATCGATGTCGCCCTTGAGCATCGCGGTGTTGGGCTTCGGGGCGTCGACCGGGGCCGGCGGATCGGCGCGTTGTGCCGACAGGTGCGGGGGAACGTCGGTGTCGTCGCTCATGGCCTCGGCTCGCAAGAGGGATGGATGTCCCGGGACTACGCCCGCCGCGGAGGGAAGTTCGAAGGCGCGACGGCTTGCGCCCTGCGGCACGACGACCGCCCGATGCCTTGCCGGCGATCATGTCTCGCGGGAGATCGGGCCGGTGCCGTCCGGGCCCCGGCGAAAGCACGCCGCAGGGCGGAACGATGCGGCGCGAGATGAATTGTTGCAATGCAGCATCGCGCTCCCGCGTAGTGCTGCTGCCCTCCTAGGGCGTTTCCTCCCTGACTGAAGCCGCTCGCGAGGGCGGCTTCTTTTTTGGCGGGAGCGCGGCCGGCGCGCGTCGGGTCGGCAGCGCAGGTGTGACGGTGCGGGATTTACGGTGATCCGGCCGCGAGATCGCGGTACCCCGCCGCCCGATTTCGCGCTATGGGCTGCGCAAGGCGCCCGGTCCCGGTCGCTTCTCTCACGGCGCAACCCGGCATCATGGCGCACGAAGGCCATCCTCCCCAGGGAACCCCGCTCCAGATCGAGCTGGAGGAAGTCGCGCCGGGCGAGTTCATCATCTCGGTCCTCTGGCGGGAGAAGAAGCTCGGATCGCTGTATCTGCGGGGAGACCGCCGCGAAGCGACCGCCTTCCTCGAAGAGGCCCGCCAGCGCATCGTGGTGGCCGTCACCGGCGACGCGCCGAGCGACCTCGACCGGCAGGTGCAGCGCGAGCTGATCGACCTGAGCCGGAACATGCAGCCGCGCGGCTGAAAGTCGGCGCAGGGCCCGGAGCACGGCGCCGGGAACCTTTCCCTGAGAGACCGGTATGTCCTACGCCGGTATTCACGAAAGGTGACCCAATGCCCCTCTACTACGTCGACAGGTTCGATGGCATCGCCGTCATTGACGACGTGGGGGTCGATCTGCCCGGTCTGGAGGCGGCGCGCGACTATGTCCGATCTGCACTGATCGAGATGATGAGCGCCGAGGCCTGCACCGGCGAGGCATCGCGCTGCCAGGCCTCCGTGCGGGATGCATCGGGCCGGCGCGTGCTGGAGGCCTCCCTCGTCCTGACGATGTCGCCGGAGCCTCGATAGACACGCCCCTGACGCTCTCACCCGTCCCGACCCGCACTCCCACCCTCCGCCCTCTTCCGCCTCTCGTCGATGGCCCGGTCGACGAAGCCACCGACCATCAGGGTCGCGAGGAGGAAGCCCGTGCCGAGCGCCAGCGGGCGATAGGCGCCGAGGCCGCAGACGATGCCGAGCGCCGCCGTCACCCAGATCGCCGCGGCGGTGGTGAGGCCGTGCACCCGGCCGTGGCCCTCGCGCTTGACGATCACGCCGGCGCCCAGGAAGCCGATCCCCGTGACGATGCCCTGGATCGCCCGGCTGGCATTCGCGTCCGTTCCCTCGTCGGAGAAGCCGGATCCGGCCAGGGTCACCAGGGCCGCGCCGAGGGCCACCAGGCCCAGGGTGCGCACGCCCACGGGCTTCGAATGCATCTCGCGGTTGATGCCCACCAGTCCCCCGGCGAGCACGGCGGCGCCGAGGCGGAGGCAGATGTCGGTAGTCGTGAGCATCGCGGTCACGAATTCCGCGCCGCAGCCAGACCTGAGCGGGGAACTGGATGCGCCATGACGATCCTCATGCATCGCTCCTCACGCCGCCCGTCCCGGCCCGTCTCCCTCGCGCGAACGGGACACGGCCCATCCTTCCCGACCAGTCGTCAAGCCCGGGTAGGGCGCCGCACCGGACGTTGCAAGACCGGCGTCGTCGCCCGGTCCGGCGCAGGTCGCTCCATCCGCTATGACGGATGACGCGTTCGGCCAAAAAGCGGGCATTTACGCGATCGCAACGATCGGGAATCAACAATCACCCCGTCGCCTTCCACGCCGCGGCGCGACGCGCGGGCAGACCTGCGAGCCGGGAGATGGCCGGGAAACCTGCGGATTACCGCGACGTGCATATCGGCAGCCTCATCGAGGAGCGGCGCCTGCGCGCCGGGCTCAGCCGGGAGGCGCTGGCCGGCCCCCTCGATGTCTCGCTCTCCCAGCTCGGCAAATACCTGAAGGGCGCCAACCGCCTGAGCGCCACCGACCTCGACGTCGTGGCGCGGGTCCTCGGCGTGCCGGTAGGATATTTTTTCGAGAGCATGCCGGGCCGCGATTTGCCGCAGCCCGGGCTCAGCGACCGGCCGCAGGCCCGGCTGGAGGCGCTCGAGGGATGGACCGGGTTCGCCGAGGCGGTCGCCCGGGCCGCCGACACGCATCTCGACGGCGATCGCCGCCAAGCCCTCGGCAGCCTCGTTCGCGCCGTCGACCATGCGCTGTCAGGGCAACAATCGTTCGATAAAGCGAACGTCTCCGCTCCGTCGGATTGACGTTCGGGATTCCGGCTGCCAGAACCCCGCGATCGAAGAGTCGGGTAGAAATCGGCCGACGTGCCGCGCCCGAAGAGACCCTGGGGGCTTCGCACGCCATGCCGCGTTCCAATTACCTGTTCACGAGCGAGTCGGTCTCCGAAGGCCATCCGGACAAGGTCTGCGACCGGATCTCCGACACCGTGGTCGACGCCTACCTGGCGGTGATGCCGGAGGCCCGCCTCGGCGTCGAGACCCTGGCGACCACCAACCGCATCGTGATCGCCGGCGAGGTGCGCGGCCCCGATTCGGTGACCTTCAAGGACCTGGAGGAGCTGACCCGCGCGGCCGTCAAGGATATCGGCTACGAGCAGGACGGTTTCCACTGGAAGCACAACGACGTCGCCATCTACCTGCACGCCCAGTCCGCCGACATCGCCCAGGGCGTCGACGCCGCGGGCAACAAGGATGAGGGCGCGGGCGACCAGGGCATCATGTTCGGCTACGCGTCCGACGAGACGCCCGCCCTGATGCCGGCGCCGATCTACTACGCCCACAAGATCCTCAAGGACCTGGCCGACGCCCGCAAGGCGAAGTCGGGTAACGCGGCCAAGCTCGGCCCGGACGCCAAGAGCCAGGTCACCGTCCGCTACGTCGACGGCCGCCCGGTCGAGGCGACCCAGATCGTGCTCTCGACCCAGCACCTCGACGAATCGCTCGATTCGGCCGCCGTGCGGGCCATCGTCGAGCCCTACATCCGGGCGGCTCTGCCCGAGAACTGGGTCACCGACCAGACGGTGTGGCACGTCAACCCGACCGGCAAGTTCGTGATCGGCGGCCCCGACGGCGATGCCGGCCTCACCGGGCGCAAGATCATCGTCGACACCTATGGCGGTGCGGCGCCCCACGGCGGCGGTGCCTTCTCGGGCAAGGATCCGACCAAGGTCGACCGCTCGGCGGCCTACGCGGCGCGCTACCTCGCCAAGAACGTCGTCGCCGCCGGCCTCGCCCGCCGGGCCACGATCCAGCTCGCCTACGCCATCGGCGTCGCCAAGCCGCTGTCGATCTACGTCGACCTGCACGGCACCGGCGAGGTCGACGAGGCGAAGCTCGAGTCGGTCCTGGGCCAGCTCGTCGATCTGTCGCCCCGCGGCATCCGCACCCATCTCGGCCTCAACAAGCCGATCTACGCCCGCACCTCGGCCTACGGCCATTTCGGCCGCGAGCCCGAGGCCGATGGCGGCTTCTCCTGGGAGCGCACCGACCTCGTCGGCCAGCTCAAGGGCGCCCTGGCCTGATCCGGCGCCCCGGTCCGAGAGCGGCGTACGATCGCATCGCGATCGTACGCCGCTCTCGTTCTGTGTTTGCCGTATTTTCTTCGACGAACCGGTCTCCACTTCGTCGGAAAATGCTTTAGCGGGGCATCCACATGCGCCCCTTTCTCGGCACCGGGACACCATGGACGACCACGACACCGACGCAGGCCCCGAGCGGGCCCGCGCCTTCTACGGCCGGCGCAAGGGCAAGCGCCTGCGCCCGGGCCAGGAGGAGCGCCTCGCCGACCTCCTGCCGCGCCTGCGCCTGCCCGAGGCCGGCCGCCTCGATCCCCCCTCTCTGTTTCCCCGTCCGGTCGCCGAGACCTGGCTCGAGATCGGCTTCGGCGGCGGCGAGCACCTCGCCGCGCAGGCCCGGCTCAATCCCGGCACCGGCATCATCGGCTGCGAGCCCTTCGTCAACGGCGTGGTGAAGCTGCTGCGCACCCTCGACGACGAGGCGATCGACACCGTCCGCCTCTGGGACCGTGACGCGATGGAGCTGCTGCCGCGGCTGCCCGATGCCAGCATCGGGCGCGTATTCCTGCTCTATCCCGATCCCTGGCCGAAGCGCCGGCAGCGCAAGCGACGCTTCGTGTCCGACGAATCCCTGGCCGAGATCGCCCGGGTGCTGAAGCCCGGCGGCGAGTTCCGCTTCGCCTCCGACATCGACGATTACGCCGGCTGGACCCTGGTCCGCGCCGCTCGCTCCCCTCGCTTGCGCTGGACGGCGACACGCGGCCCCGACTGGACCACGCCATGGCCGGAATGGCCCGGCACCCGCTACGAGGCGAAGACCACCGCCGAGGGCCGCAGGCCGACCTACCTGACCTTCGAGCGGGTGTAGGCCGCGCAGGACGGCTTTCGGCTCCTGTCGCGTCAACCCGGCCCGTGATAGGGTCGCGCCATGACCGCCGTCGCCTTCGACACCCTGAAATTCGCCCGCGCCCTCCGGGAGCGGGCCCATCTCTCCGCCGAGCAGGCGGAGGGGCTGTCGGAGGTGTTCGCCGAGGCGGTGCAGGGCGGCCTGCCGACCCGGGCCGACCTGCAGGGCCTCGAAGGCTCGGTCAAAGCCGAGTTCGTTGCCGTCCGGGCCGAGATCGCGGCTTTCCAGGCCGAGACCAAAGCCGAATTCGCGGCCGTCCGAGCGGAGCTCGCGGCCTTCAAGATCGAGACGAGGAACGAGTTCGCGGCGGTTCGGTCGGAACTCGCGGCCTTCAAGCTCGAAACCCGGAACGAGTTCGCGGCGGTTCGCTCGGAGATGAAGGCCGAGTTTGCCGCTGTCCGATCGGAAATGAAGAACGAGTTCGCGGCTGTCCGGGCCGAGATTGCGGCTTTCAAGATCGAGACGCGGACCGAATTCGCCTCCGTCCGGTCGGAGATGAAGCTCCTCGAACAGCGCATGACGATCAAGCTCGGCGCCATGCTGGTGGCGCTCGGGGGCATCCTGATCGCGGCGATCCGATACATGCCGGCCCGCTGAGGCGGGCATCGCACCGTTTCGGCCGCGACGTGCTCCGGCGCACCGCGCCAGGGGGGCGGACGGCCGACCTTGCCGCCGGGCGCGCGGAAAGGCATGTTTTCCCCGCGAAACCGCCAAGCCGGGCCGGGCGGGGCAAGTCGGCTCGGGACGGCGCGCGGGAGCCGGTGCACCCCGCCTGCCCGTCTCCCCGTTCACCAGGATTGCGCTGTCTTGGACCAGAGGCCCGACGCCGCCCCCGGCCTGCCGGATGAAGTTTTTCCCCGTTTCGCCTTCGAGGGCGCGCCGGTCGGCCTCGCCTGCCTGAGCGGACCGGACCGGCGCATCCTCGCCGCCAACCCGGCCCTGGCGGCGCTTCTGGGCACCGATCCCGCGACCCTGCGCGGCCGCAGCCTCGCCGATCTCGACCACCCGCAGGGTTCGGGAACCAGTCCGGACCTTGCCGGCGAGGCCTGGTTGCGCCGGGCCGACGGATCCCCGATCCGGGTGCGGCTCCGGGCCGGGCCGGAGCGGGACGGCTGCCGGATCGTCGCGGTCGAGGCCGTCGCGGATGCCGCCGCCGAGGCCCGGCAGACCCATTCCGAGCAGACCCATCTGGCGCTCGCCTCCGCCGGGCTCGGCGAGTGGAGCTGGAGCCCGGCCGACGGCCGCGTCGTCCTGTCGGACCGGGCCGCGGCGATCCTGGGCTACCCGGCCGGCGCGACGCCCCCCTGGGCCGGGCTGCAGGAGATGGTCTCCCGCGACGACCTCGACCGGCTCCGGGCGACGGTGCAGGACGCCGTCGCCAAGGCGATCCCCTACGCGGTCGAGATGCGCGTCCGCCGGGCGAATGACGGCCAGGAGGCCTGGATCTCCGCTCGCGGCCAGGCGACCCTCGCGCCCGACGGGACGCTCACCGGCATGATCGGCGTGCTCCAGGACGTGACCGCCCGGGAAGAGGCGCGGCGCGCCCTGCACGACCGCGAGCAGCGGCTGCGGGTGGCGACCACCGTGGCGGCGCTGGGCATCTTCGAATGGCATGTGCTCGACGACCAGTCGATCTGGGAGAACGAGCGGATGTGGGAGATCTTCCGCCGCCGGCCGCAGGACGGCACCATCAGCATGCGCGAGTTCTTCCGCACGGTGGTCCACCCGGAGGACAAGGTGGCCTTCCGCCGGTCCGTCGCCGCGGCGCTCCACGGCGACGGGGTGCTGCACGCGACGACCCGCATCCGTCGCCCGGACGACGAGGGCGGCGAGGTCTGGCGCACGATCGAGATGGCCGGCCGGTTCGAGCGCGACGGGCCGGCCGGCCTGCCGCGGCGCCTGATCGGCGTCGTCGCCGACATCACCGACCGGACGCTCGCCGCGGAGCGCCAGTCGCTGCTGATCCGCGAGCTGCACCACCGGGTGAAGAACACGCTGGCGACGGTGCAGGCGATCGTCGGCTCGACCGCCCGGACGGCATCGAGCATCGACAGCTTCTACGAGGCCTTCGTCGGCCGCATCATGTCGCTCGCCCACACCCATTCGGTGCTGACCGAGGACGTGTGGCAGACCGCCTCCTTGCGCGGATTGCTGGAGAACGAGCTGCGCCCCTATGCCGACGGCGAGATGCGGGCCGGCTCCGGCGGGCGGATCGAGCTCGACGGGCCGGCGGTCGACCTGCCTTCCGAGATCGCGGTACCGATCGGCATGGCGATCCACGAGCTGACCACCAACGCGGCCAAGTACGGCGCCTTGTCGAACCGCAGCGGCCGGGTGCGAATCCGCTGGAGCGTCGAGCCTGGGGCGGACCGGCCGCGCCTGCGCTTCCACTGGCAGGAATCCGGCGGCCCCGCGGTGGCGCCGCCGACCCGCCAGGGCTTCGGCTCGCGCCTGCTCCAGCGGGTGCTCACCACCCAGGTCCAGGCCGAGGTCGCCACCGACTACGCCCCCGGCGGCCTCGTCCTGACCATGCTGGCGCCCCTGCCGGCCCGCAACGCCGCCCTCAACCCCTTGGCGACGTTGTAAGACCCGGGCGACGCTGGAGGCGGCCGCTTCAGGCGCTGCGGGCCGCGCCCTCGCCCCCGGCATTGCGGAAGACCTTCAGCTCCTCGATCGACGCGAAGTGGAAGCGCCCGGCCGGCGTGTCGGCGTCGATCGTGCCGTCGGCATACATCGTGTAGGTGTTTCCGCCCGAATCGTAGGTGCCGATCACCGTCTTGCCCGGTGGCTCCTCGGGGGGAAGGTCCTCGTAGGGGGGCTCCTGCGGCAGAGGCGCTTCGGCGACGGGCTCGGGGGCCGGAGGAGCGGGCGGCGGCGCGGCCTCGTGCGGCGGTGCGGGCCGGGGCTCCTCCGCGGGCGGTGGCGGCGCGGACTCGTGAGCCGCGGGGTCGTGCATCGGCGGCTCGTGCGCGACGGTCTCATGCGCCGAAAGTTGTTCAGGCGTCGTGAACTCCTGAGCGACGGGCTCGCGCGGCGAAGGATCGTACGGCGCAGGCGCGTGATGCGGGGATTCCTGCGATGCGGTCTCTTGCCGTGAATCGTCGGGCCGCCCCGCCGAAAGGTCCGGATCCTCGGCCCGGGTGAGGCGCAGTTCGCTCGCCGCGAGCCCGGCTGCCGCCACCGCGGCGCCGGCCGCGAGCGCCGTCCCGCCGTCGAGGCCCGTCGGCTCGGCCGGGCGCGGCTCGGGGGCGGGGGGCGGAGCGGCCGGGAACGGGATCGGCGGCAGGACGGGTGACAGGACCGGCTCGTTGCGGGTCGCCCGGACCGGGGCGGCACTGGTCTCGGCGGCAGCGAGGTCCGCGGCGGGGCGCGCCGCCGGGGCGTGCCCGGCGAGGGCGCGCTCGATGCGCCCGAGCCGCGCGACCGCGGCGGTGATGCCCAGCAGCACGGCGCCGGCGCTCGCCCCGACGGTGCCGGCGATCACCATGGTCCAGCCGACCTCGAGCCGCACGAAGGGAATGCCCTGCACCATCGCGGCGAGACCGCCGATCAGCATCAGGAGGGCGAGCACGGTCAACGCGACGATCATTCGGACTCTCGGGGCACTGGCGATCAAACGGGGCTGCCCCGCGGGCGACGCGAGCAGCCGAACGGGCGGGTCCGGGGCCGCCGCCCCGCCCGCCAGGCTCAGATTTAGGCGCACGGGCCGCTTTTGCAAAACGGCCGCGCTTGAATTCCCTGGACTCCGCCCCCGGAAAGCCCCGGACCCCCCCGGAAAGCTCCGGACCGGTCGCGGATCGGGATGCCAAGATCGGGATGCAAAGATCGGGATGATGGCCGTGACGGCGGGCCTGCGGCGTTGCCGCGGGCGCGGGGCCGACTTAGGTAGACGCGGGTGCCGCGGCTGCGCCTCTCGGGGACCGCCGCGCCCGACCCGTGAGATCCGGAGACACGCCGATGGCCTTCACGCTGCCCGAACTCCCCTACGCCTACGACGCGCTGCAGCCCTACATGTCGAAGGAGACGCTGGAGTTCCACCACGACAAGCACCACAAGGCGTATGTCGATACCGGCAACAAGCTCCTCGAGGGCTCGGAGCTCGCCGGCAAGAGCGTCGAGGAGGTGGTGAAGGCCTCCTACGGCCAGAACCAGCCGCTGTTCAACAATGCCGGCCAGCATTACAACCACATCCACTTCTGGCAGTGGATGAAGCCGAATGGCGGCGGCGCGATCCCGGGCGCGCTGGAGAAGAAGATCGCCGAGGATCTGGGCGGCACCGACAAGTTCAAGGCCGACTTCATCCAGGCCGGCGTGTCGCAGTTCGGCTCCGGCTGGGCCTGGCTCGCGGTGAAGAACGGCAAGCTCGAGATCATGAAGACCCCCAACGGCGAGAACCCGCTGGTGCACGGCGCCAAGCCGATCCTCGGCGTCGACGTGTGGGAGCACTCCTACTACATCGACTACCGCAACCGCCGTCCCGACTACCTCAAGGCGTTCATCGAGAACCTGGTGAACTGGGAGCACGTCGAGAAGATGTACGGCGAGGCGATCGCCTGATCGGTGCCGGATCGTTATCGATCCTGAAACCCCCTCCCCTCCCGGGTGAGGGGGTTTTCTATGGCGGAACGCAGAGCCTGTTTGGCTTTCTCGACAGATCTCGAACCCACCGCGTCATTCCGGGGCTGCGTAAGCGGAGCCCGGAATCCAGACGCTCAGGTGTTGGAGAACGAAGCGGGGCGCTCCTCGCTTGATCCTGAACGATCCGCGACTCTGGATTCCGGGCTCCGCTGCGCGGCCCCGGAATGACATGGCGGGTGTCAGGATTGTCGAGCAGAGCGCATCTGCGCCTGAGCATTCTCCGGCCGCGGCACCAGCCGAACCCGCTCCCGCTTCAGGAATTCCGCGAAGCGATCGGAGCCGAGATAGGCCAGCTCTAGCGGCCGGCTCGCCACCACCGGGTCGAGGGCGCGCAAGCCGTCGTCGATCTCGCCCGGATGGCACATCACCACCGGAGCCGGTCCGAGCGCCCGGAAGCTCCGCTCGAACGCCTCGGCGAACCCTTCCCCTTCCGAAAAATCCGAGAAGCCGGAGAAGCCGCGATTGGTGGCAAGGCCCGCCCGCCGGGCCGCCACGCGAAAACCCAGCCCGAGGCCTGCGACCACCAGGGCCTTGCCGGCCTGCGGCCGTACCCGGATCGCGCTCAGACGGTCGCCCGGGTCGCGCAGCCAGCCCCGCCAGCCCCGGTCTGACAATGCCGCGAGAAGCGCCCCCCGCACCCCCGGCAGCACGTGGACGTGCTGGTGACCGTCGACGAAATCCGGCAGGCGGCCCATCGCGCCGACGAAGGCGTCGAGCTGGCGCTCGATCTCGGGGCGCACGTCCTGAGGTCTCAGCCCGCCCGACAGGGCAAGCCGCATCAGCCGCCCCAGCGGCGGCAGCCGTCCATCGGGCGCGAGGCGCGGCAGGTTTCCGAGGGGGGCGCCCGTCGTCAGGGTGAGGTGGAGGCCTAAAGCCACCGCGCCGTGCAATTCGCGCAGGGCGGGCGCCGCGTCCGGGAAGGCCGCGATGTTGGTCATCGAGCCGGTGGCTGATATGCGGCCCATCCGCGCCAGGTGGAGGATGCCCCGGCTGACGCCCGGGCTCAGGCCGTAATCGTCGGCGCAGAGCACGACCGGGTGCCGTTCAGGAAGCATCGCGTAGATCTCGCGCCGAGAGAGCCGCCGGTGCCCGCACCGGCCTTGATGACCGCCCGCCGCCGGCCCCCGCCGGCGCAGAGACACCGAAACGAGGGACAGCGCCGTGGAGCTGTTCAGACAGCCTGAGCCGGTCGACCTGAGCGTCGTCATACCGGTCTTCAACGAGAGCGCCAACGTCGCCCCGCTCCTCGCCCGCCTGCTTCCGGTGCTGGAGCGCCTGACGCAGTCTTACGAGGTGGTGTTCGTCGACGACGGCAGCCACGACGACACCGCCGCGGTGGTGGCGGCCCACCACCGGGCCGAGCCGCGCATCGGCGCGGTCTCGTTCAGCCGCAACTTCGGCAAGGAGATCGCCATCGCGGCCGGTCTCGACCATGCCGAGGGCCGCGCCGTCGTCATCATGGATGCCGACCTGCAGCACCCGCCCGAGCTGATCGCGACCTTCTGGGAGCGCTGGCAGGAGGGCAACGTGATGGTCTACGCCCAGCGCACCGACCGCGACGACGAGAGTGCGATGCGGCGCGGCTTCGCGCGGCTGTTCTACCGGCTCTTCGCCCGCTTCGGCGAGATGCCGCTGCCCGAGGGCGCCGGCGATTTCCGGCTCATCGACCGCAAGGGCGTCGAGGTGCTGCGCTCGCTGCCTGAGCGCGCCCGGTTCTCGAAGGGCCTGTATTCGTGGATCGGCTTCCGCTCGGTCGGCGTCCCCTACCAGGTCGAGGAGCGCCAGCACGGCGCCTCGAAATGGAGCTTTCGCAAGCTCTTCCGCTTCGCCTTCGACGGCATCACCTCGTTCTCGACCGTGCCTTTGCGGGTCTGGACCTATCTCGGCGGCACCATCGCGGGCATCGCCTTCCTGACCGCGCTCTACTTCGTCGCCGATACCCTGCTGCGCGGCCCCGACGTGCCGGGCTACGCCTCGCTGATCGTCTCGGTGATGTTCTTCTCCGGGGTACAGCTGATGTCGCTCGGCATCATCGGCGAGTATATCGGCCGCATCTTCGCCGAGGTGAAGCGGCGCCCGCTCTACGTCGTGGCCGAGCGGATCGGTCCGGCGGCGGCGGGCCACGACCGGCCGGTCCGGGACGACCGCCGCGGGGGAAGGCGGGCGCGCTATTCCGGCGCCGCCTAGGCCGTCCGGCCGCGTGCCTTGCGGCCGCGCCGTGCTATGGACCGCCGCATGATTCGCAGCATCCTCTCGGTCGGCGGCTGGACGCTGGTCTCCCGGGCCACCGGCTTCCTGCGCGACGTGCTCATGGCCGCCGTGATGGGCGCCGGCCCGATCGCCGACGCCTTCGTGGTGGCCTTCCGGCTGCCGAACCATTTTCGCGCGATCTTCGGCGAGGGGGCCTTCAACGTCGCCTTCGTGCCGACCTACGCCGCCCTCGACGCCGAGGACGGCGCAGCCCGGGCCTTCGCCGACCGGGTCTACACCCTGATGCTGCTGGTGCAGGTGGCGCTGCTGGCGCTCGCCCTGCCGCTGATGCCGGTGATCGTGCGGGCCCTCGCCCCGGGCTTTGCCGACGAGCCCGAAAAATTCGCGCTCGCGGTGACGCTGACCCGCATCACCTTCCCCTACCTCCTGTTCATCACCCAGGTGACGCTGCTCTCGGGGATCCTCAACGCGAGGCGGCGCTTCGCGGCCGCCGCCGCCGCCCCGGTGCTGCTCAACGTCTCGCTGCTGGGAGCGCTTGCCCTCGCCTTCCTGTTCCCGAATGCCGGCTACGCCGCAGCCTGGGGCGTCGCCTTGTCCGGCGTGCTGCAATTCCTGCTGGTCTGGGCCGATGCGCGGCGGGCCGGGCTCGCCCCCGCCCTGGTGCGCCCGACCCTGAACGATGCCGGCATGCGCCGGTTCTTCGCGATGCTCGGACCGGCAGTGATCGGCTCGGCCGGCGTGCAGATCGCGATGTTCGCCGACACGATCATCGCCTCGTTCCTGCCGACCGGCGCGGTCTCGGCGCTCTACTATGCCGACCGGCTCTATCAGCTACCCTTCGGGGTCATCGGCATCGCCGCCGGCACGGTGCTGTTGCCGGAGATGAGCCGGCGGGTTGCGGCGGGCGACGCGGACGGGGCGCATGCGGCGCAGAACCGCGCCACCGGCTTCTCGCTCGCCCTGTCGGCGCCGTTCGCGGTGGCGTTCCTGCTGGTGCCCGACCTGATCATGACCGCCCTGTTCCAGCGCGGCGCCTTCGACGCCGAGGCGGCGTCCCGCTCCGGCGCGGTGCTGGCCGCCTACGGCTTGGCGCTCCCGGCGGCGGTGCTGATCCGCAGCGTGGTGGCGAGCTTCTATGCCCGTCACGACACCCGCACGCCGGTCGTCGCCTCCCTCACGGCGGTCGCGGTCAATGTGGGCTTGAAGGTGGTGCTCACCGGACCGCTCGGCGTGATGGGCCTGGCGCTCGCCACCGCGGCCGGCGTCTGGGTCAACGTGCTGATCCTGTTCTGCCTCGCCTATGGCCGCGGCTGGACCGCGCCGAGCCGCACGCTGATCGTCACCGCCTGCGGCGTGCTGGCCGCCTGCATCGTGCTCGCCGCCTGCACGCTCGGCGGCCTGCCGCTGATCGACCGCCTGATGCCCTCCATGCCGCGCTTCCGCGAGCTGGCCGTGCTGACGGCCCTCGGGGTCGCCGGGCTGGTCGCCTACGGGGCGACGCTGCTGGTGGCCCTGCGGCTGTTCGGGGTGCGGCTGCGGCGGGTGTGAGGCTTCTGCGGCCATCCGGCAGGTGTTCTTCTGATCCCACCCGCGACCTCATCCTGAGGTGCCGGAGCGAAGCGGAGGCCTCGAAGGAGGGCTCCGGAACGCTATGCCCTCTCCGGAGCCCTCCTTCGAGGTCGGTCCATCGTCGATGGCTGATACCAACGGTCGGTGAAAACGACCTTTGGTCCCGTTCTCGAATTTTTGCCAAGTCTCGAATTTACGCCAAGCCCGAGGTCCCGGACTTCTGGGCTTGGTGTCGAAAATTCGAGATGGGTCGACGGCCCCGTCGATCTCGGGCCTGCCCGAGATCGAATCGATGCGTCAGCATCTTGGGCCGTTGGGTTGACACCTCGGGATGAGGTCGTGGGGTGGGACGAATGTTCGACTGGGGTCGGACAGGCTCCATGTTGAACCCGGCGTCATGCCGTGCGCGTTGTCAGGCGCGATCCCGCCCGCGACGCCACGAGGCCGCCATGCCCCTCCCCGCCCCGCTCGACCGCGCCGACGCCGTCGTCTTCGACGCCTACGGCACCCTGCTCGACGTCCATTCCGCCGTGCAGCGCCATGCCGCCGCGATCGGGCCGGAGGCGCCGAGGCTGTCCGAGACCTGGCGGCAGAAGCAGCTCGAATATTCCTGGGTGTTGTCGCTGTGCGGGCGCTGCGCGCCGTTCTGGACCCTGACCGAGCGGGCCCTGGATTTTGCTCTCGCCCGCCATCCGGGGGTGGACCGCGAGGTGCGCGCAAGCCTGCTCGAGGCCTATCGCGCGCTCGACGCCTATCCGGAGGTGCCCGGCACGCTGAAGGCCTTGCGCCGGGAAGGCCTGAAGACCGCGATCCTGTCGAACGGCGACACCGCCATGCTCGATGCGGCAGTGACGGCGGCCAATCTCCAAGGTCATCTCGACGCCGTCCTGTCGGTCGATCCGGCCGGCATCTTCAAGACCTCGCCCCGCGCCTATGCCTTGGCGCCGGAGCGCCTCGGCGTCGCGCGGGAGCGGATCGCGTTCGTATCGTCGAACCGCTGGGACATCGCCGGGGCGGCGGCCTACGGCTTTGCCCCGGTCTGGGTCAACCGGACGGGCCAGCCCGACGAGTATCCGGATCTCGCACCCGTGCGCGAGATCCGCGCCCTCGACGGGCTGCTGGCCTGATTACTCGCCGGCGACCGGGCGGGCATTGCCCGGAACCCCGGCGGCGGCGGGTGCGCCGCGGCGGTAGATCAGCAGGGTCGCGACGAGGCCGCAGGCGCCCGCGAAGGCCATCCACAGGCCCGGCGCCGCCTTGTTGCCGAGCGTCTGGATCAGCCAGGTCGAGACGACCGGGGTGAAGCCGCCGAAGAGCGCGGTGGCGAGCGAGTAGGCGAGCGAGAAGCCGGTGGTGCGGACCTTGGCCGGGACGATCTCGGTCAGCGCCACCACCATCGCGCCGTTGTAGCTGCCATACAGGAAGGACAGCCACAGGAGCGTGATCAGCATGTTGGTGAACGAGATGTTCGAGGTGAGCCAGGCCAGCGCCGGATAGGCGGTGAGCAGGGTGAGCGCGGAGAAGGCCAGCAGGATCGGCTTGCGGCCGATCCTGTCGGAGAGCGCGCCCATCACCGGCAGCCAGAACAGGTTCGACAGGGCGGTGAGGAAGGTGACGATCAGGCTGTCGGTCTCGGACAGCTTGAGCACGCTCTTGCCGAAGGTCGGAGTGTAGACCGTGATGGTGTAGAACGACACCGTGGTCATCACCACCAGCAGCATGCCGAGCAGCACGATCTGCCAGTTCTGGCCCAACGACGCGAAGACCTCGGGCAGCGACGGGCGCTCCTTGCGGTGCAGGAACTCCTGGGTCTCCTCCAGCGAGCGCCGGATGTAGAACAGGAACGGCACGATCATGCAGCCGATGAAGAACGGGATGCGCCAGCCCCACTCGGACATCTGGGTCGGCATCAGGGCGCGGCTCAAGGTAAAGCCGATCAGCGCCGCCACCATCACGGCGACCTGCTGGCTGCCGGATTGCCAGGAGACGTAGAAGCCCTTGCGGCCGGGGGTCGCCATCTCGGCGAGGTAGACCGACACGCCGCCGAGTTCGACGCCCGCGGAGAAGCCCTGGAGCAGGCGGCCGATCAGCACCAGGAAGGGGGCCGCGAGGCCGATGGTCTGGTAGGACGGCACGAAGGCGATCAGCACCGTGCCGGCCGCCATGATGCCGAGCGTCACGATGAGGCCCCGGCGCCGGCCGATCCGGTCGACATAGGCGCCGAGGAAGATCGCCCCGAGCGGCCGCATCAGGAAGCCGGCGCCGAAGGCCATGAAGGTGAACATCAGCGAAGCGAACTCGTTCTCCGCCGGGAAGAACGCCTTCGAGATGTGGCTCGCGTAGATGCCGAACAGGAAGAAGTCAAACATCTCCAGGAAGTTGCCGCTCGTGACGCGCAACACCGTGGCGACCTTCGACCCCTGCGGACCGTGGACCGGACCTGCCATGCTCAATTCCTCCCGAACGCGGGCTCCCTGGATTGGGCTCTGTCTACAGCGATCCTCAGCACGTTTGATACAGAAATTTCATCCCTCGAAATTCGATGGAGCTTGCGCGGCGGCTGGGTTGCCAACAGGGAATGCTGCCGGGACATCTCCATGAGGCATCCCCGGGAGGAAGCATGACGAAGACCGGATTCACGACCATGACGGCGTCGCGCGCTGACCGTGGCGCACGCCGCCTCGCCCTGATGGCCGTCGGCCTGGCGGCCGGGCTTGCCCTCGCCGCCCCGGCCAGGGCCGCGGATGTGCACGTGATGATCTCCGGCGGCTTCACCGCCGCCTACGAGGCCCTGGTGCCGGGTTTCGAGACGAAGACCGGCGACAAGGTCGTGACCGCCTTCGGCCCGTCGATGGGCACGGCGCCGGAGGCGATTCCCGTGCGCCTCGCCCGCGGCGAGCCGGCCGACGTGGTCATCATGGTCGGCTACGCCCTCGACGCCCTCGACAAGGAGGGCAAGATCGAGCCGGGCAGCAAGGTGGCGCTCGCCGATTCCAAGATCGCGCTGGCGGTGAAGGCCGGGGCCAAGGTACCGGACATTTCCACCCTCGACGCCTTCAGGAAGGCGCTGCTCGGCGCCACCTCGATCGCCTATTCCGACAGCGCCAGCGGCGTCTACATTGAGAAGGAGATGTACAAGAAGCTGGGGCTGGAGAGTGAACTGGCGCCCAGGAGCAAGATGATCGTCGCAGAGCGCGTCGGCAACGTCGTCGCCCGGGGCGACGCCGAGTTCGGCTTCCAGCAGATCGCCGAGCTCAAACCGATCAAGGGCATCACCATCGTCGGGCCGATCCCGCCGGAGGTGCAGAAGGTCACGCTGTTCTCGGCCGGCATCCCGAAGGGCGCCAAGCACCCCGCCGAGGCCCGCGCCCTGATCGCCTGGCTCTCGGCGCCGGACCACGCCGCCACGATCGTCGAGACCGGCCTCGACCCGATCAAGGCCCGCTAACCCCTGATTCACGACGAGGAGAATGCGAGCGATCGGATTCACCCCCTCTTCACGCCGCTCAGGCCCTGATGGGACCCACACAACAGGTCTCGCGCCGCCCCCAGATGGGGCGGCCAAGCGGGCGGGGACGGCATCATGCGACAGGGTTGGACGCCCGGAGCAGCGGCGCGCGGATCGGCGCCGCTGCTCCGGCAGGAGAAGAACGCGCATCAGCGCTACCTCGCGGCACCGGGCTATCACCCGGGCGCCCTGGTGATCGCGACACTCGGCCCGGCCCTGGGGGCGGCGATCGTGGCGGTGGTCGCGTTGGGCTTGCGGGTGGCCCTGTAAGCGGGCGGATCGGCGGTCAAAGTCCATTTGACCGTCGCGGTCGTCATAGCACCCTCCGGGTCATCCCCGGGCTCGACGACGCCGAGAACCCGGGATGACCCGGAGGGTCTGATTTCCGTGGGCGATCATGGATCATGATGGGGCGTTCAACGGCCCTCATCGTCGACCTGGCAGTCACGCCTCGACGCGATGCCCATCACATCGGGGTTGGCAGCCCGCAGCGCATCGTGGATGATCGGCGGAACCTCGCGTGACGGAGGGGCACTGTCCCAACAGGCTTTCCGTGTTCGGCTTGTAAGTCCGAAAAATTTTCTCGGGGCCGACATCCACGAAAAGGGATCGTGTGTGGTTCATCCATCCGAGAATGCCGGCCGACCGCTTTGCTATTCGTACAACAGGGGCGGCATCAACAACCAGAAAATCGCCCTCCTCGGCCTGTTCCTCAAGGCGATGGCGGGAGACGACCGCCGGATCATCCTGCCGGACATCGTGATCTTCGATCAGATCACCTTCATCCACGAGCGCGTGCCGATCGCCGCGGCGTTCGACGTGGCCCGCTTGCGGGATTTTGCGGAGACGGTCGGCGTCACCATCCTCGATCGCGCGCCCGCCGGCGACGAAGGCGGCTGGGAGTTCTTCCATCACGGCGAGCGTCACATCGCCCACGCGGCCGCGTCCGGAGCGCTCGACGGCGACAGCGTCGTGGTCCGGTTCTTCCGCGCCCTGGTGCCGGCGGCGCGGAGCGCGCCCGACACGTCGCGGTTGCGGGACATCGTCTTCGATCGGCTGGGCATCGCCCACGTGGTCCAGATGCGCATCGAGCGCGACTGGGACGATCACGTCCGGATCCGCGTCGATCCGGAGGTCGGCCACAACGAAGACAACCGGCATTCGGCCGAGAGCATCGTCCGCAAGTTTCGCGCGACTTATCCCAGCGGCACCTCGAAACTCTACATCGTCTGCGACGAGGCGGCCCTCGTCGAGGGGAAGGAGACGATCCGCCGATCCCTGCGCGAGACCTACGACATCGAGGCGTTCTGGAAGTCCGACCTCGTGGAGACGTTCCAGTCCGGCGGTGTGAACCTTCTCGAACGCTCGCTGGTGGATTTCGAGATCGCGCTCGCGGCGCCGTTCTTCGTCGGCACGTCGCGGTCGACCTTCTCCGGGATGGCCGCGCTGGAGCGCTTCGCCCAGTCCGGACAGGTGGGCAACCACGGCATCTACAACGCGCTCGGTCCGCGGCTGGCCGTCCGGTACGACAAGGGCGCGTTCCGCTCGGCCCGCTTGGCGACTGCGGAGGATCCTTACGATCCGTCCTGCGGCTACGAACTGGGGCAGATCCTGGAGGTCGCCGGCTCCGTGCGGGCGGCGCACGACCAGTATCTCGCGCGGGGCGAGTTCGGCGGGCCCGACCGCGAGGAGGTCTATCTCGCCCTCACCCGCGCGGCGCGCCTGAAGGCCGCGCTCGGCGAGGCGCCGGAGGCGGTGCTGGCGGCCTTCGAGCGGGCGGCCGGTGTGGCCCCGTCGCGGGCGGAGGCGCTGCACGGCGCCGCCCAGCATGCGCGCGCTCAGGGTCGGTACGAGGAGGCCCATGCCCTGGCGTCGCGGGGCCTCGGCATCCGCCTGCCGCCCGGCGGCCGGGCCGTCGAGCCCTGGATCTACGACTGGGCGCTGATCGACGAATACGCCGTCGCGGCGTCGTGGACCGGGCGTCCCGTCGAGAGTCTTCGCGCCTGCATCCAGCTCCTGATGGAGGCGAAGATCCCCGAGGAGCATCGCGACCGGATCGTGTCCAACGCGAAGTTCTCCATCGACCGCATCGCCGGGCGCTGACGGCGCCCCGCCGATCGCCGCCCGCGCCAATCGGCCTGATTGCCGAATCCGGGCCGGCTGCCCAGGGTAAGGGCTCCGAGCATCATTCGCCGGAGTGGTCGCCGGATCGGCGACCAAAATGATGCAAAAGCAAGGAAGCGAGCGGAGTCGCGCCCTGCCGCTCTGCTTGGATGAGGGTCCATGCGGCGCTACGTTCCCATCGTCCTCGCGACCGTCCTCGCCCTCGTGGCGACGGCGCTCCTCGCCTATCAATGGCTCGGGCAGCCGACGACCCTGCGCGTCGCCGTCGGGCCGTCGGGGAGCGAGGATGCACGCCTCGTCGCGGCGGTGGCGCAGTCGCTCGCCCGCACCCACGAGGACGTGCGCCTGCGGCTCGTGGCGACGAGCGGCGTTGCCGAGAGCGCCGAGACGGCGGAGCACGGCAAGGCCGACCTCGCGGTGGTGCGCTCCGATGTCGGCATCCCGGCCCGCACCCAGACCGTGGCGATCCTGCACCGGGACGCGGTGCTGCTGCTGGCGGCCGACCCTGGCCTTGCCGCCGTGCCGGACCTGAAGGCCAAGCGGATCGGGATCGTGCGCAACCCGGCCGGTAACACCCGGCTGCTCGCCCACATCCTCGAACATTACGAGGTGCCGGCCGATGCGGTGACGACGATCCCCCTCGGCGACGGGCAGGAGGCGGGCCAGGCGTTGCGCGAGGGGCGGGTCGATGCCGTGATGGTGGTGAGCCCGCTGACCGGCCGCACCGCCGGCGAGGTCGTGGCGGGCATCACGCGGGGAGGCGGCACGGCGACCTTCATCCCGATCGGCGAGGCGGCGGTGCTGGCCCGGCGCTGGCCGGCGCTGGAGAGCGTCGAGATCGCCCGCGGCACCTTCGGCGGCACGCCGCCGCGCCCGGCCGAGACGGTCACCACCGTCGGGGTCAGCCACCGGCTGGTGGCCCAGGCGCAAATCGCCGATTCCGTGGTCTCGGAACTGACGCGGCTGCTCTTCGTCAACCGGCCCGGCCTCGCCGCCGAGGTGCCGCTCGCCAACCAGATCGAGGCGCCCGACACCTCGAAGAGCGCGTCGCTGCCGGTGCATCCCGGCGCCCAGGCGTATTACGAGGGCGAGGTCGAGAGCTTCTTCGAGCGCTACGGCGACTGGTTCTACCTCCTGGTGATGTGCGTCTCGATTCTCGGCTCCGCCGCCGCCACCCTGGTGTCGCGGGCGGCCAACCGGTCGCGGGCCCGCGACATGGCGCTCCTGCGCCAGCTGCTCGCCATCGTGCGGGCGAGCCGCGACGTCGAGGACGAACTGGAACTGACCGACCTCGAGCGGCAGGCCGACGAGATCCTGGCCGCGGCGCTCGCCCGGGCAGGCACCGGGGCGATCGACAATGCCGGGGTCGCGGCCTTCACCCTCGGCCTCGACCAGGCGCGGCGGGCGATCGCGGAGCGCCGCGCCGTTCTGCTGGAGAGACACGCCCATTCCGTCGATCGCGGACCGGACCCGCTGTCAGCCGCGGCCGAGTGACCCATCTGGAGGCCGGCGCCTCCCCGACAAGGGGCGATACCGGGCCCTCTTGCGAAAAAGCCCTATCCCTTATATTGCGACGCAACAGTTTTCCCCCGGCTCGATGCGTCCGGCTGCCATTCTGGCGGCCCGCGGCGTGCCGGGCTTTGTTTGCTTCGGATATCCTATGAAGCTGCGCAATATCGCCATCATCGCCCACGTCGACCACGGCAAGACGACCCTGGTCGACAAGCTGCTCCAGCAATCCGGCTCGTTCCGCGAGAACCAGCGGGTCGAGGAGCGCGCGATGGACTCGAACGACCTCGAGAAGGAGCGCGGCATCACCATCCTGGCCAAGGCCACCTCGGTGGTCTGGAAGGACACCCGGATCAACATCGTCGACACCCCCGGCCACGCCGATTTCGGCGGCGAGGTCGAGCGCATCCTGTCGATGGTCGACGGCGTGATCGTGCTGGTCGACGCCGCCGAAGGCCCGATGCCGCAGACCAAGTTCGTGGTCTCGAAGGCGCTCAAGATCGGCCTGCGCCCGATCGTGGCGGTCAACAAGGTCGACCGGCCCGACGCCCGCATCACCGAGGTGGTGAACGAGGTGTTCGACCTGTTCGCAGCGCTCGACGCCACCGACGAGCAGCTCGACTTCCCGATCCTGTACGGGTCGGGCCGCAACGGCTGGATGGCGACCTCGCCCGAGGGCTCGCAGGATGACGGGCTGGCCCCGCTCTTCGACCTGGTGCTGGAGCACGTTCCCCCGGCCAAGACCGAGGACGGCCCGTTCCGGATGCTCGGCACCCTGCTCGAGGCCAATCCCTTCCTCGGCCGCATCATCACCGGCCGCATCGCCGCCGGCACCGTGAAGCCGAACCAGGCGATCAAGGTCCTCGACCGCGAGGGCAAGGTCGTGGAGACCGGCCGCGTCTCGAAGATCCTGGCCTTCCGCGGCCTGGAGCGCCAGCCGATCGAGATGGGCGAGGCGGGCGACATCGTGTCGATCGCGGGCCTCGTGAAGGGCACCGTCGCCGACACCTTCTGCGATCCCCAGGTCGAGACCCCGATCCAGGCCCAGCCGATCGACCCGCCGACCGTGACGATGTCGTTCATCGTCAACGATTCGCCGCTCGCCGGCACCGAGGGCGACAAGGTCACGAGCCGCATGATCCGCGACCGCCTGTTCAAGGAGGCCGAGGGCAACGTCACGCTCAAGATCGAGGAAGCCGCCGACAAGGATTCGTTCTACGTCTCGGGCCGCGGTGAGCTTCAGCTCGCGATCCTGATCGAGACGATGCGCCGCGAGGGCTTCGAGATCGCCGTGTCGCGTCCCCGCGTCGTCTTCGAGAAGGACGAGGCCGGCGAGATCATGGAGCCGATCGAGGAGGTCGTGATCGACGTCGACGAGGAGTATTCCGGCGTCGTCGTGCAGAAGATGTCGGAGCGCAAGGCCGACATGATCGAGATGCGCCCGTCGGGCGGCAACCGCCTGCGCCTGGTGTTCCACGCTCCGACCCGCGGCCTGATCGGCTACCAGGGCGAGCTGATGACCGACACCCGCGGCACCGCGATCATGAACCGCCTGTTCAAGGCCTACGAGCCCTACAAGGGCGAGATCGCCGGCCGTCGCAACGGCGTGCTGATGTCCAACGACCAGGGCGAGGCCGTCGCCTATGCCCTGTGGAACCTCGAGGATCGCGGCCCGATGATGATCGAGCCGGGCTGGAAGGTCTACCAGGGCATGATCATCGGCGAGCACAACCGCGAGAACGACCTCGAGGTGAACGTGCTCAAGGGCAAGAAGCTCACCAACATCCGCACCACCTCGAAGGACGAGGCGGTCCGCCTGACCCCGCCGATCCGCATGACCCTCGAGCGCTCGCTCGCCTGGATCCAGGACGACGAGCTGGTCGAGGTGACCCCGAAGTCGATCCGCCTGCGCAAGGCCGTCCTCGACCCGAACGACCGCAAGCGGGCGGAGCGGGCCAAGGAGTCGCTGAGCGCCTGATCGGCCGCCTGATGGTTTGATAGTTCGTCCCTCGCCCCTTTCGGGGCGGGGGATTTTCTTTTTTCAGGCCGTGGTGCTGTCGAGGCGACCAGACAGGATGGCGCAGGCTTTTCCCCTCCCCCCTCTGCGGGGGAGGGTGGCCTGCGGAGCAGGCCGGGAGAGGGGACGCCGTTTCCGGAGAGATCGCGACCATGGTGACGGGCGCCAGCTGGAGTAGCGTCGCGCTGCCCCTCTCCCGCCCCACTCCGTGGGGCACCCTCCCCCGCAGAGGGGGGAGGGAAAAGCCTGCGCTACTTCTTTTGCCCGGACAGCCCTGCCACCCACGGGGAGCGGGGGGAAACCCGCGCCATCCTCGGTACGGATATTTCTTCGAAAGTCCGGCGTGATCGGTGGACTGCCGGTTCGCTCAAGTGGATTCCGGGTCCGTCCTCCCGTATCCCGGCCGTGAGAGCGACGCGGACGCGCCGGCAGGAGGCCGTGTGGAACACGAGATCTACCGCTGGCTCGGGATCCTGACCTCGATCCGGTCCGACGTGCTGGCGCCGATCGGCCTCGCCCTGGCGGTCGTCGTCACAGTGCACGCGCTGATGCGCAAGCGCGAGGTCAGCGCGGCGATCGGCTGGATCGGGCTCGTCTGGCTCTCGCCGCTGCTCGGCAGCCTGCTCTACGTGATGTTCGGCATCAACCGGGTGAGCCGGCGCGCCCGCCGCCTGCCGGTCCTGCCCGGCCCCCGCCCCGGCGCGCCGCCGGCGCCGGTGGCCGAGGTGCCCGACGACTTCCAGCCCCTGAAGCAGGCGGTGCAGCGGATCAGCGGCCTGCCGCTGGTCGCCGGCAACCGCATCCGGCGCTACCGCCACGGCGACGAGGCCTATCCGGCGATGCTGGCGGCGATCGACGAGGCGACCACCAGCGTCGCCTTGTCGAGCTACATCATGCGCGACGACGACAGCGGCCGGGCCTTCGCGGTGGCTTTGCGCGCAGCCCAGGACCGCGGCGTCGCTGTCTGCGTGCTGATCGACGGCATCGGCAGCGGCTATTTCTTCCCGGCGATGTACCGGCGGCTGCGGCGCTTGGGCATCCCGGCCGGCCTGTTCATGCACTCGGCGCTGCCCTGGCGGATGCCGTTCCTCAACCTGCGCACCCACAAGAAGCTGCTGCTCGTCGACGGCCGGGTCGGCTTCGTCGGCGGGGTCAACATCGCCGACGAGAACGTCATGGCGAAGAGCCCGCCCGAGCCGGTGCGCGACAGCCATTTCCGCATCGACGGGCCGGTGGTCGGCCAGCTCGCGCAAGCCTTCTGGCGCGACTGGGCTTTCGTGAAGGGCGAGGACCTGGAAGGACCCGCCTGGTTCCCGGAGATCCCGCCTGCCGGGCCGTCGCTCGCCCGGGTCGTCACCTCGGGCCCGGACGCCGACATCGAGAAGATCGAGTTCGTGGTGCTGGAGGCGGTCGCCACCGCCCGGCACTCGGTGCGGCTCGCCACCCCCTATTTCCTGCCGAGCGAGACGCTGCTGACGGCGTTGTGCCTCGCGGCGATGCGCGGCGTCACCGTCGACGTCATCATCCCGCAGGCGAGCAACCACCGGGTGGTCGACTGGGCGACGCGGGCCCATGTCGGGCCGCTACTGGAGGCCGGCGTCAGGATTTGGCTCGACCGGCCGCCCTTCGACCATTCGAAGCTGATGGTGGTGGACGAGGCCTGGTGCTTCGTCGGCAGCGCCAACTGGGACAGCCGCAGCTTCCGGCTCAACTTCGAGCTCAACGTCGAGGTCTACGACACCGACTTCGCGGCCGACCTCGACACGTTGATGCGGGCCAAGATGGAGCAGCGCCTCACGGTCGAGGATCTCAACTCTCGCGGGATGGCCGTGCGCCTGCGCGACGCCGCCGTGCGATTGCTGCTGCCATATCTTTGAGCGGCGCCCGCTTGCGAAGGTCCTCGGCGCGGTCGCGGAACGCCTCGATCCGGTCGCGCAGGGGCTGAGGCTTGCCCTGCGGGTTGCCGGGTTCGAGATGGACCACGATCGGCCGGTGGTCGGAGGCGCCCCGCGGCAGTACCGCCTGGCCGCGGCAGGTGAGCCCCCGTACCAGGCAGCGGTCGAGGCGCAAGGGCACGAGGTCGACCATGGCGTGGGTCGGGTGGCGGGGCCCGACATCGTGGAAGCCCGGCAGCAGGGCCGGCCCGACGATGTTGTAGTCGCCGAGTACGGCCGCCCGCACCGGCAGGTGCTGGGCGATGCGGCGCAACTGGCGCCGGTTGAGCACCTGGCCGTGCGACAGGTGGACGTTGGCGACCCCGAAGGTGCCGAGATCGAGGATCTGGCAGACCCGGTCGATCAGGGCGCCCGAGGGCAGGGTGATCACCCGCGGCGGGGTCGCCCAGGGGGTCGGGCTCCACATCGCCAGGCCGTGGATGCGCCGCGGCAGCGGCGCCCAGGCGTAGTGTCCGCCGGCCCTCGCCTGCAACTCGGTGATGTCGACCGTGGCCTCCTGCATCAGCAGCAGGTCGGGCTTCTCCTGCGCGATCAGCGCCTCGAGGGCGTCGACGGTCGCGCCGGTCCGCCGCAGCAGGTTCCAGCTGATGATCTTGCGCGGGCCGGGCCGGTGCGGCGCGTGGCCGGGGGCGGCCGGGGTCTCGGCGGGCAGGAGGCGTTGGGGGGGCAGCATGGCACCGCGGGGGAAGCGCTCAGAACGTGAGCCGGCGCGAAGCGGCATACGCCGATTTGCCGATTCGGGGAACGGCGCGTCAGTCGCCCGGGGCCCGCAGGCCCGGCAGGGCTCTCACGAGCGCGCGGAACTGGTCGCCGCGATCCTCGAAGCTGCGGAACTGGTCGTAGGAGGCGCAGGCCGGCGACAGCAGCACCACCGGCTCCCCCGCTCCGTCCCGCTCCGCTGCCGCCGCGGCCTCGGCGACCGCGGCGTTCAGCGTGCCGCAGCGGCTGAACGGCACCTGCCCGTCGAGGGTGGCGGCGAAGTCCTCGGTCGCCGCACCGATCAGGTAGGCGTGGGCGACCCGGGGGAAATACGGCGCGAGACTCGCGATGCCGCCCTCCTTCGCCTTGCCGCCGAGGATCCAGTGGACGCGCTGGAAGGCCGAGAGCGCCTTCTCGGTCGAATCGGCGTTGGTGGCCTTCGAATCGTTGATGAACAGGACGGCGCCGCGCCGGCCGACCTCCTCCATCCGGTGCGGCAGGCCCGGGAAGGTCGCGAGCGCCGCCGCGAAGGCGTCGGGCGTGATGCCCAGTTCGCTCGCCACCGCGTAGGCGACGGCCGCGTTCTGCCAGTTATGGGCGCCGCGCAACGCGCCGATGCCGGAGAGATCCGCCACAGCCTCCGCCGGCTCCGGCCGCCCGTCGATGACGACGCCGTTCCGGGCGAGAATCCCCGGCCCCTCCCCCGCTTCACCCACATGGACCCGGGTCAGCGGCCCCGTGCGGCGCCCGGCGATCGCCCGGCAGAACTCGTCGTCGACGCCGACGATCGCGTGGGCGGCGCCCGCCACCAGCCGCTCCTTGATGGCAGCGTAGTGAGCCATGTCGCCGTGGCGGTCGAGGTGGTCGGGGGTGAGGTTCAGCAGAACCCCGATCGTCGGCGCCAGCGACGGCGTCAGGTCGATCTGGAACGAGGACAGCTCGATCACATGGACCCGGTCCGGTGACGGCGGCGCTAGCGACAGGATGGCGGTGCCGATATTGCCGCCCATCTGCACGTCGCGGCCGCACGCCGCCAGCACGTGGGCGATCAGCGCCGTGGTGGTCGACTTGCCGTTGGTGCCGGTGATGGCGACGAAGGGCGCGTCGGGACTTGTGGCCGCACGCTCGCTGCAGAACAGCTCGATGTCGCCGATCACCGGAACGCCGGCGGCCTTGGCGAGATCCACCGTCCAGTGCGGCGCCGGGTGGGTGAGCGGCACGCCGGGGGCGAGCACGAGCGCCGCGAAGGTGGTCCACTCCGCCTGCCGGAGGTCGCCGGTCCCGATGCCCTGCTGGGCCGCCGCCTCCATCCGCGCCGGGTTGTCGTCGCAGGCGATGACCCGGGCGCCGCCGGCCTTGAGGCTGAGCGCGGTGGCGAGACCCGAGCCGCCGAGGCCGAACAGGGCGACCGTCCGGCCGGCGAAGGTGGTGGAGGGTGTCATGCGTCGCTTCGAGCCTTCGCGCCGGGGCGGCGCCGGGCCGGGGCTCGGCGCGTGTCTCTGGGCGGTTAGTGAGACGCGGAGAACCGCTTCGTCAAGCTCTGCCGTGGGATGAGGTGGGGCGGGCTGCCTTGCGGCGATACGTGGCCGCGGGTACTCGCTCGGTTCTCTCGACAGGAACCGACACCCTCCGCGTCATTCCGGGGCCGCGAAAGCGGAGCCCGGAATCCAGAACCGCAAGATGTTCCGAACTGATCGGAACGCCTCTCGCCTTGATCGGCACCATCCGAGTGTCTGGATTCCGGGCTCCGCTTTCGCGGCCCCGGAATGACATGACGGGTTTGAGCTCTGTGGAGACCAATCGAAGAGGCGCGTGGAGACCGCTCGAGCAGGATTTTCCGCTCAGGAGTCGGGTCGAGTGATCTACAACCCGATCAGCTCGGCGATCAGGTCCGCGCCGGCCGCAGGCGAGCGCTCGCCCGCCGCGACCCTGCGTTCGGCCTCTGCCGTCGCCTTGCGTACCTCGGCGCTGCCGGTGAGGCGCTGATGCAGCCGCTCGTGGACGAGGGCCCACATCCACTTCACGTCCTGGCTCCGACGCTTCGCGGCGATCTCGCCGGTGGCGGTGAGCTTGCTGCGATGGTCGAGGATCGCGTCCCACAGGGCGTCGAGCCCCTGGCCGGCGAGCCCCGAGATGGTCGTCACCGGCGGCGACCAGGTGGCGCTCGCCGGGGTCAGGATGTGGAGGGCCGCCCGGTACTCGGCGGCGGCGGCCATGGCGCGGCGCATCCCCTCCTCGCCGTCGGCCTTGTTGACCGCGATCATGTCGGCGAGTTCGAGGATGCCCTTCTTGATGCCCTGCAACTCGTCGCCGGCACCGGGCAGCATCAGGACCAGGAAGAAATCGGTGAGATCCGCCACCGCGGTCTCCGACTGGCCGACGCCGACGGTCTCGACCAGCACCACGTCGAAGCCGGCGGCCTCGCACAGGATCATCGTCTCGCGGGTCTTGGCGGCGACGCCGCCCAGCGTCCCCGACGAGGGCGAGGGCCGGATGAAGGCGTTCGGATCGACGGCGAGCCGCGCCATCCGGGTCTTGTCGCCGAGGATCGAGCCGCCGGTGCGCGACGAGCTCGGATCGACCGCCAGCACCGCGACCTTGTGGCCCCGCGCGGTCAGGGCGGCGCCGAGCGCGTCGATGGTGGTGGACTTGCCCACCCCCGGCACGCCGGTGATGCCGACCCGCACCGCCTTTCCGGCATGCGGCAGGGCGGCATCGAGGAGTTCGCGGGCGGCGGCCCGGTGATCGGCCCGCTTCGACTCGACCAGCGTGATGGCGCGGGCGAGGGCGGCGCGGTTGCCGGACAGGAGCTGGGCGAGGTCGGGAGCCGGGACGGTCATGGGGCCTTTCTGCCGGCTCGCCGCGCGCCCGTCGAGGGCCCGAACCTGTGGACGAAGGGACGACACGCGTGACCTTCGGGCAACAAGCGCGGCTTTGCCCAGGCTCGATGTGTCCCCCGACGCGCCACGGCCACGATCATGCCGCATCGCCGGCCTGAAAGCGAAGCGAAGACCGGCCCTCGCGCCGGGGACGAGTGGGACGACATGACAGCGAACGCCGTGCCGACGCGCCGGGGCCTGGCCCGCCTCGGCCTCTCCGCCCTCGCCAGCCTGTCGCTGGGGGGCTGCCTCGGCGGCGGATTCGGTGGCGGCCTTCTAGGCGACTCGCCGGGGCCGGAGCGGCAATCGGCCCTCGATGTCAGCCCGGTGCTGCTCGTCGCCACCACCCGCCGCCCCGCCGATCCCGCCGGCCGCCCGCCCTACTTCACCGACCAGCGCGGCCGCGGCCTCGCCTTCGCGACGGTGCGCCTCGCCCCGCCCGACCGCTCGCTGATCGGCAAGGTGTCGTCGGTGGTCACCGGCGACTGGCGCATCGCCTCGGCGCCGCGGGTGGTGACCGGCCCGGAGGCCGCCACCGCCTTCGCGGAAGCGGCGCTGGGCCGCGACGTCCTGATCTACGTCCACGGCTACCGCGAATCGTTCGAGACCGCGGCGGTGAGCGCGGCGCAGCTCTCCGACGGCATCCGCTTCCGCGGCGTCTCCGGCCTGTTCTCGTGGCCCTCGGCGGGCAAGACCTTCGATTACGGCTACGACCGCGAGAGCGCCTTGTGGTCGCGCGACGCCTTCGAGGATCTGCTGCGGGCGCTCGCCACCGCGCAGGGCGGCCGCATCCACATCGTCGCCCATTCGATGGGCACGCTGCTCACCCTGGAGACCCTGCGCATGCTGCGGGCCGATGCCGGCGAGGCGGCGCTGGACCGGATCGGCGCCATCGTGCTGGCCGCGCCCGACATCGACATCGACTTGTTCACCAACGGCATCGAGCGCTTAAGCACCGCCGCGCAGAAGATCACCGTGATCTCCTCCACCAACGACCGGGCGCTCGAACTGTCGAGCACCATCGCGGGCGGCGTGGTGCGGGCGGGGGCGGCGGATCGCAGCCGGCTGGAGGCGCTCGGTGTGCGCGTCGCCGACGCGTCGGAGTATGGCAGCGGCTTCATCAACCACGACCTGTTTTTGTCGAACGTCGAGGTGCAGCAGGTGATCAAGCGGGCGGTGGCACGGGCGGATGGGCGGTGACGTGTCGTTTGATCATTATTTCTCTTCCAGCAAATAGACCAAAAAACTGAAGCCGGGGGATCCCCTGTCTCACGCGGGCTTGGGGATTCACGCTTCTCCTTTGAGAGCTAACCCATCGGAAGTGGATGCGATCGCCCACACGGGAAAGGGGGACGCACTTTGCTTTGAACCTTTCGTGGAACCAAGCGCCCAGACCTCACGTCCCCAGCCGCAAGGCCACCTCGTTGCGCCTGAGGAACGGGATCGCAAACGGCGGATCGTAACCCATGAAGAACGGTGGCGCCGCCGGCGCTTTCCCTGCTGCCCGCAGCACCTCGGTCAGGATCCGCTCCTGCTCCGCCCGCACCTCCGGCGTGATGCGACCGGAGAAGCGCAAGGCCGCGATCCGCTCCGGCGGCACCGTGACGAGGCGAACCCCCGCCTCGGTCGGTTCCGGCGGGCCGGCGGCCGCGACGGCGTGGGGGAGGAAGAACCGCATCGTGCCGCCGTTCCCCTGCTCCACCGGGACCGTCATAGCAATGGTCTGACCGGCGATGCGCTGCCCGCCAGCCTCCACCGGCGCGGTCATGGCGATGCGGTCGCCGGCCCGGTTCGCGCCGGTGATGTAGCGAAATAGCCGTCCGAAGGCCTCGCCGTCGCCCTGGCCTCGGGCATCGGTCTCGACCGCGATGCGCGGTTCGTAGGCCCGTATCTCGACGCCGCGGTCGAGCCGCTCCATCACCGCGTAGCGCGGCTGGTCGTAGAAGGCGCGCACCCCGAACACACCGAGGACCGATTCGACCAGCGTGACGGTGTAGTAGAGAACCTTGTCCATCGGATCAGACCGGGAGCGGGTGGTGGATCAGCACGACCGGGCGCCCGACATGGGCGCCGGTCTCGATCTCCCGGACGATGAACTGCGCGACGTCCGCCCGGGCGATCAGCCCGTTCTTCCACGAGGACGGCCGGTCGAGCACCTGGTAGCGCCCGGTCGCGGGCCCGCCGGTGAGCACGCCGGGCCGGACGAGGGTCCAGTCGAGCCCGCTCTGCCGGATCCGGATTTCCTGCGCGTCCTTGTCGTCGTAGGCGCGGCCGAAGACGAGGCGGAACGGCAGGCGCTGGAGCGGGCCGATCGCCGCGCGGCTGTCGCCGGTGCCGAAGCCGGTGACCGCCACCAGCCGGCGCACGCCTGTCTTCTCCATGGCCGGGACGAGCACGTTGGTGGCGTCCGAAAAGAGCCGTACCGGCCCGAACAGGTCGCGGAACGGCACGCCGAGGGCCTGCACCACGGCATCGATCCCATCGAGCGCAGCCGTGATGTCGGGCACCGACAGGGCGTCGCCGGGGAAGCGTTCGAGATTCGGATCGGAAAGGGCGATCTTGCCGGCGGAGCGGGCGAAGGCCCGCACCCGGTGTCCCGCGGCGAGCGCCGCCTTCACCGTCTCCAGCCCGATGCCCTGGCTGGCGCCGATGACGAGGAGATGGGCCATGCTGCGTCCTGGATGAGCGAGGGAATCGATCGATCCCAAGGAAACGTCCGGGCGCGGGATGGTTGCTGTCGCTGGGGTAGATTTCGGGATGGGCGACGGCGTTGCGACGATGTGCCTGGGATATCTGGCGGGTTGGGCGGCGCGTGGCGCTTATCCTATTACACCCCACCCTCGACCTCATCCTGAGGTGCGACCGTAGGGAGCCTCGAAGGAGGGCTCCAGATAACTCTGAGACCTCTGGAGCCCTCCTTCGAGGTCAGTCGATCCGCGATCGACTAACACCTCAGGATGAGGTCGAGATTGGGATAGAAGACATGCCAAATCGCTCTTCTCGCGCGCCAGACGGGCAGCGGAGATTTTCGAAGCGCCGTGCTCAACCGTTTCGTCGATAAGCCGTTCAAGACGACAGCCTGCCCGACCTCCCGGCCGGGCAGGCGTCTCACCCTCACACCCGCGCCTCCTCGAAGGCCCGCACCCATTCCGCGCAGATCCCCGAGCGCACGATGTCGTCCAGCCCGAACTCGACGATCGGGATCGGCATCATCCGGCTCTTGACCAAATGGATGACGGTGCGTAGCCCCGAGGTCTCGCGCAGATCGGTCTGGGATACGTCGCCGTTGATGATGACCTGGGTGTCGTCGCCGATCCGGGTCAGGAACATCTTGATCTCGGCCGGGGTGGTGTTCTGGGCCTCGTCGAGGATCACCAGGCAGTTCTTGAAGGTACGGCCGCGCATGACCTCGAAGGGGACGACCTCGATGTCGCCGGCCTTCACGGCGATCTCGAAGGCGCCGTCGCCCATGCGCTCCTTCATCGTCTCGGTGAGCGGCGCGACCCAGGGCGCGATCTTGTCTTCGAGGGTGCCGGGGAAGAAGCCGAGGGAGCGGCCGGAGGGCACGTTCGGCCGGGTGATGACCACCTTCGCGACCCGGCGCTGGCGCAGCAGGTCCGCGGCGCGGGTGCCGGCGATGTAAGTCTTTCCTGTGCCGGCGGGGCCGAGCACGATCACTTGCGGGTGGGACCCGAGGGCGTCCAGATACTCGGCCTGACGGGCCGTCATCGGCTGAATCGGTGGCGGGTTGCGCTCTTCCTCGAAGCGAGTGCGATGCACTCGGATCGGGCGGTCATCAACCAGTTCAAGTCGTGCGCGTCGTCTCTTCACGGATCAACACTCCCACTGGACTTGCGGTGCCGACTATGGTGTGCCCTCTCTCGTGTCCCAGATCTCCCGTGTTGTTGTGATGACTCAAAGTCTCATCGGCCGTGACGGTTCCGGTCGGGGTTGACGCAGGCGGTGGACAAATCCGCCTGTTTCGACCAACAGGGTAAGCAGCCGATGATGAACGAGCAATTGCCGCGCCGCACCATGCCCCTGCGAAATCGGCGGGCATGGCACGGTACGATCGGTTGTGATGAAAACCACACAGCGGTGGAAGGGGCATCGACCGGAGGGGGTACGACGATGGTCGAGCGGACCTGCTGGCTGGACGAGGTCGCCACCTGATCGCCGCTCCCGGTCTGGCGCGGGGCACCCGCGCGGGACGGCCTCAGCCCGAGCCCGGCTGGACGAAGCTGTCGAGGACCATCTTCCGGCCGGCCTTGTCGAAGTCAACGGTGAGCTTGTTGCCGTCGACGGCCGCCACCGAGCCCGGCCCGAATTTGGTGTGGAAGATGCGCGCGCCCACCTCGTAGGCCGAGGCCGTGGTGGATTTGGCCACCAGCGTGCCCTCGATCTGCTGCGGCCCGCGCCGGCCGGGCGAGGGGCTGCGCCCTCCCCCGCCGAAGCCGCCCTGGCCGTAGCGATCCTGGCCGGCGGTCTGGGCCTGCGCCCGCTGCCAGCCCGGGGTGGAATAGGACGACCCGAAGGCCGGCGCCTGCCGGTCGAAGCGCGAGGGGCCTTGCGAGAAACTGGCCGGCGCCTCGAGCACCGCGACGCTGGCTTCGGGTAACTCGTCGATGAAGCGGCTCGGCACGGTCGATGACCACAGGCCGTGGATGCGGCGGTTGACCGCGAACGAGATCTTGGCCCGCTTGCGCGCCCGGGTGAGACCGACATGGGCGAGACGCCGTTCCTCCTCCAGGCCGGCCCGCCCGCTCTCGTCGAGGGCGCGCTGGTTCGGCATCAGGCCGTTCTCCCAGCCGGGCAGGAACACGGTGTCGAATTCCAGGCCCTTCGCCGCGTGCAGCGTCATCAGGCTGACCCGGTCGCCGCCCTCGGCCTCGTTGACGTCCATGACGAGGGAGACGTGCTCGAGGAAGCTGGCGAGGTCCGGGAATTCCTCCATCGAGCGCACCAGCTCCTTCAGGTTCTCCAGGCGGCCGGTGGCGTCGGCGGTGCGCTCCTTCTGCCACATCTCGGTGTAGCCGGATTCCTCCAGGATCGTCTGCGCCACCTCCGTATGCGGCTGGTCCTCCAGGAGCTTGGCCCAGCGGGAAAAGCTCTGGCACAGGGCGCGCACGGTCGAGCGGGGCTTCGGCTTCAGCTCCTCGGTCTCGCTCATCATGCGGGCGGCCTGGAGCAGGGGGACCTTGGCGCGGCGGGCGAGCCCGTGCAGGGCCTGGAGCGTCGCGTCGCCGAGGCCGCGCTTGGGCGTATTGAAGATGCGCTCGAAGGCGAGGTCGTCGGAGCCGTTGGCGACGATGCGCAAATACGCCAGCGCGTCGCGGATCTCGGCCCGCTCGTAGAAGCGCGGGCCGCCGACGACGCGGTAGGGCAGCCCGAGCTGGACGAAGCGGTCCTCGATCTCGCGCATCTGGGCCGAGATGCGCACCAGCACGGCGATCTCCGACAGCTTGTGGCCCTTGGCCTGCAGGCTCTCGATCTCCTCGCAGACGAGGCGGGCTTCCTCTTCCGAATCCCAGGCGCCCGTGACCGTGACCTTCTCGCCCTCCGGGCTGTCGGTGCGCAGGGTCTTGCCGAGCCGGCCCTCGTTATGGGCGATCAGCACCGAGGCCGCGGCGAGGATGTGGCCGGTCGAGCGGTAGTTGTTCTCCAGCCGCACCACCAGGGCGCCCGGAAAATCATGCTCGAAGCGCAGGATGTTGTCGACCTCGGCCCCGCGCCAGCCATAGATCGACTGGTCGTCGTCGCCGACGCACGCCACGTTGCGGTGGCCCTGCGCCAGCAGGCGCAGCCAGAGATACTGCGCGACGTTGGTGTCCTGGTACTCGTCGACGAGGATATAGCGGAAGCGCTGCTGGTAATTGGTCAGCACGTCCGGGTTCTCGCGCCACAGCTTCAGGCAGAGCAGCAGCAGGTCGCCGAAATCGACGGCGTTGAGCGACTTCAGCCGCTCCTGATAGGCCGCATAGAGCCCCCCGCCCTTGCCGAAGCCGAAGGCCGAGGCTTCGCCGGCCGGCACCTGCTCGGGCGACAGGCCGCGATTCTTCCAGCCGTCGATCGTGCCGGCGAGGCTGCGGGCCGGCCAGCGCTTCTCGTCGAGGTCGGCGGCGGCGATCACCTGCTTCAAGAGCCGCAACTGGTCGTCGGTGCCGAGAATCGTGAAGTCGGAGCTCAGGCCCACCAGCTCGGCGTGGCGGCGCAGGATCTTCGTGCCGATGGCGTGGAAGGTGCCGAGCCACGGCATCCCCTCCCCGGCCGGGCCGATCAGCGTGCCGATCCGCTCCTTCATCTCCCGGGCGGCCTTGTTGGTGAAGGTCACCGCCAGGACGTCGAAGGGCCGGGCGCGCCCGGTCGAGATCAGGTGGGCGATGCGGGTGGTGAGCACCCGGGTCTTGCCGGTGCCGGCGCCGGCCAGCACCAGGACCGGCCCGTCCGTCGCCTCGACGGCGCGGCGCTGCTCGGGATTGAGCCCCGTGAGGTAGGAGGCGTCCTGCGGCACCACCGCGGCGCGGGCGCGGGCGGAGATCGAGGTGGGGGCGGTCCCGGCGGGCAGTTCGCGAGTCATGCCCGCATCACTGGACCAAAACGCGAACGGCGTCGAGGGTGGCGGGCGCATGCCTGTGGGCGAGGCGCCGGAACCTTGCCGCGGGAGCGGCGTCGTTCTCGATGAAAAACCCTTCGCCCACGGAGAGGACCCCGATGCGTGCCCATGCCCTCCTGATCCTGGCTCTCGCCGCCGCGCCGCTCCCGGCGCTGGCGCAGAACCAGGTGCCGACCAACCGCGCCCAGCAGAGGGTCGAGGGGATCAACCGCTCGATCGAATCGGGGGCCGAATCCCGCAGCATCCAGCAGCAGAACCGGTTCGAGACCAACCAGCTCCAGGGCCAGATCCAGCGTCAGCAGAGCATCGCGCCGCCGCCCCCGGCGCCGATCGTCGTGCCGCACCGCTGAGCGGCGTGGTCAGTGCCTGACCCGGGCCCCGGCGGACGCAAAGGCCATGGTGTCCGGCCGGGCATTGTGGCCGTCGCGGCCGCGGGCAGCGATGCCGATCGTCCGGCCCAGGTCGTCAGGCCGCGGAAGCCTTGCATGCGAGCCGAGCATGACCGAGAGATTGGCCTGGATGTCCTCGGGGAACGGCGCCACGCGCCGCGTTTCCGGATCGACGTGGAGGGACAGGTTCTCGGAGGTGGCGGCGACCCATCCCTCGCTGGCGTGGCGGATCTCGGAATAGAAGTGGATGCGCTTCTCGTCGAAGCCGATGAGTTGCAGCGTCACCCGGACCCGATCGTCGAGGACCAGTTCGCGGCGGTAGCGCACATGGACCTCGGCCGCGAAGGTCGTGCCGCGCCCGGAATCCATGTAGTCGGGCCCGAGGCCGACGACTCCGAACGCCTCGTCCACCGCCCGATCGAACAGGACGTGGTAATAGGCCATGTTCAGGTGGCCGTTATAGTCGATCCAGCCCGGCTCGATCGCCATCGTCGACGACACGAACGGCGCGAAGAAGAAGACCGAAGCGGGGCGGTCGTCTGCCATTGTGGGGCTCCCGGTCGGGCGCAGGCGGGATGACAAGGGCGCCCTGGCACGTACCACGCTTGGACACGGGATGCATCCCCGAATGGGTTGCACCTTGGGGCAAGGTGGCGGCCATCCAGCGCACTTCTCCGTGACCGGGCCGCCGGATATGCCGGCCTGGAAGCGGCTGCTAGAGTGCCGGCAAAAGGCTGGCGGTTTTAACAAGCAGCACCGTCCGCCGCGAGAACCGTCCGGGAGATCCGCCATGAACGCCCAGAGCCCCGCCCCCAGCCGCGCCCGACCAAGCCCTGAGACCGTCGAGGCGGTCATCCGCGAGCTGACGGCGCAGTTCGGCAACCGTGTCGTCACCTCGCAGGCGGTGCGCGAGCAGCATGGCAGCACCCTGACCTGGGTCGCCAACCAGCCGCCGGACGCGGTGGTCTATGCCGAGAGCACCGAGGACGTGCAGGCAATCGTGCGGGTCTGCGCCGCGCACAAGATGCCGGTCGTCGCCTTCGGCACCGGCACGTCGCTCGAGGGCCACGTCAACGCGCCGTTCGGCGGCATCTCGATCGACATGAACGGCATGAACAAGGTGCTGGCGGTCCATGCCGAGGACCTGGATTGCGTGGTCCAGCCCGGCGTGACCCGCAAGGCGGTGAACGAGCACCTGCGCGACCAGGGCCTGTTCTTCCCGATCGATCCCGGCGCCGACGCCTCGCTGGGCGGCATGGCGGCGACCCGGGCATCCGGCACCAATGCGGTGCGCTACGGTACGATGAAGGACAACGTGCTGTCGCTCACCGCCGTGATGCCGAACGGCGACGTCGTCCGCACCAGCCCGCGCGCGCGCAAGACCTCGGCCGGCTACGACCTGACCCGGCTGATGGTCGGCTCGGAGGGCACCTTCGGCATCATCACCGAACTGACGCTGAAGCTCGCCGGCATCCCGGAGGCGATCTCCGCCGGCGTCTGTCCTTTTCCGAGCATCAAGGCGGCCTGCGACGCCGTCATCGTGACGATCCAGTCCGGCCTGCCGGTGGCCCGGATCGAGCTTCTGGACGAGGTTCAGGTCGCGGCCTGCAACGCCTATTCGAAGCTCACCCTGCCCGAGACCCCTCTCCTGCTGGTCGAGTTCCACGGCACGGATGCCAGCGTGCGCGAGCAGGCCGAGCGCTTCGGCGAGATCGCGGCGGAATTCGAGGGCGGGCCCTACGAGTGGGCGACCAAGGCGGAGGAGCGGACCCGGCTCTGGCAGGCCCGCCACGACGTCTACTGGTCCGCGGTCGCCATGCGGCCGGGGGCCCGGGTCATCGCTACCGATGTCTGCGTGCCGATCTCGCGGCTGGCCGAATGCGTCGACGAGACCAAGCGCGACATCGTCGAAAGCGGCATCACGGCGCCGATCGCCGGCCATGTCGGCGACGGCAACTTCCACACCTCGCCGCTTGTCATGATGGACGATCCCGACGAGATCGCCCGGGTCACCGGCTTCATCGAGCGCCTGGTCGCCCGGGCGATCGCCATGGAGGGCACCTGCACCGGCGAGCACGGCATCGGCCAGAAGAAGATGCGCTTCATGGAGCTGGAGCACGGGCCCGAGGCGCTGAACCTGATGCGCACGCTCAAGCGCGCGATCGACCCGGACAACATCATGAATCCCGGGAAGGTGGTGGTGGTTTAAGGCTCCACGCGATGGCCGGCATTGCCGATAAGGCGGTGCCGGTTCAGTGTTCTGTCCGTGATCCCCCACGTGAACTCACACCCTCCGCGTCATTCCGGGGCCGCGCAGCGGAGCCCGGAATCCAGACACTCAGTTTTGTCAGGAAAAGGCGGACAGCGTTCCGCTTTCTTCTGAACATCCTGCGGTTCTGGATTCCGGGCTCCGCTGCGCGGCCCCGGAATGACATGGAGGGTGTTATTGTCGTGGGAGAGAACGCAAGCCCGGCCCCGGCCCCTACCGCAGTTTCAAGGTCGCCAGCCCCAGCAGCGCCAGCACCACCGCGATGATCCAGAACCGGATCACCACCTGCGGCTCCTTCCAGCCCTTCTGCTCGAAATGGTGGTGGATCGGCGCCATGCGGAAGACGCGCTTGCCGGTGAGCTTGAACGAGGCGACCTGGATGATGACGGAGAGGATCTCCAGCACGAACAGGCCGCCGACGATGCCGAGCACGATCTCGTGCTTCGTCGCCACCGCGACGGTGCCGAGCAGGCCGCCGAGCGCCAGCGAGCCGGTATCGCCCATGAAGATCTGGGCCGGCGGCGCGTTGAACCACAGGAAGCCGAGGCCCGCCCCGATGAGCGCCCCGCAGACCACCGCCAGCTCGCCGGTGCCCGGGACGTAGTTCACCTGGAGGTAGGACGCATAAATGACGTTGCCGACCAGGTAGGCGATGATCCCGAAGGTCGCCGCCGCGATCATCACCGGCACGATGGCGAGCCCGTCGAGGCCGTCGGTGATGTTGACCGCGTTGCCCGCGCCGACGATCACGAAGCCCGCGAAGGCGACGTAGAACAGGCCGAGATTGATGATCGCGTCCTTGAAGACCGGGAAGGCGAGCCGGTAGGCCAGGCCCGGCGCCGAGTATTCCGCCACCGCGACGCAGGCCGCGACCGCGATCAGGGCCTCGAGGGCGAGGCGGAACTTGCCGGAAAAGCCCTTGTGGCTCTGCTTCGTGACCTTGAGGTAGTCGTCGTAGAAGCCGATCGCGCCGAAGCCCAGCGTCACCATCATGACGATCCAGACGTAGTGGTTGCGCGGATTGGCCCAGAGGATCACCGCCACCATCACGCCGGCCAGGATCATCAGCCCGCCCATGGTCGGCGTGCCGCGCTTGGTCAAGAGGTGCGATTGCGGGCCGTCCTCGCGGATCGGCTGGCCCTTGCCCTGGCGCAGGCGCAGGAGCGAGATGATCCAGGGCCCGAACCAGAACACGAAGAAGCCCGCCGTGAACAGCGCGCCGCCGGTCCGGAAGGTGATGTAGCGGAAGACGTTGAGCGGCGAGAACACGCCGCTCAGGTCGGAGAGGAGGTAGAGCATCCCGGATTCATCCGATCGTGGGCGCGCGGCAGCCCCGGGCAAAAGGCCCGCGCCGCCGCGTCAGAAGTCCTTGGAGGGTCGCTCAGCCGGATCGGCCGATGGCGAGATCCTGGTCCGCGGCCCCGCCGTAGCGGGCTTTGAGCGCCTCGACAATCCGGCCCATGCGGGTGCTGTTCGAGCCCTTGACCATCACGGCGTCGCCGGGCCGCAGGGCCTCGACCACCGGATCGACGAGTTCGACGGACGCCGCGCGGGCACCGGCCCGCCGCGAGGCCGGCAGCGCCTCGAACAGCTCCTGCATCAGGGGACCGGCGGTGAAGACGAGATCGATGCCGTGCTCCTCGACGGCCTGCGCCAGTTCGCGGTGCAGGCGGGGAGCGTCCGCCCCCAGTTCCATCATGTCGCCGAGGACCGCGATGCGCCGCCCGGACGTCTCGACGCCCGCGAGCGTGCTGAGCGCGGCCCGCACCGAGGCCGGATTGGCGTTGTAGCTCTCGTCGACGAGGAGCGCCTCGCCGCCCGCGACCTGGAGGACGTGGCGGGCGCCGCGGCCGGCCGGAGGCCGCAACTGGGCCAGCGACAGGGCGGCGAGCGCGAGATCGGCGCCGAGCGCCTGCACGGCGGCGATGACGGCGAGCGAGTTCAGCGCCGTGTGCCGGCCCGGGGTGCCGAGCTGGTAGGTGACGGGCAGCCCCATCGCCCGCACGTCGACGATCGACAGGTCGGGCCGCATCACGATGCGCTCGGCGCGCACGTCCGCGTCGCGGTGCTCGCCGAAGCTGACCACCCGGCCGGCGCGGGAGGCGAGCGCATGGGCCTTCAGCCGCTCGAAATTCGGGTTGTCGCGGTTGATGATCGCGACGCCGCCGGGCTCCAGGCCGTAGAAGATCTCGCCCTTGGCGTCGGCGATGCCGGACAGCGAGCGGAAATGCTCGATATGGACCGGCTCGACCGTGGTGACGATCGCGATCTCGGGCCGGACCAGCCGGGTCAGGGGAGCGATCTCGCCGGCATGGTTCATGCCGACCTCGAACACCCCGAACGCGCTCGACGCCGGCATCCGGCTCAAGGTCAGGGGCACGCCCCAATGGTTGTTGTAGGAAGCGACCGAGGCGTGGGTGGTGCCCTGCGCGGCGAGAACGTGGCGCAGGGCCTCCTTGGTGCCGGTCTTGCCGACCGAGCCGGTGACGGCGAGGACCCGGGCGCCGGTGCGGGCGCGCGACGCGACGGCGAGGCCACGCATCGCGGCGAGCACGCCGTCTTCGTCACGGGCGGGCACGGCGATCAGCGGGCCGGCCTCGGCGAGGTCGGCGGCGCGCTCCTCGGCCACCACCGCGGCACCGGCGCCGCGGGCGAGCGCGTCGCGCACGAAATCGTGGCCGTCGCGGGCCTCGCCGCGGATCGCGAAGAACAGGTCCCCGACCTTCAGGGTGCGGGTGTCGATCGAGATGCCGGACAGCGCGCGCGGGGCGGAAGCGTCCGCGACCACGCGGCCGCCCATGGCGGCGGCGGCGTCATCCAGGGTCCAGAGGGGCTCGGTCATGCGCGGGTCTCCTCGATCGCGCTCAGGACCGCGTCGCGGTCGGAGAAAGGCAGCGTGCGGTCGCCGATGATCTGGCCCGTTTCATGACCTTTGCCGGCTACAACCAGCACGTCGCCGGCGCGAAGGTCGCGTACCGCCGTCCGGATCGCCTCCGCCCGGTCGCCGATCTCCTCCGCACCCGGCGCCGCCGCCAGGATCGCCGCGCGGATCGTCGCGGGGTCCTCGCTACGGGGGTTGTCGTCGGTGACGATGACCCGGTCGGCCTTCTCGGCGGCGATCCGGCCCATCAGCGGGCGCTTGGCCCGGTCGCGGTCGCCGCCGCAGCCGACGATGCAGACGAGGCGCCCGGTGGTGAAGGCGCGCAACGCATCGAGGACGTTGGCGAGCGCATCGGGCTTGTGGGCGTAATCGACGATGCAGAGCGCGTCGCGCACCGTACCGACCCGCTCCAGTCGCCCGGGCACCCCGGCGAGATGCGAGAGCGCCGCGATCACCTCCGCCTCGCGCCCGGCCCCGGCCGGGGTCGCCAGGACGAGGCCGGCGGCCACCAGCGCGTTCTCGACCTGGAACGTGCCGACGAGGGGAAGGTCGACTGTGTAAGCCGCGGCCCCGATCGCGATCTCGAGGCGCTGGGCGAAGCCCTCCTGGCGGGCGGAGACGAGGCGGATCCCCTCCCCGGCCCGGCCGGTGGTGACGAGCCTCGTGCCGCGAGCCCGGACGGCGGCGATCACCGCCCCGCTCTGCGGCCCGTCGGCATTGACCACCGCCGTGCCGTCCTTCGGCAGAAGCGTCGTGAACAGCCGGAGCTTGGCCTGGAGATAGGCCTCCGGCGTGCCGTGATAGTCGAGGTGGTCGTGGCCGAGATTGGTGAAGCCGGCCGCCGTCAGGCTTACCCCGTCGAGGCGGCTCTGCTCGATCCCGTGCGAGGAGGCCTCCATGGCGAGTTCCGTCACGCCGTCATGGGCGAGCCGGTCGAGGGTCTGGTGCAGGGTGATCGGGTCGGGGGTTGTGAGCGAGCCGTAGGCGCCGCCGCTCGTGGTGATCACGCCGAGCGTCCCGAGGCTCGCCGCCTCCCGGCCGAGACGGCCGAAGATCTGGCGCACGAAATCGGCGACCGAGCTCTTGCCGGCAGTGCCGGTGACCGCCACCACCGTCCCGGGCTGGCCCGGATGCAGCCGGGCGGCGGCCTGCGACAGGGCCCGGCGCGCATCCGGTACCGCGAGATAGGCGACTGAGTCGGGCAGGTCGGCCGGGCGCTCTCCTTCCGCCACCATCGCCACCGCGCCGGCCGCAGCGGCCTTGGCGGCGAAGAGCCGGCCGTCGGCGGCATTGCCGGGCACCGCCAGGAAGACGAAGCCGGGCTCGACCTTGCGGCTGTCGGCGGTGAGGCCGGTGAGGGCAAGGCCGGCATCCGCACCGGCCTCCGCGAACAGATCGCCGAGGGTGGGGCTCATTTTCCGTCCAGCATGTTGACGTGGTAGGCGCCGAGCTTGACCATCAGCGGGAACGGCTTCACCGGCGGCTCGAATTGCGGCGGCAGGCCGAGGATCGGCGCGACCCGGGCGATCACCCGGCCGGTGACGACGCCCGAATTGTAGGCGGCGGTGGCGTATGAGCCGGATTCCGCCGCGACGGGCTGCGGCTCGTCCATGATGGTGACGAACAGGTATTTCGGCTTGTCCATCGGGGCCACCGCCATGAAGGTGGTGAACAGCCGGTTCTTGACGTAGCGGCCGCGGATCACCTTCTCGGCGGTGCCGGTCTTGCCGCCGACGTAGTAGTACGGAATCGCCGCCTTCTTGGCCGAGCCCTCGGTGGCGTTGAGGCGCATGATGTAGCGCATCGCCTCGCTGGTCTGGGGCGAGAGCACCTGCGTCGCCTTCTCGCGCGCTTCCGATTCGGTCCGCTTGAGGAAGGTCGGCGTCATCAGGAAGCCGCCATTGGCGATCGCCGCCACCGCGGCGGAGGCCTGGAGCGGCGCCACCGCCAGGCCGTGGCCGAACGCGATGGTGATGGTGTTGATCTCGGTCCAGCGCGGCGGGATGATCGGCTCGGCGCTCTCCGGCAATTCGGTGCGCATCCGGTCGAGCAGGCCCATCTTCTTCAGGAAGGCCTTGTGGCCGGGCACGCCGATGCCGAGCGCCATCTTGGCCGAGCCGATGTTGGACGAGTGGGTGAACACCTCCGGCATCGTGATGACCCGGTTGGTGCCGTGATATTCGTGGATCTTCTGCCGGCCCCAATGCAGCACGCCGCCGCGGGTGTCGAAGGTCGAGTTGACGTTGAACTTGCCCGAATCGAGCGCCATGGCGAGCGTCATCGCCTTGAAGGTCGAGCCCATCTCGTAGACGCCGACGTTCATCCGGTTGATCCGGTCGGGATCGAGCGCGTCCTTCGGCTCGTTCGGATCGAAATCGGGCAGCGAGGCGAGCGCGATCACCTCGCCGGTGGTCACGTCGAGGATCGCGCCGGCCGCCGCCTTGGCGCGGTAATGCTCCATGCCCCAGGCCAGCTCGTCGCGCACCGCGTGCTGGGCGCGCAGGTCGATCGAGAGCTGGACCGGCGCCATGTCGGCCGACTTCTCGACGAAGCCGAGGCTGTTGAGGTCGCGCAGGCCCTGGCGGTCGATGTACTTCTCGATGCCGGCGATGCCGACATTGTCGAGGTTGGTCACGCCGAGAATGTGGGCCGCCGCGGTGCCGTTCGGGTAGACCCGCTTGTGGTCGGACAGGAAGCCGATGCCCGGGATACCGAGGCGGTGGACCTCGGCCTGCTGGCGCGGTGTGATCTCGCGCTTGACCCAGACGAAGCCCTTCTTCGACGACAGCTTCTCGCGCAGGTCGCGGGCGTTGATGTCCGGCAGGACGGCGGTGAGCAGTTCCACCGCCTCGTCCTTGTCGTAGATGTTCTTCGGCTCGGCGAAGACCGAGACGGTGCGGATGTCCGTGGCCAGGATCTCGCCGTTGCGGTCGATGATGTCGGGCCGCACCTGCGCGGTGCCGCCGGCCTCGGCCCGGCGAGCCTGGGCGGTGCCCGGATCGTCCGGCAGGAGCGCGAAGCTGACGAGGCGGCCGATCAGCGCGAGGAACACCGTGCCGAAGACGAGGCCGACGAGGCCGACGCGGGCGGCGCTGCGCTCGACCGAGAGGCGGAACATCGCCAGCACGCCGCCGCGAAGCATCTCCGCCAGGCTGCGCCGGGGCAGTGCAGGCTCGTCGGCGACGGGCTCTCGCGCATCCATGGGCGCCGGATCGACCTCGGGGCCGTGCTGATCGTGCGCCTGCGGGTCGTGAGCCTGGAAGTCCTGATCCTGGGTCACGGCGCCTACCTCTTGGCCGTCGGGGTGACGGTGCGGGTGGGAGTGGACGTGGAGCCGGTGGTGCGCGGCTCCTCGCTGCGGGCAGCGGTGGTGGAGGGCGCGCGCTCCTTGGTCGCGGGCGTCGCCGTGGCGCCCAGCCCGAGCGCCTCGAGCTTGCGGGCGATCTCGTCGCCGCGATCGGCCTTGGCCGGCAGGTCGGCGAGCCGGCCGAGATGGGCGGTGCCGATCGGCTCGAGGTCGAGGTACTTGTCGACCGCACCCTGGAGCCGGTCGGGCCGGGTGAGCAATTGCCACTCGGCGCGCAGGACCGCGATCGCGTCGCGCTCCTTGCGCAGGCGGGTCTTCAGCTTGGCGACCTGCTCGGCCTGGTAGAGCGTGTCGTACTTGATCGAGTAGGCGTAGATGGCGGAGGCGATCAGCCCGGCGATCGCCGCGAGGTGCAGGAGGCGGATCACCGGCGCCCTCCCCGCGTCTGGGTCTCGGGCAGGGAGGCCAGGGTTTCGAGCACGGTCAGCGGCGGCGGCGCGGGCGCGTCGGTGCGCTCGCCGGCTCGGAGCTTGGCCGAGCGCGACCGGGGATTGGCCCTGCACTCGGCCTCGCCGGCGGCGACCGGGCCCTTGGTGGCGAGGGTGAAGCTGCGCGGTGTCGGCTGCGCGGCCATCGGCAGGTGGCGCGAGGCCGCGACCGCCCGGCCGCTGCGGGCCGAGAAGAACTGCTTCACGATGCGGTCCTCCAGCGAGTGGAAGGTGACCACCGCCAGGCGCCCGCCCGGCCTCAAGGTGTGCTCGGCGGCGTGCAGGGCCCGCTGCAGCTCGCCGAGCTCGTCGTTGACCGCGATGCGCAGGGCCTGGAAGGTCCGGGTCGCCGGATGGATGCCGCTGCCGGGCTCGGCCCGCACGACGCCGGCGACGATGTCGGCGAGCGCCGCGGTGGTCTCGATGCGGCCGCGCCGGCGCGCCTCGATCAGCGCGCGGGCGACGGCGCGGGCCCGGCGCTCCTCGCCGTAATGGTAGATCACGTCGGCGAGCGCCGCCTCGGAGGCCTCGTTGACGAGGTCGGCCGCACTTTCGCCCGCCCGTTCCATCCGCATGTCGAGGGGGCCGTCGAACCGGAACGAGAAGCCGCGCTCGGCCTGGTCGAGCTGCATCGACGAGACGCCGATATCGAGCACGACGCCGTCCGCTTGCGTGAAGCCGTGGTCGCGCGCGATCGCGTCGAGGTCGCCGAAGCGGCCCTGGACCAGGGTCAGGCGCCCTCCTTCCGCCTCGACCAGGGCCTGGCCGGCGGCGATGGCGGTTGGGTCGCGGTCGATGGCGAGCACGCGGGTCCGCGGATCGGCCGCCAGGATCGCCCTCGTGTAGCCGCCGGCCCCGAAGGTGCCGTCGATCACGGAGACCGGGCCGGAGGAGACGCCGAGCGCCGTCAGGACCTCGGCGAGCAGGACCGGGATGTGGGGGGCGGCCTCGGTCACGACCGGCACTCCGACTCGACCGAGCGAAAAGCCCATCCCGCGCGCCGGGCGCGCCCTGAGGCGTGACGATCCATGGTGTTCCGCTGTCCGCACGAGCCGGGCCGAAGCCGGCCGGGATCGGCGCCAGGGCGCCGCTTTGCCCACGCGAGACATCGACGCGCGACCATCGCGCCCGCTCTCGCGGGGTGAGGCCGCCGATGCTGGAATCGCCGTGGACGGGGTGGCTCGGGGTATCATGGGCCTCTGGGGTCGTCAACGCGAGGGCACACGCGGCGGGCAGCACCCGCCCCGATGGCATCAGAGACCAGCAAGGTTAACGAAGGCTTGTGATGGCTGCGCGCCGCGCCGGAAAGTCGAGGCGGGCAGAGCTGTTCGCCCGCGGGCCCCGGCTTGATCTCGGCGATGCCTCGCCCCGGCTGAATTTCAGCTGGGGCGGCCCTGGACCGGGCTTTTTATCAATTGGGTATCAGCCGGCCTGTAAGCCGGGTTCTGTATGGCCCGGTGGATCCGCAAGGATCCCCCGGACGTGGCGGCCATTCCTCTGGGACGGCCGTTGCCGGCCGCCTCGAGCAACCAACCCGGGCGACGGGCCTGAAGAAGGCCGTGCGCGATGTCTCGCGCGTGCCGCCCCTATTCGGTTTTGCTCCCGGTGGGGTTTGCCGTGCCGTCCGCGTTGCCGCGTCCGCGGTGCGCTCTTACCGCACCCTTTCACCCTGGCCGCGGAGGGTTCGCGAGAACCCGCGCGGTGGTCTGCTCTCTGTGGCACTGTCCCTGGGGTCGCCCCCGCCGGACGTTATCCGGCACCGTCTCTTCATGGAGCCCGGACTTTCCTCCCCGGATCCCGCTTGGGCAGGCGAACCTGCCGACGGGACCGGAGCGGCCGCCCGGCCGGCTGACGGCGCCGATGTGCGATGCGCGAGCGCCCGCGTCAAGGCTGTGGTGGTCCGCGAGGCGCGCGGGCCGGGTTGCCGCGCCGTCGATACTCCCTACCTGCCGGTCTCAAGGCCGCCCCGACGCGGCCGCGAGAACGGAGGCAACCCTGATGAGCGAGAACATCGAGGCGGGCTGGACGCTCGAGACCGTGCAGCAGCTCAAGGCCATGGCGCAGGAGGGCGTCTCGCCCTCCGTGATGAGCCTGAAGCTCAAGCGCCCGGTCACGGCGATCCACGCCAAGCTGGCCGAACTCGGCATTACGCCCGCTGCCGGGGCGTAGACGCCGCCAGAAGGGCGGGCCGCGTCGGGCCCGCCCGCCTGTGACTACCAGCTGCCGGTATTCTGCATCGAGGCCCAGGGCTCCTGCGGCGGCTTGGCCCCGCCCTTCTGGAGGATCTCGATCGAGATGCCGTCGGGCGAGCGCACGAAGGCCATGTGGCCGTCCCGCGGCGGGCGGTTGATGGTCACGCCGGCATCCTGGAGCTTCTGGCAGGTCGCGTAGATGTCGTCGACCTGATAGGCCAGGTGGCCGAAGTTGCGCCCGCCGGTATACTCCTCCGGATCCCAGTTGTAGGTCAGTTCGAGCAGCGGCGACTTGCTCTCCTTGGCCCGCGCGGCGTCGCCCGGGGCGGCGAGGAAGACCAGGGTGAAGCGGCCCTTCTCGCTCTCGGTGCGGCGCACCTCCTGGAGGCCGAACTTGTTGCAGTAGAAGTCGAGCGCACGCTCCAGATCGGCGACGCGGACCATCGTGTGCAGGTATTCCATGGCGCTTCTCGCTCCTTCCATGTCGGGGCGCCCGTCCCGGGCGCCGGGTCCGGCGTCGTAGCTAGGGCGGCCGTCCTCCGGTGGGAGGGTCGGGAGGAAAGGCCGAGATCCCTCGCGTCGATGGTCCCCGCGTTCGTCTCTTGGCCGCCTCTTGGCCGTCCCTTGGCCGTCCCTTGGCCGTCTCTTGCCGATCCCGCGTTGCGCTGCGGCCGGCACCGGTGCAAAGGCTCTCGATCCTAGCGCCGCTCTTGCGCCGCGCCCCGCGCGACCGCCGAGGACCCCGCCATGCCGTCGATCACGCGCCTCGCCGATTACCGCCCGAGCGACTACCTGATCGACCGCGTCGACCTCGACCTGCGCCTGCATCCGACCGAGACCCGGATCACCGCGACGCTCGCCCTGCGGCCGAACCCGGCCGGCGAGCCCGGGGCGCCGCTCGTCCTCGACGGCGACGAGCTCACCCTGCTCGCCATCGCGCTCGACGGGCAGCCGACCGGTCCGGGCGCGATCGACGTGACGCCCCGCTCGCTGACCCTGCACCAGCCGCCGCAGCGCCCCTTCGTGCTCGAGATCGCCACGCAGGTGAACCCGAGCGCCAACACCAAGCTGATGGGTCTCTACCGCTCGAACGGCGTCTATTGCACCCAGTGCGAGGCGGACGGCTTCCGACGCATCACCTACTTCCTCGACCGGCCGGACGTGATGGCGGTCTACACCACCCGGATCGAGGCCGAGCGGGCCGACGCGCCGGTTCTGCTCGGCAACGGCAACCCGGTCGAGCAGGGCGCGGTCGGCCTGACCCGGCACTATGCGGTCTGGCACGACCCCCACCCGAAGCCCGCCTACCTGTTCGCCGTGGTCGGCGGCCGGCTCGGCCGGGTGGCGTCGCGCTTCACCACCATGGAGGGACGCGAGGTCGAGATCGCCGTCCATGTCGAGCCCGGCAAGGAAGGTCGCGCCGATTTCGCCCTCGACGCCGTCGCCCGCTCGATGCTTTGGGACGAGCGCACCTTCGGACGCGCCTACGACCTCGACATCTTCAACGTCGTCGCGGTCTCCGATTTCAACATGGGGGCGATGGAGAACAAGGGCCTCAACATCTTCAACGACAAGTACGTTCTGGCCAGTCAAGACACCGCCACCGATGCGGACTACGCCAACATCGAGGCGATCATCGCCCACGAATACTTCCATAACTGGTCCGGCAACCGGGTGACCTGCCGCGACTGGTTCCAGCTCTGCCTCAAGGAGGGCCTGACGGTTTTTCGCGATCAGGAATTCTCCTCCGACGAGCGCTCGCGCCCGGTCCACCGCATCGCCGAGGTACGCACGCTCCGCGCCCGCCAGTTCCCGGAGGATGCAGGTCCCTTGGCCCATCCGGTGCGGCCGCAGGCCTATCGCGAAATCAACAACTTCTACACCGCGACGGTCTACGAGAAGGGCGCCGAGATCGTCCGGATGCTGCGCACCCTGCTCGGCCCCGAGACCTTCCGGCGCGGCATGGACCGGTATTTTTCCACCTGCGACGGCACGGCTGCCACGGTGGAGGATTTCCTCACCGCCTTCGCCATCGAGAGCGGGCGCGACCTCACCGCCTTCGCCCGCTGGTACGAGCAGGCCGGGACGCCGACCGTCGCGGTATCGGGCAGCTACGACCCGTCCGCCCGGACCTACACCCTCGCCTTCCGCCAGAGCCTGCCGGTGATCGCCACCGAGGCCGCTGCCGCTGCCGCGCCGCAACCCCTGGTGATCCCGGTGGCGCTCGGCCTCGTCGCCCCCGAGGGTGGGGCGGTCGCAGCGGCGAGCGAGCGGGTGCGGGACGGCGTGTTCGTGCTCGAGACGGCGGAGGCCAGCCTCGTCTTCACCGGAATCGCCAAGGCGCCGGTACCGTCGCTGTTTCGCGGCTTCTCGGCGCCGGTGAAGGTCGAGCACGCGCTCACCCGGAACGAGCGCCTGACCCTGCTCGCCCACGATTCCGACGCCTTCAATCGCTGGCAGTCGGCCCAGACCCTCGCCATGGAGGTGCTGGTCTCCCGCGCGAAGGCCGGTGCGCCGCTCGAGCCCGAGGCCGGGCCGGAGGCCGGGGGCCTCACCGCGGCACTCGCGACCTTCCTCGACGGCGAGGCGCTGTCCGATCCCGCCTTCGCCGCCCTGGTCCTGACCCTGCCGGGCGAGCAGGAGGTGGCGCAGACCTTCCAATCCGAGGTCGATCCCGATGCGATCTGGCGCGCGCGCCAGAGCCTGCGGGTGCAGTTCGGCCGCGATCTCGGGCCCCGGCTGCTCGCCTTGCGCGACGCGCTGGCCGAGCCGCCGGGTGCGCCGTTCAGCCCCGATGCCGCCAGCGCCGGGCGCCGGGCCTTGCGCAACGCCGCCCTCGACCTCGTGACCGCGGCCGATCCGGAGGCCGGCACCGCCCTGGCGCTGGCCCAGCTCGAGACGGCTTCGACCATGACCGACCGGCTTGCGGCGCTTGCCGCTTTGAGCCTGGTGCCGGGCGAGGCCCGGGAGGCGGCCCTCGCCCGCTTCGGTGAATCCTACCGCCACGAGCCCCTGGTGCTCGACAAGTGGTTCGCCCTCCAGGCGATGATCCCGGAGGACGGGACGCTGGAGCGGGTCCGCGGGTTGATGCGCCACCCGGCCTTCTCGCTCGGCAACCCGAACCGGGTCCGCTCGCTGATCGCCAGCTTCAGCCTCAACAATCCGACTCAGTTCCACCGCCCGGACGGGGCGGGTTACGACCTGACCGCGGAGGTCGTCCTGGCCCTCGACGGAAAAAATCCACAAGTCGCGGCGCGGCTGCTAACTGCCTTCAATACTTGGCGTATGGTCGAGGGCGGGCGCCGCCTGCGGGCCGAATCCGCCCTGCGGCGGGTGGCCGAGGCGCCGGGCCTCTCCCCCGACGTCAGCGACATCGCCGGACGATCGCTCGCACCCGTGAAATAATGCATAAGCCGTTGTGGCCGCAGGTAGAATCGCGTCATATCCAGCACCCGCGGGCGATCCGATCACTGGTTAACACTTCATTTCCAAGGCGCGAGGCGCTGGACAAAATGCTTGTGGAAATGCCAGATTGACGCTCGATTCGGGGGCCTGCCGGGAACCTCCGCGGCATCTGTCTTTTTGTTCCGTTGGGGGTTTGGGTATGCTGGAGGCGGATCCCGCCCCCTTCGCGGCGCGTGCCGCGACGATCCTGGGGATCAGCCGGGTTTCGAAATCCGCGCACCAGCGCCTCGCCCACGCGGAATCCTGGCTCCGCTTCGCCGTCCCGGCGATGCTGGCGGCCTTCCTGCTCTGCCTCGGCACCGTCACCGCCCTGCAACTCTCCGGCCACCGCGAGGAGGTGGTGAGCGACGCGCGGCGCGATATCGACCTGGTGGCCCGCCTGATGGCCGGGACGTTGCCGGCCTCGCTCGCCCGTTCCGCCGGCGCGGTCCCGTCCGAGGTGATGGCGCCGGCCGCCTTGCGCGAGCGGCTGGTGCGCCTGCTGCCGCCCGGCGGCCTGCCGGCCGGCCGCTCCGTGCTGCTGATCGGCACCGACGACGCGATCCTGGCCACCCTGCCCGAGCAGCCCGCCCTGCCGCGCAATTTCGGCGAGTTCGTCGGCGAGGTGCAGGTGCTCGGCATCATGGGCGAGCGTGCCGGCGTGCTCAACGTCGTGCTCGGCAACGGCGAGCGGGCGCTGGCGACGGTGCGTTCGGTACCGGGCGGGGGCGGGATCGCCCAGGTCGCGGTGGTGCAGACCCTCGATTCGGTCACCGCCCTCTGGGCCGGGCGGGCCCGCATCGCCGCGGTGCTGGTCGGCGCCGTGACGCTGGTGGTGGTCTGCACCGGCCTCGCCTACGCGCTCCAGGCCGACCGGGCGCGGGCCGTCGACCGGGTCTGCGAGCAGGTGCGCCAGCGCCTCGACACGGCGCTCGGCCGCGGCCGCTGCGGCCTGTGGGACTGGGACATCCCGCGCGGCCGGATCTACTGGTCGGATTCGATGTACCAGCTCCTCGGCTACGTGCGGGAGCAGGAATTCCTCTCCTTCGGCGACGTGAACGCCCTGGTCCATCCGGACGACACCGACCTCTATGGCCTCGCCCGCCAATTGGCGGCCCGCGACACCACCGTCGACCACGAGTTCCGCATCCGTGCCGCCGGGGGCGAATGGGTCTGGCTCAAGGCCCGGGCCGAGATCGTGCAGGATCTCGAGGACAACGGCCGGCACCTGGTCGGCATCGTGATCGACATCTCGGAACAGCGGCGGCTGGCCGAATCGACCGCCACCGCCGACATGCGCCTGCGCGACGCCGTCGAGGCGGTGTCCGAGGCTTTCGTGCTGTGGGATGCGCAGAACCGCCTGGTCCTGTGCAACTCGAAGTTCCGGCGCCTGCACGCGCTCACCGCCGACGAGGCGCAGCCGGGCCGGCGCTACGATGCCATCATGGGGCGCGCCGCCCTGCCGACCGTGCGGCGCGAGATCCCCGCCGGCGAGTTCCCGGAAGCGGGAGCCCGCACCTTCGAGGCCGAGCTCGCCGACGGGCGCTGGCTGCAGATCAGCGAGCGCCGCACCAAGGACGGCGGCTACGTCTCGGTCGGCACCGACATCACGGCCCTGAAACGGCACCAGGAGCGGCTCGTGGAATCGGAACGCCAGCTCATCGCCACCATCGCGGATCTCAAGCGGTCCCGCCGGACCCTCGAACTCCAGACCCAGCAGCTCGCCGACCTCGCCGAGCGCTACCTCGACCAGAAGGCCCAGGCCGAGAGCGCCAACCGCTCCAAATCCGAGTTCCTGGCCAATATGAGCCACGAGCTGCGCACCCCGCTGAACGCCATCCTGGGCTTCGCCGAGGTGATGGAGAGCGAGGTGTTCGGGTCCCTCGGCTCCGAGAAGTACCGCGAATATTGCCGCGACATCCGCTCCAGCGGCCACTACCTGCTGTCGGTCATCGACGACATCCTCGACATGTCGCGGATCGACGCCCGCCGGGTGAAGCTCGCCAAGCAGCCGGTCGCCGTGAGCGAGGCGCTGGAGCGCGCCCTCAAGCTGATCGCCGAGCCGGCCCGAATGAAGGCGCTCACCGTCAGCGTCGAGATGAGCGCCGACACCCTGGTGATGGCCGACGAGCGCGCCCTGCACCAGATCCTGGTCAACCTGCTCCAGAACGCCGTGAAGTTCACGCCCGAGGCCGGCCGGGTGGCGGTGCGCACCCGGCGCGCCATCGATTCGGTGCACATCTTCGTCGAGGATAGCGGCATCGGCATCCCGAAGGCGGCTTTGCCGAAGCTCGGCTATCCCTTCGAGCAGGTCGAGACCAACTTCGCCCGCAGCTACAAGGGCTCGGGCCTCGGGCTGGCCATCGCCCGCTCGCTCGCCGAGCTCCATGGCGGGGGCCTGCGCATCCGCTCCGAGGAAGGCACCGGCACGATCGTCCTGGTGCGCCTGCCCCGGCCCGGCCGCAACGAGGCGGCCGAGGCGCAGGAGGCGGCGGCGGAACTCCAGGCGTGAGGGCCGGCCGTGTGCGACTGAGCGACCCTGTCCGCTGAAAGCCGAAGACGGCACGGCGCATCCTGTCCCCTCGCCTCAAAGCTTGTTTGATACGGCTTCCTGAAGATTCCTTCCGGAAGCCGTATCACCAGCCCGCGCGGCGCCTGAGCGAAGCCGCTTTCCGCATCGCGAAGCGATCAATCGGAAAGCGTACGAGCTTCTCGACAGTCTTCTGGCATTCACCGCGTCATTCCGGGGCCGCGAAAGCGGAGCCCGGAATCCAGAAACGCAGGGGTGAAAGGATGAAGCGGAACGCGATCCGTCTTTTCCCGAGCAGTCAGCGGTTCTGGCTTCCGGGCTCCGCTACGCGGCCGCGGAATGACGCGGTGGGGCTGCAATCTGCAGCGACCAATCGACAAGCCCTCACCCCGCCGTCGCCAGCCACTCGCAGAAGGCCCGCACGACCGGATCGTCCCGGCGGGCCTCCGGTACGTAGGTGTAGTAGCTGTGCGCCGGAAGCCGGGGCCCTGCGAAGGGCAGCACCAGCCGGCCCGCCGCCACGTCGTCGGCGATGAGCCGCGTCGGGCCCATCGCCACCCCCAACCCGTCGAGCGCCGCCTGCAAGGTCAGGTAGAAGTGCTCCAGCGTGATCGAGGCCTGCGGCTCCAGGTCGGGCACGCCCGCTGCAGCGAGCCATTGCGGCCAGACCCCGGGCAGCGTCGCCGCGTGCAGGAGCGTGTGCCCCGTCAGCTGCGACGAGTCGTCGAGCGGCAGGCGCGCCAGCAGGGCCGGGCTGCAGACCGGGATGCGCTCCTCGGTGAGGAACTCTTGGCCGACATGGCCCGGCCGTGAATCGGGGCCGCCCCGGATCGCGACGTCGTAGGGCCCGGCCAGCTCGGCAAGCGGCACGGTGGAGGTCGTCAGCCGGACCTCGATGGCCGGGTGGGCGCGCTGGAAGGCGTGCAGCCGCGGGATCAGCCAGCGCAAGGTGAAGGTCGCGAGCGTGTTCACATGGAGCACCCGCGCCTGGCCGCGCTCCAGTTGCCGCGCGGTCGCGAGCGCCACGCGGTCGAGGGCCGCGCCGATCTCGGCGAGGTAGCCCCGTCCGGCCTCCGTCAGCACCACCCGCCTGTTGTGGCGCTCGAACAGCTTCACGCCGAGCCAGGCTTCGAGCGCCTGCACGTGCCGGCTGACCGCGCCGTGGGTGACGCGCAACTCCTCCGCCGCCAGGGTGAAGCTCGCGTGGCGGCCTGCCGCCTCGAAGGCCTTCAGGGCGTTGAGCGGCGGCAGGCGGCGGTGCACGTGTCAGTTTTCCTCACGCGAGCGCCACCATAAGGCGTTTGTCGGCGTGCGGCGAGAGGGGCATCCTCGCCCCCCATGAAGACCGAGAATGACGTCCCGCCCGGGTGGTCGACGCTACCCCGGGTCCTCCCCGCATGACCCCGATCGTCCTTGCCGGCGTCGTCTGCGCGGCGATTCTCCATGCCGGCTGGAACGCGGTCCTGCGCGGCGGCAGCGACCGGCTCTGGTCGATGACCCTGATGATGATCGCGGTCGCTTGCGCCTCGGCGGTTGCGGTGGTTCTCCTGCCCTGGCCGGAACCGGCGAGCTGGCCCTACCTCGTCGCCTCGGCGGCGATCCATGCCGGCTACAACCTGTCCCTGGTACGGACCTACCGCTCCGGCGACCTCGGGCAGACCTACCCGATCTCGCGCGGCTCCTCGCCCGTCCTCGTCGCGCTCGGAGCGGCGTTGTTCGCGCAGGAAACGCTCGGGCCCGTTGCGATCCTGGGCATCGCGCTGGTCTCCGGCGGCATCCTGTCGCTTGCCCTCCAGGGCGGGCGGCTGCGGGCGGACTTCCTCCCCGCCGCCTTCGTCACCGGCCTGCTCATCGGGGCCTACACCGTCGTCGACGGGATCGGGGTGCGCCTGTCGGGCAACAGCCCGTCCTACGCGGCCTGCATGTTCCTGCTCTGGAGCCTGACCATGCCGCCCCTCTATCTCGCATTGCGCAGAACCAAGCCGTCCTACACGCCTGGGCAGACGGCGATGGCGCTCGGCGGCGGCCTCGTCTCGATCCTCGCCTACGGCATCGTCATCTGGGCGATGCAGTTCGACGCGATGGGCACGGTCTCGGCCTTGCGCGAGACCAGCGTGGTCTATGCCGCGCTCATCGGACGGGTCTTCCTCGGCGAGAGCTTGAGCCCGCGCCGGGTCGCCTCGTGCCTCGCCGTCGCCGCCGGCGCGGCGTGCCTGGCTTGGTGACGAACCTCAGGAGACGGACCATGGGAAGCAGGATCACCCGGGTCGGCCAGTGCCATTGCGGCGCGGTGCGCTTCGAGGCATCGCTCGGCGACGGATTCGACTCGATCCGCCGCTGCACCTGCTCGTATTGCCGCATGCGCGGCGCCGTCGTCGCCATGGCGGAGGTGGGCGGGATCAGGGTCCTCCAGGGCGAGGCGATGCTGACGCGCTACCGCTTCCACACGAAAGCCGCGCAGCACTTCTTCTGCTCCCGCTGCGGCATCTACACCCACCACCAGCGGCGATCGGACACCAGCCTCTACGCCGTGAACGTCGCCTGCCTCGACGGGGTCAGCCCGTTCGATTTCCCCGAGGTGCCGGTGACCGACGGGATCGCGCATCCCGGCGACACCGGCAGGCCGGCACGCCTCGCCGGCACCCTCCGGTTCATTCCGGCGGATCGCTGACGGCGGCGCCTCGACAAACCTCGTCCGCGACCGGCCTGCGCTCGACCCGCACCAGCAGGCATCCCGGCCGCGCCGTGTGGATGTTCACGAAGGCCGTGCGGGAATCGTCGAGCGCGCGGGCGAGGGGCACGTCGACTTCCGCACCGGCGCAGACATGGCCGAGATCGTAGAGGCATTGGTGCTGGCCGTCATAGGCACGAACCGAGACGAGCGGATTCGCCCGCACGATCGGCGCGACCTCGTCGACCGCTGTGGCGCGCGGACACGCCGCCTCGTGCAGGAAGATCGGGCTCGGCGTCCAGTAGACGCCGACCGGCTTTCGCAGGTCGTAGGATCCGAGCAGCATGGCCTCGCCCGGTTCGGCGAGGCGCAGGCAGTGCCGGCACGGGAAGGCGCCGCCGGGCGTCGCGACGATCCGCCGGAGCGGGTTGCCGCGATCGTCCGTGCCGGTCGCCCGGAAGCGGGCGGCCGTCTCGGTCTCGATCGCGATACAGTGGAAAGCGGTCATTCGGTCACCTCCGGCATGAGCCCTACGGCGTCCGGAGGCGGCGGTTCATCCCGCTTCTTGCGCTCGAATCGCGGGCACTCCCGGGACCTCGCGAGGCGTCAGGCCGCCCGCACCGTGGCGAGGAAACGTGCCACTTCCGCCCCGAGATGCTCGGACTGGCGCGACAGCTCGGTGGCGGAGGCGAGGACCTGGGTCGCGGCGGCGCCCGTCTCCTCGGCGGCGCCGGCGACACCCGCGATGTTGCCGGTGACCTCGCCGGTGCCGGTCGCGGCCTGGGAGACGTTGCGGACGATCTCCTGGGTGGCGACGCCCTGCTGCTCGACCGCGGCGGCGATCGCCACCGTGACGGAGTCGATCTCGCGGATCCGCGCGGTGATGGCGCCGATCGCCGAGACGGTCTCGCCGGTGGCGCTCTGCACAGCAGTGATCTGCTGGCCGATCTCCTCCGTCGCCTTCGCGGTCTGGGCCGCGAGTTCCTTCACCTCGGCGGCGACCACCGCAAAGCCCCTCCCCGCGCTCCCTGCACGCGCCGCCTCGATCGTGGCGTTAAGCGCGAGCAGGTTGGTCTGGGCGGCGATCGACGAGATCAGGCCGGCGACGTCGCCGATCCGGCCGACGGTCTGGCTCAGGGCGCGCACCTGGGCGCCGGTCCGGTCGGCTTCCGCCACCGCCTGGCGGGCGAGGCCCGCCGAGCCGTCGACCTGGCGTCCGATTTCCTGCACCGAGGCGCCGAGCTCCTCGGCCGCCGCCGCGACGGTACCGACGTTGGAGGCCGCCTCCTCGGCGGCGGCCGCGACCGCGGCGGACTGGCTCGCCGTCTCGGTCGCCGTCCCGGTCATCTGCCCGGCGGTCGCCTGCAATTCGGTGGCCGAGGTCGAGACCATGCCGACGATGCCGCCGACCGCCCGCTCGAACCCGTCGGCGAGGTCGATCATGGCGCGCCGGCGCGCCTCGGCCGCCGCCGCGTCGGCGATCCGCTTGATCTCGGCCTGCTCGGCGGCCTTCTGGGCCACCATCGCCTTGATGCCCTCGACCGCGCGGCCGATGGCGCCGACCTCGTCGCCCCGGCGCGCTTCCGGAATCTCGGCCTCGATCTCGCCATGCGCCATGCGCTCGAGCACGCGCACCAGCCGGCCGATCGGGCGGGTAACGCCGAACACGGCCACCAGGGCCACCGCCACGAGGCCCAGGCCGAGGCCGAGGGCGCTGATCGCCATCAGCCGGGCGCGGGTGGCGTTGGTCTGGTCGGTCAGCTCGTCCGAGGTCTTGGCGACGTAGTCCTGGATGTCGAGGGCGAGCTTCCTCGTCTCCTGGATCTGGCTGGGCAGGACGGGATCGACGCTGCGCCGGAACAGGGCGAGCGCCTCGGCATTGCGGCGCGTCATGCCTAGGTCGAGGACCTGCCTGAGCCTGGCGGTGAGGTCGTCGAAGTCATGGGCGATCTTGTCGACGCGGCCCGCGAAGGTCGGCGCCCGCTCCCGCAGGGCCGCGAAGGTCGGCTTGACCATCGCGACGGCTTCGTCGAACTCGGCGCTGGCGCGGCGCATCTGCGCCTCGTCCGTCTCGGCGATGATGCGGAACGTCGCGGAGGTCAGGGAAAAGAGGGTCCGGTTGAGTTGGCTGGCGCTGGCCGGCGCCCGCGCCTCGCGCACGATGTACAGGCTGTAGGCGTCGTCGATCGCCGTCATACGCCCCTGCGCGTACCACACGCAGCCGCCCACCAGGGCGGCGATCAGCAGGACGGCAGCGGTGAGCTTGTGAAGAATCTTGAATTTGGCGAGCACGGGCCCGGTCCTCGGTCGATATCCGTTGGACCGCAGCAAACGGCAAATGGCTTAATCCTGCGTAAATCCCCAGGATCCGAACCGGTGAACCAGCCTATTCGCCTCGGGGTGCCGGCGGTTCCGGACGGGATCACCCCTGCACGATCCTGCCGGATGCTTTTATTCCTGTCCGTATTACAGTGATATCGGCAAATATACGCTTTGGCTGTGCAACGGAGCAGGGCTGACGCGCCACCGGGATGCGTTGGTCGAAACCGTGTCGAGCCGGGGCCAAAACGCACGGCAGGACCGGATGTTCCCCAGGCGTGCAACCTTCGTGCGCCTCACGCCAGGATGGCCCCGAACGCTTCCCTCACGCCGGCGCGAGTCTCGGCGAGCTGTGCGGTCAGCGCCGCCTCGTCGGGCTGGCCGAGCGCCGCGGCGAGGCGGGCGCGGGCCGCCGGCGGGGCGGTACGGCCGAAATCGCCCTCGACCATCAGGCGCTGCCAGTGGTGGGCGTCGTCGAGGAGCCGGTAGGCGGTGACGAGGCGCACAGTCAGCCCCGCATCCATCAGGCCGTGGCGACCGGCGCGCTCCAGCACCTCCGGCGCGTCGGGGCCGACGAGGTCGGGATGCGTGACGGCATGGGACAGGACGAGGGCCTGGGCGAGGAAATCCAGGTCGAGAAGCCCGCCGGGGGCGAGCTTCAGGTCGAGGGGGCCGTGATCGCCCTTCTCGCGCTCGATGAGCGCGCGCATGGTCCGCACCTCCCCGACGACGTTCCGCGCGTCGCGCTTCTGGCGCAGGACCTCGACGGCGGCGGCCGCGGCCTCCCGCATCAGGCTGTCGTCGCCTGCAACGGCCCGCGCGCGGGTCAGTGCCATGTGCTCCCACAGGGCCGCCTCCTCGCGCCAATAGGCCGAGAAGCGCTGCCACTGGTTGGCGATCGGCCCCTGCCCGCCGCTCGGGCGCAGGCGCAGGTCGACCTCGTAGAGCCGGCCGCGCCGGGTCGGCACGGTGAGCGCCGCGACGAGGCGCTGGGTCAGGCGGTTGTAGTAGACCGCCGCGTCGAGGGACCGCTTGCCGTCGCTCTCGCGCCGCTCGGGGTCGAAATCGTACAGGACCACGAGGTCGAGGTCGGAATCGGCGGTGAGCTGGCGCGAGCCGAGACGCCCAAGGCCCAAAACCGCGACGCGGCCCCCCGGCACCCGGCCGTGATCCTCCGCGAAGGCGGCCTCCACGGCGCGGAGAGCCGCCGCGATGGCCGCTTCCGCGATGCCCGCATAGGCCCGGCCGGCGCCGGCCGGCGGCAGGATGCCGGACAGGAGCCGTGCGCCGGTGACGAAGCGCAATTGCCGGGCGGCGTCGCGGCTGCGGTCGAGGAAGTCCTCGAAGTCGCGGGGCTGGCCGAGACCGAGGCGGAATTGTTCGGAGAGCGCGTCGGATTCGGTCACCGGCGCCACGAAGGCGGGGTCGATCACCGCGTCGAGGACGTGCGGGCTGAACGCCACCGTGTCGGCGAGGCGCGGCACGGTGCCGAGGAGATCGGCGAAGAGCAGCCGCAGCCGCTCGTGCGAGCGCAGGATGGTGAGAAGCTCGACGGCCGCCGGCATCCGCCCGAAGGCGCGGTCGAGGGCGGCGAGGGCTCCGTCCGGATCGGCGGTGCCGGAGAGGGCCTGGATCAGGGCCGGGACCAGTTCGGTCAGCACCTCGCGGGCCCGCGGGCTCGTCACCGCCGGGCGGCGGCCGAAATGCCAGCCCCGCACCGTCTCGGTCGCCCGCTCCGGCGCCCGGAAGCCGAGGCGCCTCAAAGTCGCGAGCGTCCCGGGATCGTCCTCGACGCCGGTGAACACGAGGTCGCCGACCTCCGCCGCCAGATCCGGCTCGGCCTCGAACAGCAGGGCGTAATGCCCCTGGACCCGGCGCGCTTGCGCCGTCAGCGCCTCGCCGAAGGCGGTCTCGTCGGGATAGCCGAGGAAGCGGGAAAAACGCGCGAGTTTTTGGGGATCGTCGGGCAGGCGCTGGGTCTGCTCGTCGGCCACCATCTGCAGACGGTGCTCGACGGTGCGGAGGAAGCGGTAGCTCTCGGAGAGCTCGTCGCGGGCCTCCGCCGTGATCCAGCCCTCGTCGTGAAGCATCGCCAGCATCTCGAGCGTGCGCCGGCCGCGCAAGGATGGGCGACGCCCGCCGAAGACGAGCTGCTGGGTCTGGACGAAGAACTCGACCTCGCGGATGCCGCCGCGCCCGAGCTTGATGTCGTGGCCGGCCACCGCGATGGCGCCGTGGCCGCGGACCGCGTGGATCTGCCGCTTCATCGCGTGGACGTCGGCGATCGAGGCGAAATCGAAGTATTTGCGCCAGATGAACGGCCGCAGCTCGGCGAGGAAACCGTCGGCCAGCGCCTCGTCGCCGGCCACCGGCCGCGCCTTGATGAAGGCGGCGCGCTCCCAGTTCTGCCCCACCGTCTCGTAATAGGTATAGGCGGAAGCCAGCGACAGGGCGGTCGGGGTCGAGCCGGGATCGGGCCTGAGCCGATAGTCGACCCGGTGGACGTAGCCGTCGGCGGTGCGCTCCTGGAGGAGCTTGGCGACGGTTTGCGCGATCCGGCTGAAGAACGGCGTCGCCTCGACACCCGCCCGCAGGGGAGCCACGTCGGGATCGAACAGCACGATCAGGTCGACGTCGCTCGAATAGTTCAGCTCGCCGGCCCCGAGCTTGCCCATGCCGAGCACGATCAGGCCCGATCCGTCCTGCGGCCGGGCGGGATCCGGCGCCAGGAAGCGGCCGGTCCCGGCGGCCTGAACGAGGGCGGCATCGACGGCGGCGCTCACCGAGGCATCGGCGAAATCCGAGAGCGCCGCGGTCACCTGCTCCAGCGACCAGACCCCGCCGATATCGGCGAGCGCCACCAGGAGCGCGTGGGCGGCGCGGTTGCGGCGTAAAGCCCGCGCGACGTCACCCCCGGCGAGACCGGCCCCCCGCTGGTCGGCGAGAATCGCGGCGTTCGAGTCCTCCGGCGGGCGCGCGAGCAGCCCGGCGAGCCGGGCGGAATCGCGGGCGGCGAGGCCCCACAGGAACGGCGAGTGGTCGGCGAGGCCCAGCAGGAGGTCGCGGGCCGGACCGTCCTCCCCGAGGAGCGGTGCGAGGTCGGGGGCCTCGGTGAGGAGGTCGGCGAGGCGCGCTTGCGCCCGTTCCGGCTCGGCGAGGCGGGGCGCAGCGGTGAGACGCCCGGAGAGCGGCCCGGTCATGCGGCGATCTCCTTCGGTGCCTGGTCGCGCAGGGCCGGCAGACGCAGGACCGCGCGCAGGCCCGGCGCGTTGTCCTCCAGCGCGAAGGTGCCCTGGTGCAGGCGGGCGACCGCGTTGACGAGGCTCAGGCCCAGTCCGAAGCCCGGGCGGGTGCGGGCGGTCTCCAGCCGCACGAAGCGCTCCAGCACCCGGCCGCGCTCGGCCTCCGGGATGCCCTCGCCCCGGTCGGCGACCGACAGCACGATCTCGCCCTCCTCCCGCCGCGCCGCGACGCAGAGCACCGGCTCGGCTGCGGCCGCGCCGTATTTCAGGGCGTTGTCGATCAGGTTCGCCATCGCCTGTCCGATCAATTCGCGGCTGCCATGCAGCTTGAGGCCGTCCTCGACCTCGGCTGTCAGGGCGATGCCGCGTTCCTCCGCCACCGCTTCGTACAACTCCGCGACTTCGAGGGCGACTGCGCCCGCGTCGAATTCCGCCAGCCCCTCGCGGGCATTGCCGGCCTCGAGCCGCGCGATCATCAGGAGGGCGTTGAACACCCGGATCAGGTTGTCGCTCTCCTCGATGTTGGCCTCGAGCGCCGCCCGCAAGGCATCCGGATCGTTGCCCTCGCGGAGCGCCGCGTCGGCCTTGTTGCGCAGGCGGGTGAGCGGGGTCTTGAGGTCGTGGGCGATGTTGTCCGAGACCTCGCGCATGCCGCGCATCAATTCGCCGATGCGGTCGAGCATCGCGTTGAGGTTGCTCGCCAGCCGGTCGAGCTCGTCGCCGGTGCCGGCGAGCGTCAGACGGCCGTCGAGGTCGCCCGCCATGATGGTGCGGGTGATGTCGGTCATGTGGTCGACGCGCTTGAGCACGCGCTGGGCGATGAACCAGCTGCCGAGGAAGCCCAGACCCACCACCAGCATCAGCGACCAGGCGAAGGCCCTCCCGATCACCGCCCGCAGGCGGTCGCGCTCTTCCACATCCCGGCCGACGAGCAGGCGGAAGCCCCCCGGCAGGGTGAAGATGCGGACGATCGCCCGGTGGTCGAGGCGGTCGTTGTCGGTGTTGCGGGCATACGCCGTCTCGGTCTGCCCGGGCTCGGCGAGGGTTCCGGGCGGCAGCGCCTCGACGTTGCCGGCGACGTGCTCGCCCGCCGGCGTGGTGACGAGGTAGAGCGAGGCGCCGGGCTCGCGCGAGCGGCGCTCGACCACGCTGACGAGGCGACGGATGCCGCCCGCGGCGTATTGATCGGACAGGCCGTTGATCTCGGCCTCGATGGTCGAGACGATCTGGTCGTCGAGGACGCGCCGGGCGTTCCAGGCGACGTAGCCGAGGGCGAAGAACGCGAAGGCGGCGAAGACCAGGAGATAGGCGAGCGAGAGCTTGAACGCGGTGGTGCGGAACAGGGTGCCGAGGCGTGCCAGGACCCCGTCATTCCTGCCGTCATGCCCCGCGGGTGCGGCCGGCGCGCTCACGCCTCGCCGCCGGCACGGACCATGTAGCCGGCGCCCCGCACGGTGTGGATCATCGGCCGCTCGAAGCCCTTGTCGACCTTGGCGCGCAGGCGGGAGACGTGGACGTCGATGACGTTGGTCTGCGGGTCGAAATGGTAGTCCCACACGTGCTCCAGCAGCATCGTGCGGGTCACGACCTGGCCGGCATGGCGCATCAGGTATTCGAGCAGGCGGAATTCCCGTGGCTGGAGCGGGATCTCCTGGCCGGCCCGGGTGACCCGGTGCGACAACCGGTCGAGTTCGAGGTCGCCGACGCGGTAGCTCGTCGCCTCCGTGGACGACGCACCGCCGCGGCGGCGGGCCAGGACCTCGATCCGGGCCATCAGCTCGGAGAAGGCGTAGGGCTTCGGGAGATAGTCGTCGCCGCCGGCCTTGAGGCCCTTCACCCGGTCGTCGACCTGGCCGAGCGCCGACAGGATCAGCACCGGCGTCTCGACGCCCTGCTCGCGCAGGGACCGGATCAGCGACAGGCCGTCGAGCTTGGGCAGCATGCGGTCGACGACCAGCACGTCGTAGGCGCCCTCGCGCGCCAGCGCGTAGCCGTCGAGCCCGTCATCGGCGGTGTCGGCGACGTGGCCGGCTTCGCGGAAGGCCTTGGAGAGGTAGGTGGACGCCTCGCGGTCGTCCTCGATGATCAGGAGGCGCATGTCGGGCATTCTAGGGCAGATCCCCGGCGCGCGGGAGAGTTCCGTATCCGGGATCCTGGCGCCCTGGCCCCGGAACGGGCCCCGCCCGACGTGCCGCTTCGAGGGGGGAGGTGCGGCACGTCGGGCGTCGCCTCCGGGTCGGCAGGCCGAGCGGGGGGCTCGGCCTGCCGCGGCGCGGAGCACCGGGTCGTCTGGGGGGCGACGATGATGACCCGGCGCCTCGGCCCTCGGGGCCTTGGATCGCGGCGGCGCCCGGGGGGATGAGGGCGGCGCCGCGTCCGGCGACCATGCCGTTATGGACCCCGCCGGCTTACGCCGGTGTCTCCGCCCGATGAACGATGCGTAATCTTTGCCGGAGCGGGACGCCCGACCCGGCCTCACACCACCGGGGGCGCGGTCGCGGCGGCGTCCGGTGCCGGCGACTTGGTGCCCGAGACGAGCGGCCCGTCGCCGTGGATCAGGGTCATCACCAGGGCGACGACCGCCAGCACCGCCGCCACCAGGGCCGGGACCAGGAAGGCGCGCTCCCCGAAGACGCCGTGCAGCAGACCGCCGGTGATCGCCCCGAGAGTCAGGGCGGCCCAGAGCGGCGCCTGGATCCAGAAGGACGGCGAGGGATGGCCGAGCAGCAGGTTGGCGAGCCCGGTGCCGAAGCGCACCACCGCGCCGGTGACGTAGGTGAGCGCCAGGCTCCTCCCCTCCTCGTCCTGCAGGACGGCGTTCTGCATGCCGAGCGCCAGCACGATCGGGTAGGCGTGGATCGGGAATTCCTCGGGGCCGCGCGGCATGAACAGGCCGACGCAGAGCAGGAGCGCCTGGAGGCCGAGCAGCACCGCGAGCCGCCAGTAGCCGACGGCGGCGGCGATGAGCGTGCCGAGGAACGCCCCGAAGCAGAACAGCGCGATGGTGCTGCCGACCCGGGTGACGTTGCCCCAATCGCCGAGGCTGACCGCGGCGCCCAGGCGGGTGGTGTTGCCGCTCATGAACGACATGAACAGCTGCGAGAATTCGAGGAACCCGATCGCGTCCGCGCAGCCGGCCAGCGCCGACAGGGCCAGCGCGAACGGGACCCGCGTGCTCGCGGCGGCGGGAAATGCCTTGGTTTCCTTCTCAGCTGCCATGCAGTTCGTCTCCTGTGCTGCCGTCGGGGCAGACATCGCCTCGACTCAGAACAGGGCGTCCGCGTGGCGGTTCCGCTGCGGCGCGTCAAAACACGGCGGTATCGGAACGCAGCGTACCGCACGTTTTTGCACTGCGAAAAATCCCGCGGCGTTCAGGCGCGGCGCAAGGACGGCAGCACGCCCGCCAGGCCGTTGACGTCGAAGGGTCTCGACCAGGCCGGGGTCGCTTCGTGATCGGCCGGGACCGCCGCGGCGTCGTGGCCGGCGGCGAAGACGATCGCCGCGCCGCGCCGCGTCAGCTCGGCGACCAGGGGATAGACCAGCTCACCCCGCAGGTTGATGTCGAGGACGGCGAGATCGAGGAATTGCCAGACCGCGAGCGCCCGCGCCTCCCGGACCGTCGGCACCGGGCCGACCGCCTCGGCCCCGTGCCGGATCGGCGCCCGCGCAATGTCGTCGGCGACGAAGCACTCGTCATCGACCACGAGAACCCGAAGCCGATCGGGCCTCTCCTGTCCTGACATCGCCTGGTCCCCGCCTCGGCCGGCGCATCCCGCACGGACGCCGCCCGAAGGCACACCATCACGACCGGGCCGGCTCAGGCCGCGAGCTCGGCCACCACGGCGTTGAGCACCGGCGCGCCCCTCGGAGTCGCGGCGAGGCGGCCGTCGACCTTTCGCGCGACGAGCCCGGCCGCGACCAGCCCGGCGATGCGGTCCGGGTCGAGGGGGCGGCCCTTGAGGGCGGCGTAGCGAGCAGGGTCGATGCCCTCGCGCAGGCGCAGGCCCATCATCAGGAACTCGTCGGCCTGGTCGCCCGGGCTCAAGCGTTCCGTCTCGACGATGCCGTGGCCCTCGCCTTCGGCCTTCGCGAGCCAGGCTTCCGGGTTGCGCTCGGTCGAGGTACCGGTGCGGCCCTCGGGGAGCACGAGGCGGCCATGGGCGCCGGGGCCGATGCCCGCATATTCGCCGTAGCGCCAATAGAGCAGGTTGTGGCGCGACTCAGCGCCCGGTCGGGCGTGGTTCGAGATCTCGTAGGCCGGCAGGCCGGCGGCCTCGCAGACCTCCTGCGTCACGTCGTAGAGGAGCCGCGCGGTGTCGTCGTCCGGCACGGTGAGCTTGCCGGCGGCGGCGAGCCCGTAGAACGGCGTCCCCTCCTCGATGGTGAGCTGGTAGAGCGACAGGTGCTCCGCCGCCCGGGCGATCGCCCCGCGCAGTTCCGCCGCCCAGGCCTGCGGCGTCTGATGCGGGCGGGCATAGATCAGGTCGAAGGAATAGCGCTCGAAATGGGCGGCGGCGGTCTCCACCGCCCGCATCGCCTCCTCGGTGCTGTGCAGCCGGCCGAGCGTCCTCAGCGAGGCGTCGTCGAGGGCCTGGACGCCGAGCGAGACCCGGTTGACCCCCGCCGCCCGGTAGCCGCGGAAGCGGCCGGCCTCGACGCTGGTGGGGTTGGCCTCCAGCGTCACCTCGACGTCCGGCGACACGCTCCAGGCGCCCGCCACCGCGTCGAGGAGCGCACCCACCGTCTCCGGCTCCATCAGCGAGGGCGTACCGCCGCCGAGGAAGATGCTGGTCACGGTCCGCCCCGGCGCGTGGGCGGCCGCGTGGGCGATCTCGCGCGCGAAGGCGGCGCGCCAGCGCGCCTGGTCGAGGCGCCCGTGGCGGACGTGGCTGTTGAAGTCGCAATAGGGGCACTTCGCGGCGCAGAAGGGCCAGTGCAGGTAGACCCCGAAGCCGACGTCCCGGGTCGGATGATCGATCATCCGGCGGATGTGAACGGCTTGCGCCTGCGGCGCAAGGGGCTGACGCGTCAGACCGGCAGGCCGTGATGCCGCCGGGCGATCAGGCATTCCGGGTCGCCGGGCTCGCAGGTGCGGCAGACCTCGGGGCGCACTGCGTAGACCTTGCACGCCACGCGCTCGCCGACCTTGCCGTCGAGGGCGCTGCACCGCTCGCCCTCGCAGCGCATCCGCCCGGCCGGATCGTCGATGTAAATCTCTGGAATCCGGGCGATGTCGGCATCGTCCTCGGTGCTGAACCGGGGCCATTCCGCCGAATAGGCGCAGCAGGCGCCGCATTCCTGGCAAACGAACGTGTCCGGATCGGCCGGGCTCACGGACTCACGCCCGGCGCCGCCGGCGGGATCGGGCGCGGGCGGCCCTCGTCGTCGATCGCCACGAAGGTGAACACGCCGACCGTCACCTTCTCGCGCGTCTGCGTGCGGAAGCGCCGGGCCCAGGCCTCGATCTGGATCCGCATCGAGGTCCGGCCGGTGGCGACCACCTGGGTGTAGACGCAGAGCACGTCGCCGACCCGAACCGGCCGCAGGAAGGTCATGCCGTCCACCGCCACCGTAACGACGCGTCCTTGCGCCCGCTCGACCCCGGCGATGCCGCCGGCCTGGTCCATCTGCGACATCACCCAGCCGCCGAAGATGTCGCCGTTGGCGTTGGTGTCGGCCGGCATGGCGATGGTCCGCACCGTCAGGTCGCCCTGCGGCCGGGCCGCCTCTTCGGTCGTCGCGTCGGTGGTCATGATCCCCGCTGCCCCCCTTTGCCCCTGGTCTCCGGCGCGAGCATAGGGCATCGAGGCGGCGGAGCGCGAGCGCCCCGATTCGAAGGCCCCGCGGTTTCTTCGTCCCGCGGATGGACCTAGTGTCGGCGGCACGCCATCAGCCGGAGGACGCATCATGATCCAGGGCCATCCCACCAGCGGCGCCGAAGCCGACCGCGACTGCCCGGTCCCGCTGGCGACCCTCGGGGAGATCTACCGGGCCGAGCCGGAGGACCTGCCGGACCTCCTCGACGCCCTGCCGGTGGAGACCCGCGCCAAGCTCGCGGGCTACCTCTACGCCAAGAGCCACACCCACAAGCTCGGCCTCACCGTCGCCCGCACCTGCGGCAAGGACGACCTGGTGAAGGCCTTGGGCGAGATCGGCGCCGTGGTCCACGGCCAGGCCCACCTGCCGCCGCCGAAACCCGTCCAGGCCGCCCCGGCGGCGCCCCAGACCCGCAAGATCAGCCTCGGCGGGTCGGGCACGAAGCGCAGCTTCGATTGATCGGCGGTTCGATCGGCACGATAAAATACGGGACTCCACTCGCGACCTCATCCTGAGGTGTCAGTCGATCGAAGATCGACTGACCTCGAAGGAGGGCTCCAGGAATTGCCGTGGTCTCTGGAGCCCTCCGTCGAGGCTGCCGCAAGCGGCAGCACCTCAGGATGAGGTGGTGGGTGGGATCACCGTCACGACACGGATTCCGTCCCGCACCACTCGGCGACGAACAGCGCCATGGCGGTGGTGATGCGCTTCAGCGAGGCGAGGCTGACCCGCTCGTCGAAGCCGTGGATGTTCTCGCTCTTCGGCCCGTAGCAGAGCGCCGGCACCCGGTCGTAGAGGGCATGGACCCTCGTATCGAGGTAGCCCGCGGTCATGAAGCTCTTCAGCGCCATTCCCGTCGCCGCCTCGTGCGCTTGGGCCAGCACGGCTTCCGCCTCCGAGCCTTCCTCCAGCACGTAGCCCTCCGAGAAGAAGCCGTGGAATGTGACGCTCGGCGGGCTGTTCGAGAGAAAGGCGTCGTCCCGGGCGAAGGCCTGGACCGCCGCCTCGATCTCGCGCGCCGCTTCCGCTGCGCTGGTCCCCGGATAGATCGCGATGCGGCAGTCGATCCGGCACCAGGCCGGCACCGAGGAGGCCCAGTCGCCGCCCTCGATCCGCCCGATATTGAGGTTGATCGGGTGCGCCTCGCCCTCGAAATGCGGGCGGCCGGCCTTGTCGGCGTTCCAGCGCTCCTCAAGGGCGCGCAACGCCCCGATCACCCGGTAGGCCGCGTCGATGGCGTTCGCCCCCGTGCCCATCTCGCGGACATGGACCGGCCGGCCCCGGACCTCGACCCGGAACCACAAGACGCCGGTATTGGCGCGCACCAGCATCTCCTCCTCCGGCTCGGGGATCAGCACCGCGTCGGCGCGGTAGCCGCGCAGATGGGTCATCAGGGCGCCGTTGCCGGTCGATTCCTCTTCCACCACCGATTGCAGCGTCACGGTGGCCGCAGGCTGGAGCCCGATGCGGCGGAGCGCGTCGAGGGCGAACAGGTTGGCGGCGTGCCCCGCCTTCATGTCGGCGCCGCCGCGGCCGTAGAGCCAGTCCCCCTCCACCACCGGCTCGAAGGGCGGGTGTGTCCAGAGGTCGGCGGGGCCTGCCGGCACCACGTCGACATGGGCCTGGAGGATCAGCGAGCGCCCCCGCTCCTCCCGCGGCCGGTGGATGCCGACGACGATCGGCGCCTCGGAATGCTCGGGACTGAACTTGGCGCCGCCCGGATGCGCCTCGATCTGCGCCCGCTCCATCGCGAAGCGGTCCATGGCGTAGCCGCGCTCGCGGAAGGTGCGGAAGACGAAGTCCTGGATCGCCTGCTCCTCGCCGCGGGTCGAGGGGAAGCGCATCAGCGCTTGCGTGTGAGCGACCTGCGCGGAAAAATTCTCGGCGATTGCGGCGACGATGCGGTCGCGCAGGGCGGGATCCAGGGGCATCGGGGGCTCCTCGAAGGCAGGGACGCCCCCTGCATAGCCGGGACGCGGCGCCGGCGCGATGCACGGCGCTGCAAGCGGGGGTGCCGGGCGACGCCGGGCTCGGGGAGCTCTCCTGCTAAGAGATTGACTCGACTGAACTTCCATCTCTACTGGAGTGCTCCGCGGCCGGGGGCGAGCCTCGCCCTTCCTGCCCGGACGGTCCCGCCGGTGACGGGCGGGCGTGGACTCGAATCCCGACGATCTGGAGCGCTCCGGCATGGCGAAGATCGTCGCTCTCCACTATTTCGCGGTCGTCACCCGCTGCACGTCGCTGCGCGACGCCGCCGCCCAGCTCGACATCCATCCCAACGTGCTGGCGCGGCACATCTCGCAACTCGAATACTACATGAACGCGCCGCTGCTCGAACGCGGGCCGCTCGGCATCCGGCTGACCGCGGCGGGTGAATTGCTCGCCGCCAAGCTCGACCGGACGATCAACGAGCTCGACCACGTCGTCCGGCTGATCGACGACCTGAAGGGCCTGCGCGGCGGCCTCGTCGGCGTCCACGCGGCGGAGGGCGTCGCCTCGGCGATCCTGGTGCCGGTGCTCGCCGCCTTCGCGGCCCGCCACCCGCAGGTCCGCGCCCGCCTGCGCACCGGGACCGCGAAGGAGGCGGTGCGGGCGATCGAGGACGCCTCCTGCGACCTCGCCCTGACCTTCTTCGCTCCGGCCTCCGACGCGATCGCGGTGGTCAAGCGGGTGCGGCTGCCGCAATTCATCATCGCCCCACCCGGCCATCCGGTGACGCGACGAGACGGCGCGACCTGCGCGGCGCTCGAAACCTATCGCTGGGTGCTGCCGGGACCTGAATTCGGAGTGCGCACCTTCCTCGACCGGGCGGCGGCGGAGGCCGGGTGCCGGATCGTGCCGACCTTCGAGGCCGCCTCCCTCGACCTCCAGCGCACGCTGATCGGGCAGGCCGGCGCCCTCGGGGTGCTGCCGCGCGTCGCCATGGCCGAGGAGATCGAGGCCGGCACGATGGTGGCGGTACCCTTCCCCGACACGATGCCGGTCGAGACCTTCCTCGACCTCTGCGTGCCCGCCGCCCGCCAGCCGAGCTATGCCGCCGAGCGGCTGCGTCGCGAGCTGGAAGCCGCGCTGCTCCGGGTTCGGGCCTGACGGCCCGAGGGTGCCACGAAAAGCGGTGCACCCCTCCCCCGATTTCGTCGTAGTCAGCTCAGGCTCCCTCCCGCATCCTGTGATGCGTCTGCAGCGGCATGGTCTCACGAAGACCTGCGCGGCCCCGCCTCTGCTGTCCAGAGACTTCACCTGAGCCGAATTCTTCGGCGCAACCGATCGGCTTCGGCTGTTGCGGCCGAGCTGGTCTGTCGATTGCATGGCTTGCGCGGCGGGCATCGGGCCCCGCGCCCCGACTGGATCGCCGCACGGCGACATCGCGAGGAGACAATTTGATGGCGTTTCGTCGGTCCGTTCTCGGCCTCCTCGCGGCAAGCGCGGCCCTCATCGCCCCCGCGGCCGCACCGGCGCAGACGCTCAAGGCGGTGATGCATTCGGACGTCAAGATCGTCGATCCGATCTGGACCACCGCCTACATCGTCCGCAACCACGGCTACATGATCTACGACACGCTGTTCGCGCTCGACGGCAAGGGCGAGATCAAGCCGCAGATGGTCGACACCTATACCGTGTCGCCCGACAACCTGACCTATACGTTCACCTTGCGCGACGGGCTGACCTGGCATGACGGCAAGCCGGTGACGGCGGAGGACTGCGTCGCCTCGATCAAGCGGTGGAGCGCCCGCGACTCCCTCGGCCAGAAGCTGATGACCTTCGTCGACGGGATGACCGTCGACGATGCGAAGCGCTTCACCGTCAAGCTCAAGTCGCCGACGGGGCTGCTGCTGTTCGGCCTCGCCAAGCCGTCCTCGAACGTGCCGTTCATGATGCCGAAGCGGGTCGCCGAGACCGACCCGAACCAGCAGATCTCGGACTTCACCGGCTCCGGGCCCTTCGTGATGAAGACCGACGAGTGGAAGCCCGGCGACAGAATCGTCTACACCAAGTTCAAGGACTACAAGCCGCGGCCCGAGCCGGCCTCGGGGCTCGCCGGCGGCAAGGTGGTCAAGGTGGACCGGGTCGAGTGGCTGGCGATCTCGGACCAGCAGCAGGCGGTCAATGCGCTGCTCGCCGGTGAGATCGACCTGATCGAGCAGCCGGCCTACGACCTGATTCCGCTGATCAAGGGTGACGATGGCGTCAACCTGGTCGATTACAACCCGCTCGGCCTGCAATATGCGATGCGGCCGAACCACCTGATCAAGCCCTTCGACAATCCGAAGGTGCGCCAGGCCCTGACCTACGCCCTCAACCAGACCGACTTCCTCCAGGCGGTGGTGGGCGATCCCGATTACTATAAGCCGTGCAAGGCCCTGTTCGTCTGCGGTTCGCCGCTCGCCACCGACAAGGGCATGGACGGGCTGCTCGAATCCAATTTCGCCAAGTCGAAGCAGTTGCTGAAGGAGGCGGGCTATGACGGAACGCCGATCGTCCTCTTGCAATCGACCGACCTTCAGACCCTGACCAATCTCGGCCCCGTCGCCAAGCAGCTCCTCGAGAAGGGCGGCTTCAAGGTCGACATGCAATCCTCCGACTGGCAGACCGTGGTGTCGCGCCGTGTGCGCAAGGATCCGGTCGACAAGGGCGGCTGGAACCTGATGAACACCTCCTGGGTCTCGGCCGACATCCTGAACCCGGTGATGTCGAGCTTCATGAACATGAGCTGCGACAAGGCCCCGTTCGGCTGGCCCTGCGATGCCGAGATGGAGAAGCTTCGCGACGATTTCGCCCGCGAGGTCGATCCGGCCAAGCAGAAGGTGATCGCCGAGGCCGTGCAGACCCGCTGGCGCGAGGTGGTGCCGTACATCCCGCTCGGCCAGTTCTACATCCCGATCGCCGCGCGCAAGAACGTCACCGGCATCCTGACCGCCGCCGTGCCGGTGTTCTGGAACGTCGAGAAGAAGTAGGGCGATGGCCGGCTATATCCTGCGGCGGTTGCTCGCCGCCATCCCGGTCCTGGCGATCGTCGCGGTGCTGGTCTTCCTGATGCTGCGGCTCACCCCCGGCGACCCGGCGGCGGTGATCGCCGGGGACAACGCCTCGAGCGAGCAGATCGCACAGGTGCGCCAGAAGCTCGGCCTCGACCAGCCGCTGCCGGCGCAGTTCGCGATCTGGATCGGCAACCTCCTCCACGGCAATCTCGGCGAATCGTTCTTCTTCAAGAAGAGCATCGGCGAGCTGATCCTCGGGCGGATCGAGCCGACCCTGTCGCTCGCCGCCGCCACGATGCTGATCGCGGTCTGTCTGGCGATCCCGCTCGGCGTCGTGGCGGCCTACCGGCACGGCTCCTGGCTCGACCGGATCGTGATGGGCGTGTCGGTGCTGGGCTTCTCGGTGCCGGTCTTCGTGATCGGCTACGGGATGATCTACCTCTTCTCGATCACGCTCGGCTGGTTCCCGGTCCAGGGTTACCAGCCGCTCTCCGGGGGCTTGAGCGGCTACCTGCACCGGCTGGTCCTGCCGGCCGTGACCCTGTCGGTCGTCTACATCGCACTCATCGCCCGGATGACCCGGGCGAGCGTGCTGGAGGTCCTGAACGAGGATTACATCCGCACCGCCCGGGCCAAGGGCCAGGTCGAGCGCAAGATCCTGTTTCGGCACGCCCTCAAGAACGCCGCGGTGCCGATCGTCACCGTGGTCGGCATCGGCATCGCGCTCCTCATCGGCGGCGTGGTGGTGACCGAGAGCGTCTTTGCCATCCCCGGCCTCGGCCGCCTCACGGTCGATGCGGTGCTGGCCCGGGACTACCCGACGATCCAGGCGCTGATCCTGATGTTCTCGGGCGTCTACGTCCTCATCAACCTCCTGATCGACCTGACCTACAGCCTGTTCGACCCGAGGATCCGCCATTGAGTGCCGAGCCGACCCTGCTGGCGGCCGCCGCGGCAGCGCCCCTGCCGCCCGGCCGCACCCTCGCCGCCCGCCTCGTGCGCAACCCGGTCGTCGCGATCGGCGCCGGCTTCCTTCTCCTGATGGCGCTGATCGGTGCCTTCGCGCCGCTTCTCGGCACCCTCGACCCGGCCGCGATCAACCCGGCGACCCGCAACCGCCCGCCGGGCTTCGAGCGCACGCTCCGGGCCGAGGATGGCACGGCCACGACCTATCGTCACCGGATGGGCACCGACAGCCTGGGGCGCGACGTCTACAGCCGGGTGCTCTACGGCGCCCGGGTCTCCCTCGCCATCGCCGTCTCGGTGGCGGCGCTGTCGCTCGCCATCGGTCTCTTCCTCGGCCTGGTGGCCGGCTACATCCGTCCCCTCGACGGGCCGATCATGCGGCTGATGGACGGCTTGATGGCGATCCCCGGCATCCTGCTGGCCATCGCGGTGGTGTCGCTGTTCCGGGCCGGTCTTCCGGCGGTCATCGCGGCGATCGTGGTGCCGGAGATCCCCCGGGTGGTCCGGCTGGTGCGCTCGATCGTGCTCTCGGTGCGGGAGGAACCTTACGTCGAGGCCGCGATCATGGCCGGCACCCGCCTGCCGCTGCTGATGGCGCGCCACATCCTGCCCAACACCATCGCGCCCTTGATCGTGCAGGGCACCTTCATCGCCGCCTCGGCGATCCTGGTCGAGGCGGTCCTGTCCTTTCTCGGCATCGGCATCCCGCCTGAGATCCCGAGCTGGGGCAACATCATGGCGGAGGGGCGCAACCTGTTCCGGGTCTATCCGCACAACATCCTGTATCCGGGGATCTTCCTCGGCCTGACGGTGCTCGCCGTGAACATGCTGGGCGACGGCCTGCGCGACACCCTCGATCCGAAGATGACCGGCCGATGAGCACCGCATCCTCCCCCGTTCTCGACGTCGAGAACCTCGCCATCGCGCTTCCCGGCGGCGGCGACCGGCTCCGCGCCGTCGACGGTGTCTCCTTCACGGTCGCCCCCGGCGAGATCGTCTGCGTCGTCGGCGAATCCGGCTCGGGCAAGTCGGTCACCGCCTTCTCGGTGATGGGGCTCCTCGCCAAGGTGCTGAAACCCGTCGCCGGCGCGATCCGGCTCAACGGCGAGGACGTGCTGACGGCAAGCCCGCAGCGCCTGCGGGCGCTTCGCGGCGACCGGATGGCGATGATCTTCCAGGAGCCGATGACGGCCCTGAACCCTGTGCTGACCGTCGGCGACCAGATCGAGGAAGTCCTGCGCATCCACACCGACCTCGGGGCGTCGGAGCGCCGGGCCAAGGTGCTGGCGATGCTGGAGGCCATGCACCTGCCCGATCCGGAGCGGATGCACGCCTCCTATCCCCACCAGCTTTCCGGCGGCCAGCGCCAGCGGGTGATGATCGCGGCGGCCCTGATCCTCGATCCCGCCCTTCTCATCGCCGACGAGCCGACGACGGCGCTCGACGTCACGACGCAAGCGCAGATCCTGCGGTTGATCCGCGAGATGCAGGCGCGGCGCGGCACCGGCGTCCTGTTCATCACCCACGATTTCGGCGTGGTGGCGGAGATCGCCGACCGCGTGGTGGTGATGCAGCACGGCCGCATCGTCGAGCAGGGGCCGGCGATGCAGGTTCTGGGCAACCCGCAGCATCCCTACACAAGGATGCTGATCGCCGCCGTGCCGACGATGGCGCCCGCAAGGCGGCCGCCGGTGACCGGGGCGCTGGCTTTGGAGACGGCGGCCCTCGCGAAGACCTATCGCAGCGGCGGCCTGTTCAAGAAGACTCGCGAGGTCCACGCCGCCGCCGAGGTGGCACTCCGGATCCGGCGCGGCGAGACGGTCGGCATCGTCGGCGAATCGGGCTCGGGCAAGTCCACGGTGGCGCGCTGCATCGCCCGGCTGATCGCCCCGAGCGGCGGGCAGATCATGGTCGCCGACCGGGACATCGCCCGCCTTCCCGAGCGAAAGCTCCGGCCGTTGCGCCAGAAAATCCAGGTTGTGTTCCAGGACCCGTTCCGCTCGCTCAACCCGCGCCGGACGGTGGGCGCCTCGATCGTCGAGGGGCCGGTGAATTTCGGCATGAGCCCCGATGCGGCGATGGCGAAGGCGCGGGAGCTGATGGGCCTCGTCGGGCTCGACCCGTCGGCGCTCGCCCGCTACCCGCACCAGTTCTCCGGCGGCCAGCGCCAGCGCATCGCGCTCGCCCGGGCGCTCGCCATGGAGCCCGAGATCCTGATCGCCGACGAGGCGGTCTCGGCCCTCGACGTCTCGGTGCAGCGCCAGGTGCTGGCCCTCCTCGACGACGTGCAACGGCGCTTCGACCTCGCGATCCTGTTCATCACGCACGACCTGCGGGTGGCGGCGCAGATCTGCGACCGGCTGATCGTGATGCAGCGCGGCCGGATCGTCGAGGAGGGCCCGACGGCGGAGGTCTTCGCCCGGCCGCAGGCGGCCTATACCCGCGCGCTGATCGAGGCGGCGCCTGGGCGGGAATTCGGGCGGGGGGAGCATCTTCCCGAAGCGGCTTCCGCCTGATGCAGACGAACAAGGATGAAGCACTTCCCCTCCCCCCTGTGGGGAGGGGCAGGGGTGGGGGTGGTGCCGGATAGACCTCGGCGGTGCCTTCTGCTCTACCCCCACCCCTAACCCCTCCCCACAAGGGGGAGGGGAAGCGCTTTGTCTTGAAACGATCTTCATAACAAAAACAGGACCACACCGATGACCCTCGCCATGACCTGGGAGGAATGGGCGCAGCACGATGCCTGCGGGCTCGCCGCGCGGGTGCGCGCCGGGGAGGTGACGGCGGCGGAACTCGCCGCGCAGGCGGCGGCCGGCGTGGCGCTGACCAACCCGGCGACCAGCGCCGTGATCGAGCTGTTCGACGATTGCGTCGCCGACCCGGCCCGGGACGGAACCGACCTCGACGGCGCCTTCGCGGGCGTGCCGTTCCTGATGAAGGATCTCGGGCCGACCCTCAAAGGCCGGCTCCAGGAGATGGGCTCGCTGCTGATGCGCGGCCATCGCGCCTCGTCGGACAGCCATCTCACGGGCCGGATGCGCAAGGCCGGCTTGAACCTCATCGGCCGCACCACCACGCCGGAATTCGGCGTGTGCAGCTCGGCGGAGAACCCGGCGGTCTACGTCACCCGCAACCCGTGGAACCTCGACTACACCACCTGCGGCTCCTCGGCCGGCTCGGCCGCCGCGGTGGCCTCGGGCGTGGTGCCGATGGCGCATGCCACCGACGGGGGCGGCTCGATCCGCATCCCGGCCGGCGTCAACGGCAATCTCGGGCTCAAGCCCTCCCGCGGCGTGTTCTCGATCGCGCCCTACGGGTCGGATCTCACCAGCGTCGTGTCGATCCAGGGCTGCCAGTCGCGCAGCGTGCGCGACACCGCGACCTTCGTCGACCTTTGCCGCGGCGGGGCGCCCGGCGAGTTCATGCCCTACTGGACCGCGCCCGAGCCCTACGCCACGCTGATCGAACGCGATCCGGGCCGGTTGCGCATCGCGCTCTCGCACGAATGGGGCGATTACCGCGCCGTGCCCCACCACGTCGCCGAACTGGAGCGGATCGGGCGCTTCCTCGAAGGGCTCGGCCACCAGGTCGAGTGGGCGCTCCCGGCGGTCGACATCAGGGCCGCCTTCCGGGCCCAGACCACCTGCTACGTCACCAACTTCGCCCAGACCATCAACGGGCTCCTCGCCCTGAAGGGCCTCGAGCGTCCGCCCGAAGACCTGATCGAGCCGATGAACATCCGGATCTGGGAGGCCGGGCGGCACGCGAGCTACGCCGAGCGCACGGCGATGCAGGCGACGTTCAACACCACGGCGCGGGGCTTCGGCGCCTTCTTCGAGGACTGGGACATCATCCTGACCCCGATCACCGCCCTTCCGACGCCTAAGGTCGGCACCACCGAGTACCTGACGATCAGCGACGAGCCATCGGTCTACGCCTGGTTCGAGAACCTGTGGCGCAACTTCGCCTATACGCCGCTCGCCAACCTGTGCGGCCTGCCCGCCCTGTCGATGCCGCTGGCCTGGAACGAGCACGGCCTGCCGCTCGGCATCCAGGCCCAGGCGGCGCAAGGGCGGGACGGGTTGCTGCTGCAGCTCGCCGCGCAGGTGGAACGGGCGACCGGGGGGAAATGGAACGACGGGCGGCGGCCGGGGGTGCATGTCGCAGCGAAGGGCTGATGCGCCTCACGACGTAGCGAAGAAGGACCTGCTTCATCCCACCCGCGACCCCCTCCTGAGGTGTCAGTCCATCATCGATGGACTGACCTCGCAGGAGGGGTCCAGGGATCGCAGCGACTTCTGGAGCCCTCCTTCGAGGCTCAGCGATCTCCGATCGCCCGCACCTCAGGATGAGGTCGTGGGTAGGATGGACCGTTCTGAGCGAGCAGGCGTCGCAGCCGCTCAGACGGCGGCGCTCGAACCTGTCCAATCCCAGTCGATCATCAGGAGACCCAACCCGTGAAGCTCTTCATCGCCGCGCTCGGCACCGAGACCAACACCTTCTCGCCGATCCCGACCGGGCGCGCCGCCTTCCTGGACGACCTCTACGTCGAGACCGGTGCCTCGCACGGCTCGGATCACTGGTTCGCGGGCCCGATGCGGGTCTGGCGCGCGCTCGGTGAGGCCGCCGGCTACGAGATCGTCGAGAGCCTGGCCGCCTTCGCGCCGCCCGGCGGGCCGACGCGCCAGGACGTCTGGGTGGAGTTGCGCGACCGCGTGCTGGGCGATCTGCGTGCCGCCGGTCCGGTCGACATGGTCCTGTTCAACCTCCACGGCGCGATGATCGCCGACGTGCAAGACGATTGCGAGGGCGAGCTCGTCGCCGCGGCGCGGGAGATCGTGGGGCAAGAGGTGACGATCGGGGTCGAGCTCGACCTGCATTGCCACCTGACCGACCGGATCGTCGCGGCCTGCGACGTGCTGCTCACCTACAAGGAATATCCGCATATCGACGTCGACGACCGGGCCCGCGACCTCTTCCGCCTCTGCGACGACACCCGGCACGGGCGCATCCGGCCCGTGATCGCAGTCGCCGATTGCCGGATGCTGGCGGTGTGGCGCACGCCCAACCAGCCCACCCGTGGCTTCGTCGACCGGATGAGCGCGGCCGAGGGGCGGGACGGCATCCTGTCCCTGTCGCTGGCCCACGGCTTCCCCTGGGCCGACATCCCGGATGTCGGCGCCAAGGTGGTGGCGGTGACCGACGGCGATCCGGACCGGGCCAAGACGACGGCCGAGGCGCTCGCCCGCGAGCTGTGGGAGATGCGCGAGGCGACCACCGACCGACTGCTGACCCTCGACGAGGCGGTGCAGGCGGCGCTCTCGCCCGAGGCCGGCGTGACGGTGCTGGCCGACGTCTCGGACAATGCCGGGGCGGGCTCGGCGAGCGATTCGACTGTTCTGCTGCGCGCGCTCGTCGAGGCCGGCGCGACCCGGTGCGCCATCGGCAGCTTCTGGGACCCGGTCGCGGTCCGGCTCTGCCGCGAGGCCGGCGAAGGCGCGCGCCTCAGCCTCCGCATCGGCGGCAAGACCGGCCCGATGTCGGGCGATCCCATCGATCTGACGGTGCAGGTGCTCGGCATCCGGCCCGACGCGGTCCAGACCTACGGCAACGGCAAGCAGCCGATGGGCGATTGCGTGATGGTCGAGGCGGGCGGCCTGCACATCGTGCTCAACGCCTCGCGCACCCAGGTCTTCCAGCCGAGCGTGTTCGAGCAGTTCGGCGTAGCACTGACCGACTACGCCACCGTGTTCGTGAAGTCGGCCCAGCACTTCAATGCCGGCTTCGCCCCGCGGGCCGACCGCATCCTCCACGTCGCCGTGCCGGGCAGCGCCAATCCCGATTTCGCGCGCTTGCGCCTGCCGAGGGCGTCGCGCCCGCTCTGGCCGATCGTCGCCGATCCGTTCCGCGAACCGGCCTGATCCCGGCACCAACCTGAGGCCCCCGTCCGCGACCTCGTCCCGACGTCGCGGACGGGCGTGGCAGCACGACGCCGCGCGACCCTCTCCATCGATCGCGCCCGCCGCATCAGCATGGCAAAATTGGCATCCCGAGAAGAATGTCGCTGTCGGATCGCCAAGTCTCGCAACGCCGTCCCAGCAATCCGCGAGACAAAACAATCCCGTTTCATTGACCGATCGAATCGAAGACGACAAGATCAAGGCCTCTCGACAAGGCGGGTACGGCGCATGGCGGCGTGCCCATTGCATGGGGCCGGCATGATGTCGCTCGACGAAGACTTCATGGACAAGCGCGCGGCGTTGGCGGCGCGGAGGGTGCGAATCGAGGCCGGCCGCATGGGCCGTTCGCGGCACGCTCGAGCCTGAGGCCCGAAAAACTCCCGCTCGAGCCGCCCGACACGCCCTCCCCTGTCCACCGGAAGCCCCCGGACGATGACGCTCCCCCACCCCACGCATCCGGAATCCCGCCGCCGCTTCCTCGCCCGCGCCGCGGCCCTGGGTCTCGCGACACCTTTCGGCCTCGTCGGCTCCCCCTCCTCGGCCGGGCTCCTGCCGGTCCCCGACCTCCCCGGCACGCCGATCTGCCGGGTTGCCGCCGAGGGGCCGGCGCCGAAAGGCACGCCGCGGCCGATCAAGCTCGCCTGGAACGCCTCGGCGATCTGCACCGCGGCCGCGCCCGTCGCCAAGGAGAGCGGGATCTTCGCCCGGCATGGTCTCGACGTGGAGTTCGTCAATTTCGGCGGCTCGACCGAGCAATTGCTGGAGGCGATCGCCACCGGCAAGGCGGATGCCGGCATCGGCATGGCGCTGCGCTGGCTCAAGCCCCTGGAGCAGGGCTTCGACGTCAAGGTCACGGCCGGCATCCATGGCGGCTGCATGCGGCTGCTCGGCGCCACCTCCGCCGGGGCGACCAGCCTGGAATCGCTGAAGGGCAAGGTGATCGCAGTGAGCGACCAGGCCTCGCCGGCCAAGAACTTCTTCAGCCTGCTGCTCGCCAAGCGCGGCATCGATCCCGAGCGCGAGGTCGAGTGGCGGGTCTATCCGATGGATCTCCTCAACCTCGCGGTCGAGAAGGGCGAGGCGCAGGCGCTGGCCGACGGCGATCCGCGCACCTTCCTGTGGGCGAAGGACGCCCGCCTGACCGAGATCGCCAACAACCTCTCGGCCGAGTACCACGACCGCACCTGCTGCATCCTGGCGCTTCGCGGCGCCCTGGTGCGCGACGAGCGTCCGGTGGCTGCGGCGCTGACACGGGCGCTGCTGGAGGCCGGCACCCAGGTCGCGCACGATCCGGACTATGCGGCCAAGATCTATGCCGGCTATGGCGGCAAGGGCTCGGTGGACGAACTCGCCGCGATGCTGCGCAGCCACACGCATCATCACCACCCCCTCGGGGCCGAGCTGAAGCAGCAGATCGCCGCCTATATCGACGAGCTGAAGACCGTGAAGGTGATCCGCGCCCGCACCGACGCGAAGCAATTCGCCGAGCGCGTCTATGCCGACGTCCTGAGCTGAGGCGCTGCCCATGAGCGACATCGCGCTTCCCCGGGCGGAGGGCACCGTCCGGCGCCCCGCCTTCCTGCCCGCCCCTGCCTCCGTCGCGGCGTCGGCCGCCTGGTTCGGGCTCGCCGCCCTCGTGGCGCTGCCGCCCGACCTCGGCGATTTCGGCCTCACCCGCGAACTCGCCATCGGTCTCGCCGGGTTCGGAGCCCTGGTCCTGGCGGCCGGCTTCCTGCGTCCCGGCGAGGCCGGCCCGATCCACCGGATCCAGGGCTGGTCGCCCTGGCTGATCGTGCTCGCCGCCCTGCTGGGCCTATGGGAGGTGGCGACCGCCAAGCGCGCCTGGCTGCCGATGCCGTTCTTCCCGCCGCCGCAGGCGATCCTGGAGGTCTTCGTCGAGGATTACGCGCGGCTCGCCGACAGCGTCTGGCATTCCCTGCGGCTGCTGGCCGGCGGCTACGCCCTCGGGGCGCTCGCCGGCTTCACCCTCGGGGTCGCGGTCGGCTGGTCGCGGAGCGTCGGCTACTGGGTGCATCCGGTTTTGCGCTTCGTCGGCCCGCTGCCGGCCACCGCCTGGCTGCCGCTCGCGTTCTTCGTCTTCCCGTCGAGCGGCGCGGCCTCGACCTTCCTCGTTGCGCTTGCCACCGGCTTTCCCGTCACGGTGCTGACCTGGTCGGGCATCGCCGGGGTCAACAAGGCGTATTACGACGTCGCCCGGACGCTCGGTGCCCGCGAAGGCTTCCTGATCCTCAAGGTGGCGATCCCGGCGGCCCTGCCGCACGTCTTCGTCGGGCTGTTCATGGGGCTCGGCAGCTCCTTCGCGGTGCTGGTGGTGGCCGAGATGCTGGGCGTGAAAGCCGGCCTCGGCTGGTACCTGCAATGGGCGCAGGGCTGGGCGGCCTACGCCAACATGTACGCGGCGCTGGCCGTGATGGCGCTGGCCTGCTCGGGTCTGATCACCCTGCTGTTCCGGCTGCGCGACCGTCTCCTGTCCTGGCAGAAGGGCCTCGTCCAATGGTAGCCGGCCTGGTCGCCCCGTCCCGAACTCCCGCCCGAACCCCCGCCTCCGTGGCGCCCGCCCCGGTCCCGGCGGAGGGCGCCGCTCTCTCGCTGCGCGACGTGCGCCACGCCTTCGCCCTGAAGAAGGCGCCGCTCCCGGTCCTCGACGGCGTGTCGTTCGACGTCGCGCCCGGCGCCTTCGTGGCCCTGCTCGGGCCCTCGGGCTGCGGGAAGTCGACCCTGCTGCGCCTCGTCGCCGGGTTGGAGCCGCCGAACGAGGGCCGGATCGCCGTCGACGGCGCTCCCTTGCGCGGCCCGCATCCCTCCCGCGGCCTCGTGTTCCAGGACCCGACGCTCTATCCCTGGCGCAGCGTCATCGGCAACGTCGCAATCGGCCCCGAAGCCCGCGGACGCCTGAGGGCGGAACGCGGGCGCGTCGAGGAGGCGCTCGCTCTGGTCGGGCTCTCCGGCTTTGCCGACGCCTTCCCGCACCAGCTCTCGGGCGGCATGGCGCAGCGGGTGGCGCTGGCCCGGGCCCTCGTCAATGCGCCGCCGCTGCTGCTGCTCGACGAGCCTCTGGGCAAGCTCGATTCGCTGACCCGCCTGGCGATGCAGGCCGAGCTGGTGCGCCTGTGGCGGGACAAGGGGTTCACCGCGCTCCTCGTCACCCACGACGTCGAGGAGGCCCTGATGCTGGCCCAGCGCATCCTGGTCTTCTCGGACCGCCCGGCCCGGATCAGGGCCGACATCGCATGCGACCGGCCCTATCCGCGCCACCGCGAGGATCCGGGCGTCGTCGCCGACCGACGCGCCATCCTGGACCTTCTGGGCACCGCCTGATGGGCCGGAATCGAGATGATGCGGAATCCGGAAGATGACTTCCGGATTTCGTATCATCAGCCCGCCCGGCGCCTGAGCGAGGCCGCTATCCGCATCGCGAAGCGATCGATCGGAAAGCGTAGGAGAAGCCGTTCGATCAGGGTCCGGGGCGGAGTCCTAATCCGCCTCGACCCGAACCCTCGCCTCGCCCGGGTTCAGACTGGCGATGAGTCTTTCCAGCCGGGACCGGACATGCGACCGGATCTCCTCTCCGGATTGGTCCGTCGCGCTCTCCGTGAAGTCGAGCCTGCGCCGTGCTTGAACCGTCATCGCGTCGACCCTTCTCGATACAGGGGAAGCCTTACGTCTACGCCACCGATACAGCACGGGAATGAATCGGACTCATCGGAATGATGCATGTTGAATACATCAGAGGAGAGACTGACTCGATCGTCCGCCTTTCACCTCGCAGAGTGGCGGAGGTTTGTTGCGCCAGTATTACGTGCGGGTTCGCCGAATGATCGTGTCGCGCATGGGTGATCGACCACCGTCCGGATGAGGGATGTCGGTCCGCCGGATCGTGGGAGCCGGATTTTCGCATAAGTGAAGCGCCGGGCGCCGCGGTTTCCGGTCCGCATCGCGGATGCGGCAACGGTCGCCTCGCCGCCGTGACCCAGATTGACCTCGACCCAGGTTGACCTCGACCCAGATCAACGCTCGACCGCCACCAGCCGCCCGCCCGCATCCATCCGGCAGCGGACCCACTCGCCGTTGGCGAGGCTGCATCCGGTGACCGCCATGATGAATCCCCAGTGGCACACGACCAGGGTGTGGGCCCAGTCGGGATCACCCTCCATCCCGGCCCGGAAGGACGCGGTGCGCGCGTCGAACAGGTGATCCGGCTCATGGTCGGCCTCGTCCTCGGCCTCCCGCCACCAGACCTCGTCCAGGTGGTTCAGGTCGAGATGGGGCCAGGCGCGGGCGAGGTCGGTGCGGCAGGTGCCGATGTCGCAGCTCGCGCCGCGGCGCTCCCGCACCGTCGGCGTGACCAGGACGGGGAGGTCCAGGCGCGACGCGACCGGGGCGGCGGTCTGGAGCGCACGGGTGAGCGGCGAGCACAGGATGCGCCGTACCCCCTCCCCCGCGAGCGCGCGGGAGGCGGCCTCCGCCTGTTCGTGGCCGAGCGGCGTCAGGGGCGCATCGACGATGCCGGGATCGACGCCGGTGGCGTGGAAGTGGAGGTTGAACTGGCTCTGGCCATGGCGAAGCAGGATCATGACGGTGAAGGTAGGGCACCGGCGCGATTCGGCCTCGCGGCGCGGAGCCGCGCCGTCACGGCGCCGCCGCCCGATCCGGCGCCTCCGCCGCCTCGTTCCCCACCCCCGGGCTCATCAACCCGCGCAGGGTCGCCGCGAGATCCGCCATCCCTAAGCCCGCCTTCGGCAGGATCCGGTCGGCCTGGCCGGCGAGGCGGCGGCGGTCTTCCGCGGTGACGTCCTTGGCGGTCAGCACGACGACCGGGATGTCGCGCCAGTCGGGCCGGTCGCGCAAGGCGCGCAGGAACCCGAACCCGTCGAGTTCCGGCATCATCAGGTCGAGGAGGATCAGGCCGGGTTTGCGCACCCCGACCGCCTCCAGGCCGGCCAGCCCATGCTCGGCGGTCGCCACCCGCCAGCCCTCGCGGGTCAGCATGGTGGTCATGCGCTCGCGCACGTCCGGGTCGTCGTCGACCACCAGGACCGGTCCCTCGTGGATGGCGGGCCGGAAGCGCTCCATCGCCTCCTTGAGCGCCCCCCACTCGACCGGCTTGTGCAGGTAGTCGGTGGCGCCGAGCGAGAAGGCGAGGTTCTGCTCGTCGAGCACCGTCACCATGATGACCGGCGTCGCGCCGAAATCCGGGTCGGCGCGCAGCGCCCGCAGCACCGACCAGCCGTCCATGCGCGGCATCGTCACGTCGAGAAGGACGACCCGGGGGCGCAAAAGCCGCGCCTGCTCCAGGCCGACGCGACCGTCCGCGGCGGTCGCGACCGAGAACCCGTCCCGGCGCAGGAAGCGGGCGAGGAGGTCGCGGGTCGCCGGGTCGTCGTCGACGACGAGGACGAGGTTGGAGCCGGTATCGGGACGCGCCCCGGCGGCCGCCGGCGCCTCGGGCACGACCGGGCCGGCAGGCTCGGCCGGGCCGCGCTCCTCGTAGAGCGCCGGCAGTTCCAGGGTGAAGGTGGTGCCCTCACCCAACCGGCTCTCGACGGCGATCTCGCCGCCGAGCATCTGCGCGAAGGCGCGGGTGATGGCCAGCCCGAGCCCGGTGCCGCCGAAGCGGCGGGTGGTCGAGGCGTCGGCCTGGGTGAAGCGCTGGAACAGCCGGGCCTGCTGCTCCTCGCTCATGCCGATGCCGGTGTCCGATACGGTGAAGCGCAGCCGGTCGCCGCCCTCGCGGTGCTCGCGTTCGGCGCGAAGCGTGATGGTGCCGCCCTCGGTGAACTTGGCGGCGTTGCTCAAGAGGTTGATCAGGCACTGCCGCAGCTTCGTCGCGTCGGTATGGGCCCGTCCGAGATCGTCGCCGAGGGTGAGGCTCAACGAGTTGCCCTTCTTCACCACCAGGGCGTCGACCGTGGTGGCGACCTCCCGGACGGTCTCGGCGACGTCCAGGTCCTCGGCGAAGACCTCCATCCGCTCCGCCTCGATCTTCGAGAGGTCGAGCACGTCGTTGATGAGGCCGAGCAGGTGGCGGGCATTCGCCTCGATCTTGCGCATGTCGGCGAGCAGGTTCTCCTCGCCGAGATCCTCCATCTCCTCCTGCAGCATCTCCGAATAGCCGATCACCGCCGAGAGCGGAGTGCGCAATTCGTGGCTCATGTTGGCGAGGAACTGGCTCTTGGCGCGGTTGGCCTCCTCCGCCGCCTCCTTGGCGGCTTCCAGCGCCAGCTCGGCTTCCTTGCGGGCGGTGACGTCGGCATGCGCCCCCACCCATTCGCGCACGCGGCCATCCGCCTCCAGGATCGGCACGGCGCGGCCCTCCATGTGGCGCCACACCCCGTCGTGGCGGCGGACGCGGTGCTCGATGGCGTAGAGCGCGCGCGAGGCCACCGCCCGCTCCCAGGCGTCCCGCGTCGCCTCCCGGTCGTCGGGATGGATCGCCGCCAGGAAGCCCTGGCCCGCAGCCTCGGCGGGGGCCTGGCCGGTGAAGCGGGTCCATTCCGAGGTGATCTCCCGGAAGGCGCCGTCCGGCGTGGTGGTCCAGACGATGGCGGAGGTCGCCTCGGTGAGCGAGCGGAACCGTTCCTCGCTGTCGACGAGGCGGCGCTCGGCGAGTTTTCCCAGGGTCACGTCGTCCATGACGATGCCGACGCCGTCGGCCCGCTCGCCCTCGGGCCCGCCGCCGCGGCGGCGCAAGGGAAAGAAGCTCGCCTCGAAATGGCGGATGCCGCCCGGTGCGCTCGGAGCCGGCACCGCGACCTCGACATTGGCGGTGACGAGCCCGCTGTCCCGGGCCGCCGCGAGCTTCGGCCCGAGTGCGTCGCGCAAGGACGGCAGCAGCGCCCAGATCGGCGCGCCGAGATCGGCGCCGAAGCCACGCTCGCTCATGTTGCCGAGCGCCCGGTTCATGTGACGCAGGTTCAGGTCGCGGTCGAGGAAGCCGAGGCCCACGGGCGCGTTCTCCAGGACGCTCTCCAGCAGGTCGGCCATGCGCTGGCTCTCGCGGCGGCGCATCAGGGCGAGGCGGGCCAGGAGGCCGAACGCCGCGAGCGCGCAGGCGAGCGTGACGAGGGACAGGAGCGGCGAGCGCAGAGCGTCGGCCTCGGCCAGGTGGCGCAGGTCGGTGGCGGCCCGGTCCTGGACCTCCCGCGTCGTCTCGCGCACGGCGTCCATGACGCGCTTGCCCTCCCCGGTCTGGATCAGGCTCAGTGCCGCCTCCTGGCCGCCGCTCCGGCGGGCGGCGACGACGCGGGCGGCGTAGTCCTTCTCGGCCGCGATCACGCTGCGGCGGCGCTCGCGGACAGTCCGGTCGGGCGTCACGGCGTCGATGGCGGCGAGCTCGCCGTCGATCCGGGCGAGCGCCGCGTCGTAGGGCTGGAGGTAATCCTCGCGGCCGGTCAGCACGTAGCCGCGCTGGCCGGTCTCGAGATCCTTCATGCTCGACAGCACATGCTCGCTCAGCGCCATGACCCGACCCAGCCGCTCGGCCTCGGCCCGGCTGCGGGCACCCGCGACGGTGTTCCAGCCGCCGGCCGCGACGGCCAGAGCGAGGAGGAGGAAGGCCAGCGGCGAACCCGGCAGGCGCCGTCCGGGGGCGAGGAAGCGCCAGCGTTGCGTGGAGGCGGTTGTGCTGCTCATGTCACCTTGCTCTCGCGGCTCCGAACGGGCGCCGCGTCGTCCCCGATCTCCGTCATGAAACGCCCGACCGCCAGCATCGCCCCGCCCTGCGGGCGTCGGTCCGGCGGAATTTTCACGGGAGGCGACGGAGCGCGCGGGAAGCGGTCGCGAGCGTCTAGCGCCGACCTCCCTCCCCGGCGTCGAGAACCCGCCCGCGCGTCTCCGGCAGCATCCATGCCGCCACCGTGCCGACGAGGCTGAAGGCGGCGAGGTAGTAAGCCGGCGCCATCCGGTCGCCGGTGGCCGCGATCAGCCAGTTGATCGCGTAGTTGGTGCTGCCGCCGAACACCGAGACCGCGAGCGCGTACACGATGGCGAGGCCCGAGCTGCGCACCGCGCGCGGCAGGGCCTCCGGAATGCCGACGATCACCGCCGCGGCGTTGATCGAGGACAGGGCCGAGAGCAGGAAGGTCACGGCGTAGACGGCGAGCGGTCCCGGCGCCCGCAGGAGCCAGGCGAAGGCCGGGACCGCCAGGACGAGGATCAGGGCGCGCGGCCAGATCATCACCGGGCGGCGGCCGTAGCGGTCGGCGAGGTATCCGCCGAGCAGCGGGAAGGCCACCGAGGCGAGGCCCAGCGCGATCGGCACCGCGGTCGCGACCGTCTCGCTCAACCCCAGGGTCGCGCCGGCATAGACCGGCATGTTGGTGCCGACCGCGTTCGAGACCGTCGAGGCGGCGACGACCAGGAAGGTCAGCCCGAGCAGGCGGCCGTGCTCGCGCACGAGCCGCCCGATCACCGCCCCGGTCGAGGCCGCGGCGGTCGGGTCCTTTTCGACGCCGCCGGTCTCCGGCAGGTGGCTGCGGATCACGAGGCCGACCGGCACGACGGCGAGGCCGACCAGGAACATCACCCGCCAGCCCCAGGCCGCCATGGCGGCCTCGCCGATCGTCAGCGCGAGCGCCGTCGCCAGCAGGCCGGCGAAGAGGGCCGCGCAGCCCTGGCTGGCGATCTGCCAGCTGGTGACGAAGCCTCGGTGCTTGGCGGGCGCCGCTTCCAGCAGGTAGGCGGTCGAGGGGCCGACCTCGCCGCCGAGCGCCAGGCCCTGGATCAGCCGGCCGGCGATGACGATGGCTTGCGCCCAGCCGCCGATCTGCGCGTAACCGGGACAGGCGGCGAGCATCAGCATGCCGAGCGCCATCAGCACGATGGTGACCAGCATGGCGGGCTTGCGCCCGGACCGGTCGGCGAGCGCCCCGATCAGGGCGCCGCCGATCGGCCGCATGACGTAGCCGACGCCGAACAGGGCGAGCGAGGCGAGCAGGCTGTGGCTCGCGTCCGAGGCCGGGAAGAACGCCTCGCCGATCGCCTTGGCGAAGAAGGCGTAGACGGTGAAGTCGTAGAATTCGAGGGCGTTGCCGAGCACCACGGCGCCGACCGCCTTGCGGTCGAGGCCCGGGCGGACTGGATTTCGCGCGTCCATGCCGGGGGATCAGCGGCCCGGTTCGCGCTTGAGGCCGCCGGTCACAGGCTCCGCCCCCGCCGCCACGGCCTCGTCGTAGCCGGCAAGCCAGCGCTCCCGCGCCTCCGTGCCCTCGGCATAGGGGCAGGCCGCGCGGGCGAGGCCCTTGTCGGGGGCAGCCCGACCGAGGGCGTGGGCATCGAGGTTGTCGGGCGGGGATTGCATCGGGTCTGCCGGGCTCCTGTCGGGCGGTGCGGATCGCAGATGCACGGCCGAGTACCCGAACCGCCGGCGGCGCCGGACGTTCCCGCCGGGCAGCCCCCGCGGCAGGACATGAGGCGGCGTGGCGGGTCGGACGGGACAGGCCTATACGGCACGCCATCCGCTCCCGAAGGACATGCCGCCGTGCCCCACTCTCCGCCCGCCCCCTCCGCCGCCGAGGCCGGCACCAAGGCCGAGCGTCGCACCGCCTTCCTCGCCGGGTGCGGACCGGAGACGCAGGCCATCCACGCCCCGATCCTCGACCTCGCGGCCTCGCGCGGCCACCTCAATCCGGGCGGCCTCGGGGAGGCCCGCGCCTTCTCGGACCTCGGCTCGCTCGGCCAGAGCAGCGTCGGCTTCGAGACGCTCGGCGACTACGAGGCGGCCGATGCGGCGGGCCGCGCGCCCTATGGCGGTGCCGAATACGGCGTCGTCCTGTCGCCGGAGGCCGAGGCGGTCTGCGCGAAGTTCACCCGATTGCATGGTGGGGCCGGCGCGATCGTCTGCGCCTCCGGCCTCGCGGCGATCGCGACGGTCGTCGACGCCTTCGCCCCGAAGGTCGTGCTGATCCCGGACGCCATCTACTTCCCGGCCTGGCGCTACCTGTCCGAGACGGGGCGCGCCGCGCTCATGACCTATCCGTCCGGCGCCTCGGGCGAGGAGGTCGCCGCCCTGATCCGCGAGGCCGGAACGCGCGTCGCGCCCGCCGAGACGATGCTCTACCTCGAGGCGCCGGCGAGCGGGACCTTCGAGATCCCGGACATCGCCGGCATCGTCGCGGCGGCGCGCGCGGCCGGCATTCGTACGGTGATGGACAATACCTGGGGAAGCCACGTCCGCTTCCGGCCCCTCGACCACGGCATCGCCGTCGCGGTCCAGGCGACGACGAAGTACGAGGGCGGCTACGGCGACACGCCGAGCGGCATCGTGGTGGCGCGCGAGGCGGCCGACCTCGCCCGCCTGCGCCGGCAGTTGCGGATCAGCGGCAACGGGGCGGTCTCGCCCCAGACCTGCACCCGTCTGTTCCACCGGGTCGACAGCGCGGAGAGCCGCCTGGAGCGGCACGCGGCTTCCGCCGGGTCGCTGATGGCTTGGTTCGAGGACAAGCCGTTCACGGCCGACATCTTGAGCCCGGCCCGGGCGGCGAGCCCGTACCATGCCCGCTTCCGACAGTATTTCGGCGCCGGCAACAGCCTGTTCACGGTGGCGTTCGACGAGGGACTGCCGGCCGAGCGGGTCCAGGCCTTCGTCGATGCGCTGCTGCTGTTTCGCGTCGCCGAGAGCTGGGGCGGCCACGTCTCCCTGGTGCTGCCGGTCCATCCGCGCCGCGATCCGGCGACGCTACAGAGGGGCGCGATGTTTCGCTTCAATGCCGGGCTGGAGGAGGCCGGCGACCTGATCGCCGATCTGGAGCAGGCGGCGCAGACGGCTTTTCTGCAAGAGCCGGTGTGACTGTCTCCGACAGTGATCACACCCACCGGGTCATTCCGGGGCCGCGAAAGCGGAACCCGGAATTCAGAACCGCTGATGGTGCGGGATAAACCGGAGATCGTCCCATCTTCTTTGGAAGCACCTGTGTTTCTGGATTCCGGGCACCGCTTTCGCGGCCCCGGAATGACGAGGAGGATGTCAAGACTGTCGAGTCATCCCGATCCGACGGGCTCGCGCCCTACGGATAACCGTAGCGCGACCGGGCCGCAGCCAGCAGGTGCAGGGCCTCACCGTCGCGGCCGGCCGCGCAGGCGGCGGAGGCTTGGGCGAGATCGGCGGAGAAGCGCTTGCCGACCGGGGCGTTGAGGTTGCCGGTGGCGACGTCGCTGTCGACGATGGCCTGGGTGCGGGCGATGGCGGGGCCGCAACCGGTGCCGGCAGGCAGCGCCCCGGCGGGCAGCGCGGCGACCGGGCCGAGCGCGGCGGCGGGCGGCGGCACGGCCGGCTTCGACTGGCAGGCGGCGAGGGCGAGGAGGGCCGCGACGGCAAGCCCGGGCTTCCAATACGACACGGGGAGGCTCCACCTTGGGATCGGTTGCGTAAAGCCGAGCTTGTCGCAATCACGGACGGGCCGGTCAATCGCCGGACGACGCAAGGGGTGATCGCGGATCGTCATCGCTCCCGCGTCATCACGCCCTTGTCATCGATCCTCCGGCCCGGTACACAAGCGACCCTCGCCCCGGGTCCAGCACCCTTCAGGAGACGCGAGCCGTGGCTCATGCCGGCTCCCCGCTGACGCTTCCCAAGACCGCCCTTTCGGCGGCGCGGGCGCGCGCGCTCCTCCTCGGCGGCCTTCTCCTCCTTACCAGCCCCTGAGGGCCGTCCGGGCGTGCGCCTGGGCCCTTGGGGGATCGAGGACCGAGATACTTTTTCCCGACACCTTCCTCTGACGACGCGCCCGCGCGACCCCTGATCCCGGGCGAACCAGGATTCCAGTGCCATGACCGACCAGACCGCCCGTACCGCGACTTCGGCCGAACGCGTGCTGATCTTCGACACCACCCTGCGCGACGGCGAGCAATGCCCCGGCGCCACCATGACGCTGGAGGAGAAGCTGGCGGTGGCCGAGATGCTTGACACGATGGGTGTCGACATCATCGAGGCCGGCTTCCCGATCGCCTCCAACGGCGATTTCGAGGCGGTCGCGGAGATCGCCCGCCGCGCGAAATCCGCGGTGATCGCCGGCCTGGCGCGTGCGATCCCCGCCGACATCGCCCGGGCCGGCGAGGCGGTGCGCTTCGCCAAGCGCGGGCGCATCCACACCTTCGTGTCGACCTCGCCGATCCATCTGGCCCACCAGATGCGCAAGACCGAGGACGAGGTCCTGGAGATCATCCTGAAGACCGTGGCCCAGGCCCGCGACCTCGTCGAGGACGTCGAGTGGTCGGCCATGGACGCGACCCGCACGCCGATCGACTACCTGTGCCGCTGCGTCGAGGCGGCGATCCGGGTCGGTGCCACCACCATCAACCTGCCCGACACGGTCGGCTACGCCACGCCCGAGGAGTACCGGGCGATGTTCCGCTCCGTCCGCGAGCGGGTGCCGAATGCCGACAAGGCGGTCTTTTCCGTCCATTGCCACAACGACCTCGGCCTGGCGGTGGCGAACTCGCTGGCCGGCATCGAGGGCGGCGCGCGCCAGATCGAGTGCACCATCAACGGCATCGGCGAGCGGGCCGGCAACGCCGCGCTGGAGGAGATCGTGATGGCGATCAAGACCCGCGCCGACGTGCTGCCCTACGCCACCGGCATCGACACCACCCAACTCGTGCGCGCCTCGAAGCTGGTGGCCGGCGCCACCCACTTCCCGGTGCAATACAACAAGGCGATCGTCGGCCGGAACGCGTTCGCCCACGAGAGCGGCATCCACCAGGACGGGATGCTGAAGAACCAGACCACCTACGAGATCATGACGCCGGAATCGGTCGGCGTGCACAAGACCTCGCTGGTGATGGGCAAGCATTCCGGCCGGGCCGCCTTCCGCTCGAAGCTCGACGACATGGGCTACCGGCTGTCGGACAACCAGTTCCAGGACGCGTTCGAGCGGTTCAAGGCGCTGGCCGACCGCAAGAAGCACGTCTACGACGAGGACATCGAGGCCCTGGTCGACGAGAACCTGGCCACCGCGCACGACCGCATCAAGCTCGTCTCCCTGACGGTGATGGCCGGCACCCGCGGCCCGCAGCGGGCGACGATGAAGCTCGACATCGAGGGCCGCATCGTCACCGAGGAGACCGACGGCAACGGGCCCGTCGATGCGGTCTTCAAGGCGATCCACGCCCTGGTGCCGCACGAGGCCGCGCTCGAGCTCTACGACGTCCACGCGGTCACCGAGGGCACCGATGCCCAGGCCGAGGTCTCGGTGCGCCTGCGCCAGGACGATCGCATCGTCACCGCCCGCGGCGCCGACCCGGACACCCTGGTCGCCTCGGCCAAGGCCTATCTCGCCGCGCTGAACAAGCTGATGGCCGGCGCCAGCCGCCTCCACGCCCAGCACGCCGCCGCGGAGTGACCCGGGCCGAGTAGGCGAGGTCGGCGAGCCAGCCGGCAAAAAATCGACGGGTCGGCGGGATCGGGGCTGGACAGCCCGGCGCCGGCCCCTTAAACGACCCTCACCGCCGGGGCGGTTTGGTGGCTTCCCCGGAGGCGCTCTTGTGAGAGCGGGCGCATAGCTCAGTTGGTAGAGCAGCTGACTCTTAATCAGCGGGTCCTAGGTTCGAGCCCTAGTGCGCCCACCACAAGACCCAAGTTACTCTCGCGGTAGCTTGAACCGGGTGCTCTCAGGAGCAGCCGTCACCTGAGGAACGGTTGGTGGCCGTTCCCCTCTCGCCCTCGGGCGACGGGCGCATAGCTCAGTTGGTAGAGCAGCTGACTCTTAATCAGCGGGTCCTAGGTTCGAGCCCTAGTGCGCCCACCATTCCCCTCCCCTGACGATCACGGATCGAACCGGCTGCAAGGCAGCAACGGCGAGAGATCCGGTTCGAGACGCAGATGACCGTGGTGCTGCTGCACGGCCTGGGGCGCACGAAGGCCAGCATGGCGCGACTCGCCGCGCGTCTCATCGCGGCCGGCTACCACGTCGAAAATCTCGGTTACCCGTCCCGCCGCCTCGGCATCGCGGCCTGCGCGGAGCACCTGCGTTCCGTCGTCTCGGGGATCCGGCAGCGGGCCGACGGCCCGATCGTCCTCGTCGGGCATTCCATGGGCGGCCTCGTCGCCCGCTCCCTCGCCGCGGCGGAGCCCGAGCTCGCGGCGGGCCTCGTGATGCTGGGTACCCCGAACCGCGGCAGCGAGGCGGCCGACTGCGTCGCGGCCTTCCGGCTCGGGCGGGCTTTGTTCGGTCCGGCACTCCGCGACCTGCGCACCGACGCGTCCGGGGCGATTCCGATCCCGGCCTGCCCGATGGCGGTGGTGGCGGGCACGCGGGCGCTCATCCCGTTCTTCCGCGCCCGAATCCCGACGCCGCATGACGGCCTCGTCAGCGTGGAGCGCGCCCGCCTCGGCGTCGGCGAGCGATGGTGCGCGGTGCCGGCCCACCATACCTGGCTGATGAACCATCCGGCGACGGTCGCGGCCGTGCTGGACGCCCTGTCGGCCTGGCTGCCATCCGCCGACCGGGCGGGATGATGGCGTCGCGGCCGCGCCCGACGGCGGAGGCGTGGCGGCCCCTCGAGCCTTGACCCCGACGGGGCGTTACGGCGCAGATCGTGTTTCTGCTGGGCCATGCAGAAATAGAGAGAAAGAAATGGCGATGGCACGCGTCGTTTTCATCCCTTGCGCACGTTTTTGCGACTATCGATGTAAATCCATGCCAGCGAAGGATTTTTCTCGACAGGTCGACGTTTCCCTGATCCTCTTGCGTCAGACGGGCCGGGAGAGTGGCCGCCAGGTGACAGGCGCCGCGTGAGCGCGCGCGCATACAGGCGGAACTTGCGACCGACCTTGTCGAGCCCCCTGCGATGCGCGTCCTGCTCACTCTGATCCCCCTGGCCGGCTTCGCGGCCGACGCGCTCGCGGCGGATCTGCCCCTTCGTGCGGCCCCACCCGTCGCAGCCCTGCCCGTCTTCACTTGGACCGGCCTCTATAGCGGCCTGTTCGCCGGCTACGGTCATCTCGACAACCGGACGAGCCCGGCCTGCATCGGCGCCGACGGCCGGGCGAACGGCCTGCGTTGCCCGGTGCGGCCTGCGCTCTCGCCGAAGGCCGACGACGTCGTCGCCGGGAGTGAGATCGGCTACACCTACCAGCTCGCGCCGGGGCCGGGCCTCGTCGTCGGCGCGGCGGCCGATTACCAGTTCACGCCGATCCGCTCCTACGGCCTCACGACCGGCGCCTTCGCGCAGGCGGGCCAGCCCGGCGCCGTCTATCCGGGCGGCGTCTACCATGCCGGGCAGCGCCTCGACTGGCTCGCCACGGCCCGGGGCAAGGTCGGCTACGCGTTCGACCGGGTCTTCGTCTACGGCACCGGCGGCGTCGCCTTCGGCGGCGTGCGGATCGACACCACCACCACGGCGGATGCCGGATTCTTCGGCGAGCGCGTCAACCGGCCCGATTTCGACGGGCGGAAGGGCGCGTTGCGCACCGGCTGGGTCGCCGGCGGCGGCGTCGAGGTCGCGATCAGCCCGCATCTCTCGGTCAAGGGCGAAGCGCTGTACTACGATCTCGGCGCCCGCACCGTACTCGCCGGCGATGCGACCGGGTTCCGGCCCAACGTCTCCGCCGGCACCCGCGTCGAGACGAGCGGCATCCTCGGCCGGATCGGCCTGAATTACCGCTTCGACGACGGCCTGCCGGTCATCGGTCCGGTCGTCGACGTCGCGAAGGCACTGATCGACCCGGTGCCCTACGTCCCGCCCGTCGCGCAGGAATGGGGCTTCGAGATCGGCACCCGCTACGTCTACAGCTCCGGCAATTTCCGCAAGTCGCTCTACCGGCCGGCCAACGAGACGATGATCTCGCGCCTGACCTATCGCGACTTCGACGCCCATTCCGGCGAGACCTTCGCCCGCCTCGACCACAACCCGACCGGCCTGTTCGCCAAGGGCTTCCTCGGCTCGGGCTTCGTCACCTCCGGCGGGCGGCTCAACGACGAGGATTTTCCGCCGGGCATCCGCGGCAACGTCTACTCGAACACCCTGTCCAAGATCCGCGACGGCGACGTCGCGCTCTCGGCGATCGATGCCGGGTACGATGTCCTGCGCTCCGACAGCTACCGGCTCGGCGCCTTCCTCGGCTACCAATCCACGATCGAGCGCGCCAATGCCGGCGGCATCGTCCAGCTCGCCGCGAATCCGGTGATCGGCGCCCGCGGGGTGCCGGCCGGCGTCGCGGTGCTGACCCAGGACAATCACTGGAACGCGATGCGCGTCGGCCTCGCCGGCGAGGCCCGCTACGACCGGTTCACGCTGTCTCTCGAGGGTGCCTATCTCCCGGTGGTCGGCCTCGACGCCTACGACCGGCACTGGCTGCGCCCCGACATCAACGCGCAGCGCGAGCGCGGCACCGGCAGCGGCTATTTCCTGCAGGGCCTGATCGCCTACGATCTGACCCCGCGGATCAGCATCGGCATCGGTGCCCGCACCTGGCGCATGGAGGTCGGCCGGCAGGACGGCACGGCCCGCTTCCCCACCCTGGCCGAGCCGGCGAAGTTCGCCAGCGAGCGCTACGGCGCCTTCGCGCAGATCTCGTACCGGTTCACCGATCCGGGCCTCGACCTGGGCGGGCCGGCGTCGAAATAGTTCCGCGGACATTCCGCTTGACGAGGGGGGCAGGCGGCGACACTGTCCCGCCCCATGATCGGGAACCGGACCCTGTGCGATCGACGCCGACGCCGCCTCCACGCGGCGGCTATCCGGCTGCGCGTCGACCGGCGTCCTTCCGAAGGGTAGCGGCTTCACGCCGCGCCACACCCGACCGGAAGCGGACCCTCGGCCCGCAATCCCGAACCAAGCCCCCGCAGCCCCCGGCTCCGGGGGTTTTCTTTTGCCCGAACACCGAGAAGGACACCCCACCCATGAGCATTCGCGTCGGCATCGTCGGAATCAGCGGCTTCGGCGGCGGCGAGGCGTTGCGCCTGATCGCCGGCCACCCGTCCTTCGAACTCGTCTACGCCGCGGGCGAGGGCAGCGCCGGCAGCCGCCTCAAGGACCGCTTCCCCGGCGTGCCGGCGCGACTCGCCGACCTCGTGATCGAGAAATGGGATCCTGCCTCCCTGCCGCCGCTCGACGTGCTGCTCGCCTCGCTGCCCACCGGCACCTCGGCGGCGGCGCTGGCGCGCGTGCCTGCGAGCGTGAAGATCGTCGATATCGGCGGCGACCACCGCTACGTCGAGGGCTGGACCTACGGTCTCGCCGATATCTGGCCGGACCGGATCGTGGGCATGAGCCGGATCGCCAATCCCGGCTGCTTCCCGGCGGCGACGCTGACCGCCCTGGCGCCGCTTCTCGCCGAAGGCCTGATCGAGCCGGGCTCGATCGTGATCGACGCCAAGACCGGCATTTCCGGCGCCGGCCGGGGCGGCGGCGACAGCCGGTTCGGCTATGCCGAGAGCAACGAGAACCTGGTGCCCTACGGCCTGCTCAAGCATACCCACATGCCCGAGATGGAAGCGACGATCGAGCGGCTGAGCGGCGGTAGCGCCGCCGGCCTCGTCTTCACGCCCCACCTGGTGCCGATGACCCGCGGCATCCTCGCCACCATCTATGCCCGCGGCCGCGCCAGCACGGCCCAGTGCCTGGATGCCGCCCGGCGCTTCTATGCGGGCCGGGCCTTCGTCCGCGTGACCGACGCGCCGCCGCAGACCAAATGGGCGACCGGCTCGAACCTCGCCTTCGTCAGCTACGCGGCCGATCCGGAGCGCAACCTGGTGATGGCGTTGGGCGTGGTCGACAATCTCGGCAAGGGCGCGGCGGGCCAGGCGGTGCAGAACGCGAACCTGATCTGCGGGTTGCCGGAAACGGCGGGGCTGGAGGGCGCGCCTGTCTGGCCGTGATGGATGCGGATTTGGGGCGTTGAGCAGGTGATGTGACCGCGTCACCGTCCCGCGCAAGGTGGTCCGGGGAACGGAATGGCGCGGGTTTTCCCTCTCACCGCGGGCGGGGAGAGGGCCGTGTCGCTGTTCAAGAGACATGGCAAGCGCAGGCGAAGCCGGAGCGGGGGTGAGGGGGTGTCTCCGGACGAGGCTCTTCCGGAAACACCCCCTCACCCCCGCCATGCGGGCTCCCTAAGCCCCTTCGGAGCTCAGGCCTCTCCCCACCCGCGGGGAGAGGAGAACACCTGCGCCTCCGCATTCCCGCGGACGGACCCGGCCGCGCCCGCGAGAAAGCTTCAGGCCGCCCGCACCGTATCGAGGAAGCGATGCACCTCGGCCGCAAGATGCTCGGACTGGCGCGACAGTTCGCTCGCCGCCCCCAGCACCTGGCTCGCCGCCGCGCCCGTCTCTTCCGCAGCCCCCGCCACTCCAGAGATGTTGCCCGTCACCTCGCCGGTGCCCTGGGCCGCCTGGGAGACGTTGCGGACGATCTCCTGCGTCGCCGCCCCCTGCTGCTCCACCGCCGCCGCGATCGAAGTCGCGACCTCGCTGATCTGCGCGATCCGCGTGGTGATCTGGCCGATCGCACCGGCCGCCTGGCCGGTGGAAGCCTGGATCGCCGCGATCTGGCCGGTGATCTCCTCGGTGGCCCGTGCCGTCTGGCCGGCCAGTTCCTTCACTTCCGCAGCGACCACCGCGAAGCCCCTCCCCGCCGCTCCCGCGCGGGCCGCCTCGATGGTGGCGTTCAGCGCCAGCAGGTTGGTCTGGGCGGCGATCGACGAGATCAGCCCGACCACGTCGCCGATGCGCGCGGTCGCTTCCGTGAGCGCCCGCACCTGGTGTGCGGTCTGGCCCGCCTCGGCGACGGCCGCCTGGGCCAGCCGGGCCGAGCCGTCGACCTGGCGACCGATCTCAGACACCGAGGCACCCAGCTCCTCGGCCGCCGCCGCGACGGTGCCGACATTCGACGAGGCCTCCTCGGCCGCGGCCGCCACGGCGGTCGATTGCGCGGCGGTCTGGGTCGCGGTGGCCGTCATGACCTGGGCAGTGGCCTGGAGTTCGGTGGCCGAGGCCGAGACCTGGCCGACGATGCCGCCGACCGCCCGCTCGAAGGCGTCCGCCATCTGGCGCATCCCGGCGCGGCGCTGCTCCTCGGCCGAGGCGCGGGCGAGCACCGTCTCCTCCTCGAGCGCCCGGGCTCGGATCAGCCCGTCCTTGAACACCTGCACGGCGGCCGCCATGGCGCCGATCTCGTCGCGCCGGCCGGCTCCCGGGATCGCCACCGCGAGGTCGTTGCCGGCAAGGCGCCCCATCGCGGCGGTCATGCGGGCGATCGGCCGGGCGATGCCGAGGAGGCTGAAGAGGCCTGCGCCGATCGCCGCCGCGAGCGCCAACGCCGTCATGATTCCCGCCGCCAGGATGCCGGTATCGGCGCTGGCGCTGCTGTGTTCGGCGCTCGCCTGGGCGGCGGCGGCATTCATCGCGACGATCGCCTTCAGGGCGCCGGTCGCCTCGGCATTGGCGCCGGTCATCTGCGGACTGGTCAGCGTGGCGAGCGCCGAGGCCTGGTCGCCCGCCGCCATCGCCCCCGTCACCATCTTCTGGCCTTCGAGGTAGTCGCTCCACCGGGTCACGAAGCGCCCGAACGCCGTCCGCTCCTCCGGCCCGGACATCAGCGGCGCGTATTGCGCCTGGAGATCGACGACGGCCTTGCGGCTGTCGGTCAGGGCCTGCTCGTTGCGGTCGTAGGCGGCATCGTCGGTCGAGGTCACCACGAAGCGGTAGAGGTGGATGCGGTAACTCTGGGTCTCGGCGTAGATCTGATTGATCAGGTTCGATGCCGGGATCCGGGTCTTGGCGACATCGACGATATCGTCCCGCAGCGTCACCAGCCGCAAGATCCCGTTGCCACCCTGCGCCACGCTGAACAGCATCAGCGTCATGATCGTCCCGATCAGGACGTGTTTGATCGACAACTTCATCCTGCGACTGCCCGGCATCGATGGACCCGCCTCGAGTGTCGAGGCGCATCTATGCTATAGAAGTCGCTTCGTTAGTCCTTGATGAAGAAAAAAGTCTCTGGCGCACGAAGCGCCAGATCACCGCAAATTTCAGCACCGGCGCCGGTCGTCCGGGCAGGGGATGCCCGCTTCGCGAGCGGCGCGGGGCAGCTCCGCCCGGATTCTCGCTTCTGCGTCATTCCGCCCCCACCTGGTGCGGCCGAGGCCGGGCCTTGCGCCGCAGGGCGATCTCCTGCTCGCGGGCCTTCGGCAATTCGCGGTGGGCCTGGTCGCGGCCCGGGCGGTAGGGCTTCGGCCAGGATTGGGTACGGGCATCGTACCAGGCGGAGGCCTGGCGGCAGAAATTCGGGTTCCACAGATGCGGCCGGCCGAGCGCCACGATGTCGGCCCGTCGGGTATGCAGGATGGTGTTGACCTGGCCGGCTTCCGTGATCGCGCCCACCGCCATCACGGCCATCGGCGCCTGGTTGCGGCCACGGTTGCGGATCGCGTCCGCGAACTGGACCTGGAACATCCGGCCGTAGACCGGCTGCTGGTCGGCGACGGTCTGGCCGGCCGAGACGTCGACGAGGTCGCAACCCGCCGCCTGCAGGGCCTCGGCGACCGCGACCGTATCGGCCTCGCTCATGCCGCCCTCGGCCCAGTCGGTGGCGGAGATGCGCACCGACATCGGCCGCTCCGCCGGCCAGGCCGCCCGCATCGCCGAGAAGACCTCGAGCGGGAAGCGCAGGCGGTTCTCGATCGACCCGCCGTAATCGTCGGTGCGGGTGTTGGTCAGCGGCGAGAGGAACGAGGCCATCAGGTAGCCGTGGGCGCAGTGCAGCTCCAGCATGTCGAAGCCGGCCCGCGCCGCCCGCTGCGTCGCCTGGACGAAGTCGTCGCGCACCCGGTCCATCCCGGCCCGGTCGAGTTCCCGCGGCACCTGGCTCACGCCGTCGAGATAGGGCAGGGCCGAGGCCGAGACGATCGGCCAGTTGCCCGCGGGCAGCGGGTGGTCCATCCGCTCCCAGCCGACCTGGGTCGACCCTTTGCGCCCGGCATGGCCGAGCTGCATCACGACCTTGGTGTCGCTATGGGCATGGACGAAAGCGACGATGCGGGCCCATTGCGCCTCGTGCGCGTCGGTCCACAAACCCGGGCAGCCGGGGGTGATGCGGGCCTCCGCCGACGGGCAGGTCATCTCGGTGAAGAGCAGGCCGGGGCCGCCGAGCGCGTGCGAGGTGTAGTGCACGAAGTGCCAGTCGGTGAGGTTGCCGCCCTCGTCGGCCGAGTACTGCGCCATCGGCGCCATCGCGACCCGGTTCGGGATCCGCATCTCGCGTAAACGGAGGCCGGTGAACATCGGCGTCGGCCGGCTCTCCCGGTAATCCTCGCCGGTCTCGGCCTGGAGGCGGGCATAGAACGCGTCGTCGACCGCCGCCACGTAGGCGGGATCGCGCACCACCAGGTTGTCGTAGGTGACGGACTTCGCCCGGCACATCACCACCATGGAGAACTGCTCGGGATCCATGTCCCAGGAGCGGTTCATGTGCTCGAACCAGGCGAGCGACACGTCGGCATTGTGCTGGATGACCTGACACGGCGTGCGGCGTGCCCGGTCATAGGCCGCGAAGGCCGCCGGCACGTCCTCCTCGCCCTTCTCCACCAGGGCATCCGAGAGCGCGATGGCGCATTCCATCGCGAGCTTGGTGCCCGAGCCGATCGAGAAATGCGCCGAGGCCTTGGCGTCGCCGAGCAGCACGATGTTGCCGTGCGACCAGGTCTCGCAGAAGATCCGCGGGAAGCGGCGCCAGGTGGAACGGTTGAGGAGCAGGCCGTGGCCCTGCAATTCCTCGGCGTACATCGCCTCGAGGACCCGGCGCGCGCCCTCCTCGTCGGCCTCGGTGAAGCCGTGGCCCTGCCAACAGGCCTCGTCCATCTCGAACACCCAGGTCGAGCGGCCCGGCTCGTACTGGTAGGTATGGGCGCAGACGATGCCGTGCGGCGTCTCGCGGAAGAAATAGTTGAACTCGTCCATCGGCCGGGTCGAGCCCATCCAGCAGAAGCGGTTCGACTTGATCTCGACCTCGGGCCTGAACGCATCGCGAAAGTGCTCGCGGATGCGCGAGTTGATGCCGTCGCAGGCGACGATGACGTCGGAATCGGGGAAGCGGTCCGTGAGCTGGTCGGGCGGGACGCTCTCGCCGAAATGGAGTTCCACGCCCTCCTCGCGGCAGCGCTCCTGCAGGATCCGGAGCAGCCGCATCCGGCTGACCCCGGCGAAGCCGTTGCCGCCGCAGCGCATGACGCGGCCGTCCTTGTGGATCGCGACGTCGTCCCAGTACGAGAACGCGTCGCGGATGCGGGCGAAGGAGCGGGGATCGCGCGACAGGAACTCGTGCAGGGTCTCGTCGGAGAAGACCACGCCGAAGCCGAACGTGTCGTCGGCCCGGTTCTGCTCGTAGACCTCGACCTGCCAGCCGGGCCGCCGCTTCTTGGTCAGGAGCGCGCAATAGAGCCCGCCGGGTCCGCCGCCGATCACCGTGACGCGCATGGAGGGCTCCTTCTCGTGATGCCGGATTCGCCGATCGAGAAACTTTATACTTGAAATATCCGGACGCAAGGGGGTGCGGCGGCGGAGGGCGCCACCGCCCGGGAAGGCGCGCCGCCATCCCCGGCCGCGATCGTGAGCGCCCGTTCGATTGTTGCGGCGCAACACAAGAAAATGCTTGTTTTTCAGCACTCTGCTTGCCGCATTGCACAAGGTTGCGGCAGGGCTGAAAAATCACCAGGAGGCGGTTGCCAGACGATATTTCATGCGTAAAGTATTCCTCACGAGGCGGGTCGGGATCCGACGAAAGAGCGCCGGTTTCGCTCGACGCACCGACTCGACTTCGGCCGCGCCGCACCGGACAAGTGCCGTCGATGCTCTCGACAGAGAAGGGACACACGGGATGAATCCGATCCGGAACGCCAGCTGCCTCGCGACCGCGCTCCTGGGCACCGCGCTCCTGGGCGCCACGCTGCTGGCCGGCCCCGCCGCCGCGCAAGGAGGCGAGAAGGTCCGGGTCGGGCTGATGTTCACCCTGTCGGGTCCCTCGGCCGTGCTCGGCGAGCAGGGCCGCGACGGCTTCCTGCTGGCCCTCGACACCCTGGGCAAGAAGCTCGGCGGGCTCGACGCCGAGGTGGTGACGGTCGACGACGAGCTGAAGCCGGACGTCGCCACCAACAAGGCGCGGGAGCTGGTCAAGCGCGACAAGGTCGATTTCGTGGTCGGGCCGACCTTCTCCAACGTGCTGCGCGCGGTGGTGCGCCCGGTGACCGACAGTGGCGCCTTCCTGATCTCGCCCAATGCCGGCACGTCGAACTATGCCGGGGCGGAGTGCAACCCGAACCTGTTCGTCTCCTCCTACCAGAACGACCAGGTGCACGAGGTGCTGGGCAAGTACGCGCAGAACAAGGGCTACAAGCGCCTCGTCCTGCTGGCGCCGAACTACCAGGCGGGCAAGGATTCGCTCGCCGGCTTCAAGCATTCGTACAAGGGCGAGGTGGTGAACGAGATGTTCACCCCGCTCGGACAGCTCGACTTCTCGGCGGAACTGGCCCAGATCTCGGCGGCTCAGCCCGACGCGGTCTTCGCCTTCATGCCCGGCGGCATGGGCGTCAACCTGGTGCGCCAGTACCGCCAGGCGGGCCTCAGCACGATCCCGTTCCTCTCCGCCTTCACGGTCGACGAGAGCACCCTGCCGGCCCAGAAGGACGCGGCGGTGGGCTATTTCGGCGGCGCCAACTGGGCGCCCGACCTCGACAATCCGCAATCCAAGGCCTTCGTCGGCGCCTACGAGAAGAAGTACGGCAGCGTGCCGGGCACCTACGCCATGCAGGCCTACGACGCCGCCCTGATGATCGACGCCGCGGTCAAGCGCGCCAAGGGCGACCTCAAGGACAAGGATGCGATCCGCGCCGGCCTCAAGGCCGCCGAGTTCACCTCCCTGCGCGGCAATTTCAAGATCGGCAACAACCACTATCCGATCCAGGATTTCTACCTCGTCAAAGCGGCCAAGCGGGCGGACGGGAAGTATGAGACCCAGATCGCCGAAAAGATCTTTTCGAATTATCAGGACAATTATGCGGCCGAGTGCAAGATGAAGTGACTTTCCTGCTGACGGAAGCCTGACCCTCCACGTCATCCCGGGGCCGCGAAAGCGGAACCCGGGATCCATAACCGCCGAGGTTGCCGGATGATGCGGAACCGTCCCCCCTGTGCTGGCTGCGTCAGCGGTTCTGGATCCCGGGCTCCGCAAGGCTGTCCGGGGAACCGGAGAAGCGCGGGTTCCCCCTCTCCCCGCCCGCGGGGAGAGGGGGAACCCGCGTTCCTCCGGTTCCCCGAACAGCTCTACGGGATGACGCGGAGGGTGGCACGCACCTGTGGGCCAACCCCGCGCGATCGGGTCGTGTGATGCTCAACCTGTTCCTGATCCAGGCGCTGAACGGCGTCCAGCTCGGCATCCTGCTGTTCCTGGTGGCGGCGGGGCTGACGCTGATCTTCGGGGTGATGGACCTCATCAACCTCGCCCACGGCGCGCTCTACATGATCGGCGCCTATCTCGCGGCGACGTTCACCGCCGCCACCGGCAGCTTCGGCCTCGGGCTGCTGCTGGCGCTGCCGGCGACGCTCGCCTTCAGCCTCGCCCTCGAAGTCCTGGTGGTGCGCCACCTCTACGGGCGCGACCACCTCGACCAGGTGCTCGCCACCTTCGGGCTGATCCTGATCCTCAACGAGGGCGTGCGGATCGTCTGGGGCGCTGCCCCGATGAGCGTGCCGGTGCCGGATGCCCTGTCGGGCTCGGTCCATCTCGTCGGCACCCTGCATTACCCGCTCTACCGGGTCGCGATCATCGCCGCCGGCCTCGCCACCGCGCTCGGCCTCCACCTCCTCGTCAACCACACCCGCCTCGGCATGCGGCTGCGGGCCGGCGCCAGCAACGGCCCGATGGTGGCGGCGCTCGGCATCGACATCCGCCGGCTGTTCCTGGTGGTGTTCGGGCTCGGCGCCATGCTGGCGGGCTTCGCCGGCGCGATGGTGGCGCCGATCCTGTCGGTCGATCCCGGCATGGGCGATTCGGTGCTGATCCTCACCTTCGTGGTCATCGTCATCGGCGGGGTCGGCTCGGTGCGGGGCGCCTTCGTGGCCGGCCTCCTCGTCGGTCTCGCCGACCAGCTCGGCCGCACCTTCGGGCCGATCCTGCTGCGCAGCGTCATGGATGCCTCCGCGGCCTCGCAGACCGGGCGGACGCTCGCCCCGATGCTGATCTACATCCTGATGGCGGCCATCCTGTTCTTCCGGCCCTCCGGCCTGTTTCCGGCGCGGGGGGCCCGATGACCGCCCTCGTCGCCCGCGTCACCGCCGAGCCGCCCCGGCGCCGGGCCGCCTTCTCCGGCACGGCCCTCGCCGGGCTGGTCCTGGCGGCGCTCGCCGCCCTGCCGGTCGCGGCGGAGGCCGCCGGCCTGCCCTTCCTGGTCGTCACCGCGACCCGGATGATGATCTTCGGGCTCGCCGCCCTCTCCCTCGACCTCGTCCTCGGCTACGGCGCGATGGTGTCGTTCGGCCACGCCGCCTTCATCGGGCTCGGGGCCTACGCGGTCGGCATCCTCGACGCCCACGGCATCCGCGACTTGGCGATCCAGGCGCCGGTAGCGGCCCTCGTCTGCGCCCTCTTCGCCCTCGTCACCGGGGCGATCTCGCTTCGCACCCGCGGCGTCTACTTCATCATGATCACGCTGGCCTTCGGGCAGATGGCGTACTTCTTCATGGTCTCGCTCGCGCCCTACGGCGGCGACGACGGCTTGCCGCTCTCGGGCCGCTCGACCCTGTTCGGGATGCGGCTGATCGAGGGCGATCCGGCCCTGTTCTACCTCGTGCTGGCTGTGCTGGCGGTCGCGCTGCTGGCGTTGCGCCGCGTCGTCGCCTCGCGCTTCGGCCGGGTGCTGCGCGGCAGCCGCGACAACGCCGTGCGGATGCAGGCGATCGGCTTCTCGCCCCTGCCCTACCGGCTCACCGCCTACGTGATCGCCGGTGCCGTCGCGGGGCTTGCCGGGGTGCTGCTGGCCAACCAGGCCGAGTTCGTCTCGCCGGCCTACATGAGCTGGCAGCGCTCGGGCGAATTGATCGTCATGGTGGTGCTCGGCGGCATGGGCACGCTCATCGGACCGGTCGTCGGGGCGGCCGCCCTGATCGCGCTGGAAGAGGTGCTGGCGCATTACTCCGACCATTGGCGCCTCGGCCTCGGGCTGATGCTGGTCGCGGTGGTGCTGCTGTCCCGCGGCGGCCTCGCCGGGCTCGCGGCGAAGCTCGGGAGGCGCGCGTGACCCCGCTTCTCTCCGTCCGGAACCTCCGGAAATCCTACGGTGCCCTGAGGGTGACCGACGGCGTCAGCCTCGACGTCGCGGCGGGCGAATTGCACGCCATCATCGGCCCGAACGGCGCCGGCAAGACCACGCTGATCCACCAGCTGTCGGGCAGCCTTGCCAGCGATTCCGGCACCGTGCATCTCGCCGGCGAGGACGTGACGGCGCTGCCGATGACGGCGCGGGTGCGGCGGGGCCTCGCCCGCTCGTTCCAGATCACCTCGATCCTCGACGGGTTCTCGGTGCTGGAGAACGTGGCGCTCGCGGTCCAGGCCCGCTCCGGCTCGAGCTTCCGCCTCTTCCGCCCCGCGGCGAGCGAAACCGCGCTCAACGCCGAGGCGCTTGCCGCGCTCGGCCGCGTCGGCCTCGCCGACCGCGCCTCGCGCCGGGCCGGCAGCCTGTCGCATGGCGAGAAGCGCCAGCTCGAACTGGCGGTGGCGCTCGCGACGAAGGCCCGCCTGCTCCTCCTCGACGAGCCGCTCGCCGGCACCGGCCCGGAGGAATCGGCGATCCTGGTCGGGCTGATGCGCGAGCTGAAATCCACCCACACCATCGTGCTGATCGAGCACGACATGGACGCGGTGTTCGCGCTCGCCGACCGGATGAGCGTGCTGGTCTATGGCCGCGTCATCGCCAGCGGCGCGCCCGAGGCGGTCCGCACCGATCCGGCGGTGCGCGCCGCCTATCTCGGCGAGGAGGAGGCGGCCTGATGCTCACCGTCGAGGGACTGGAGAGCGCCTACGGCGATTCCCGCATCCTGTTCGGCATCGACCTGTCGGTGGCGAAGGGTGAGGTGGTGACGTTGCTCGGCCGCAACGGCATGGGCAAGACCACCACGGTCAAATCGATCTTCGGGCTCCTGAAGCCCCGGGCCGGCCGCATCCTGATCGACGGCGAGGACATGGCCGGGCGCCCGTCCCACCTTGTTGCGAGACGGGGCCTCGGGCTGGTGCCGGAGGGGCGCCAGGTCTTCCCGACCCTCTCGGTCGAGGAGAACCTGGTCGCGACCCATCGCGGCGGGCGGGGCGCCAAGTGGAGCCTCGAGGCGGTCTACCGCCTGTTCCCGCGCCTGAAGGAGCGGCGGCGCAACGGCGGCGACCAGCTCTCGGGCGGCGAGCAGCAGATGCTGGCGATCGGCCGGGCGCTGATGACCAACCCGCGCCTCGTCGTCCTCGACGAGGCGACCGAGGGGCTGGCGCCGCTGATCCGCGAGGAGATCTGGGCCTGCCTGCGGGCGATCAAGGACGAGGGCGAGGCGATCCTGGTGATCGACAAGAACGTCGATGCGCTGGCCCGCTTCGCCGACCGCCACGTGGTGATCGAGAAGGGCCGCGTGGTCTGGACCGGCACGAGTGCGGCGCTCCGCGAGGCGCCGGAGGTGAAGGACCGGTTCCTTCATGTGTGAAACATCTGTCGACGGAGTAGGCCCATGACCCCCATGACCGCAGGCATCACCCGCGCCGGTGAAGGCATCGAGGGCGTCCGCTGGAACATCCTCGGGCAGATCTACGTGCCCAAGCAGCATTCCGAGAGCTCGCTGTCCTGGCACGCGACCTTTCCGCCGGGCACCTTCGTGCCGCCGCACATCCACCCGACTCAGGACGAGTTCCTCTACATCCTGCAAGGGCGCCTGACCGCCGTGCTCGACGGGCAGGAGAGCGTGGCCGAGCCGGGCGATACGATCCGGCTGCCGCGGGGCCAGCCGCACGGGCTGTTCAACCGCTCGGACGCCGACGTGAAGTGCGTGTTCTGGGTCTCGCCGGCCCGCCGCCTCTACGACCTGTTCTGGGCCCTGCACAATCTCGGCCCCCAGGCGAATCCGGCCGACGTGGTGGCGATCTCGGCCAAGCACGAGGTCGATTTCCTGCCGCCCCCGGATGCGGAGTGAGGCCATGCGCGTCATCATCGTCGGCGCCGGGATCGGTGGCCTCGCCACCGCCCTGATGCTCCACCGGCGCGGCATCCGCGCCACGATCGTCGAGCAGGCCTCCGAGGTGCGCGAGGTCGGGGTCGGCATCAACACCCTGCCGCACGCGATCCGGGAACTCGCCGAGCTCGACCTGCTGCCGGCCCTCGACCGGGTGGCGATCCGCACGAAGGAACTGGCCTACTACAACCGCCAGGGCCAGGAGGTCTGGCGCGAGCCGCGCGGGATCGATGCGGGCCATCCGGTGCCGCAATTCTCGATCCATCGCGGGCGCTTGCAGGCGGTTCTGTATGACGCGGTGCGCGAGCGGCTGGGTCCCGATGCGGTGAAGACCGGCCTGGCGCTCTCCGGCTTCCTGCAGGACGAGGGCGGGGTCACCGCGCACTTCACCGATTCGCTGAAAGGCGATGCTGGCCGCACCCTGCGGGGCGACGTGCTGATCGCCTGCGACGGCATCCACTCGGTGGTACGGAAGAAATTCTTCCCCGACGAGGGCCCCCCGCGCTGGGACGGGGTGCTGATGTGGCGCGGCGCCACCGAATGGGAGCCTTGGGGCGACGGTCGCACCATGGCGATCGGCGGCGGCATGGGGGCGAAATGCGTCCTCTACCCGATCGCCGAGGCCGAGGGCGGGCGCCAGCTGATGAACTGGGTGGTGTTCGTGAAGATGGCGGATGGACGAGTCTCGCCGCCGCCCAAGGAGAGCTGGTCGCGCCCCGCCCACCGCTCGCAGGTGCTGCCTTACGCCCGTCGCTTCGCCCTGCCGGATTTCGACCTCGCCGCCCTCGTCGAGGCGACGCCGCAGATCTTCGAATACCCGATGTGCGACCGCGATCCGCTGCCGCGCTGGACCCACGGCCGGGTGACGCTGCTCGGCGACGCCGCCCATCCGATGTACCCGGTCGGCTCCAACGGCGCCTCGCAGGCGATCCTCGACGCCCGGGCGCTCGGCGATGCGCTCGCCCGGTCCGAGCATCCGATGCAGGCGCTCTCGTCTTACGAGGCCGAGCGCCGGCCGAAGACCGCCGAGATCGTGATGCTCAACCGCAAGGGCGGGCCGGAGCGGGTGATCGACGAGGTCGAGAAGCGGGCGCCGGCGGGGTTTTCCCGGATCGAGGACGTGCTGAGCCACGCCGAGAGGCAGGCGATCGTCGGCGGCTATGCCGGCAAGGCCGGCTTCGCGGTGGCGGGGAACGTGAGCCCGCTCCGGGTGGCGGTGTAGCTCCTTCCCCTCCCCCCTGTGGGGAGGGGTCATGGGGATCGAAGATCCCACGTGGGGGTGGTGCCGCGTAGAGCGCGCGGTCAATCCGGCGCCACCCCCACCCCTAGCCCCTCCCCACAGGGGGGAGGGGAAAGTGCTCTACGAGAACGACCCACGCCCAAATCCTTTAAGGTTGAAATATCCATGACCCACCTCTCTCCCCGCCACATCCTGGTCACCGGCGCCACCCGCGGCATCGGGCGGGCGATCGCGGCCGGGTTCGTGGCGGCGGGGGAGCGGGTGACGGTGCTCGGCCGCACGCCTTCGAGCGCCGAGCGGGCCAAGGCCGAACTCGGCGCCGCCCAGGCCGTCGCGGCCGACGTCACCGACGCGGCGGCCCTGGAGCGCGCCCTGGCGCAGGCCGCCGAGCAGGCCGGCCCGGTCGCGGTGCTGGTCAACAATGCCGGCGGCGCCGAGACCGCACCGCTCGCCCGCAGCGACGTCGACACCCTGCGCCGGATGATGGCGCTCAACCTCGAACCGGTGCTGGTCGCCGCCCGGGCGGTGGTGCCGGGCATGAAGGCGCAAGGCGGGGGGCGGATCGTCTCGGTCGCCTCCACGGCGGGCCTCAAGGGCTACGCCTATGTGGGGGCCTATTGCGCCGCCAAGCACGCGGTGGTGGGCCTCACCCGGGCGCTGGCGCTGGAACTCGCCGCCACCGGCATCACCGTCAACGCGGTCTGCCCCGGCTTCACCGATACCGACCTCGTCGGCACGGCCATCGACGGGCTGGAGACGAAGACCGGTCGCACCCGCGACGACCTCCTGACCGAGTTCACCCGCCACAACCCGATGGGACGACTGATCCGCCCGGAGGAAGTGGCCGATGCCGTGATGTGGCTTGCGGGCCCGAGCGCCGGGGCCGTGACCGGCCAGGCCATCGCGGTGGCGGGAGGCGAGCTGTGAACGCCCCCCTCGACATCCCCTCGGAGCTTCCGACCCACCGCACCGAGTTGCGGCTGTGGCTGCGCCTGCTCACCACCGCCAACACCATCGAGGCGGAGATCCGCCGCCGCCTGCGCGACCGGTTCGACACCACCCTGCCCCGCTTCGACATGATGGCGCAGCTGGAGCGCGCGCCGGACGGGCTCCAGCTCGGGGAATTGTCGCGCCGGATGATGGTGTCGAACGGCAACGTCACCGGCCTCGTCGAGCGGCTGGCGCAGGAGGAGCTGATCGACCGCCAGGTCTCCGAGGCCGACCGCCGCGCGGTGCAGGTGCGGCTCACGCGCCAAGGCCGCGCGGTCTTCGCCGAGATGGCCCGGGCCCATGCCGACTGGATCGCCGAGCTCGTCGGCGCCCTCGATCCGACCGAGCAGGACGCCCTGTCGACCCAGCTCTCCGCCCTCAAGGCCTCGGTGCGGCCGGGGGGCACTCCTACGAAACCCAGACAAAAACGCCAGGGAGGCACCATGAGGCGCCAGAACGCCATCGCGGCCCCGCTCGACACCTTCACGCCGCAGCATTTCGGCTTCGCGATCGAGGGCGGCATCGCGACCGTGACGCTCAACCGGCCAGAGAAGAAGAACCCGCTCACCTTCGAGAGCTACGCCGAACTGCGCGACACCTTCCGGGCCCTGCGCTTCGAGGAGAGCGTGACGGCGGTGGTGATCACCGGGGCCGGCGGCAACTTTTCGAGCGGCGGCGACGTGTTCGAGATCATCGAGCCGCTGACCGCCATGGGCGCGGCCGACCTCCACGCCTTCACGACGATGACCGGCGACCTCGTCAAGGAGATGCGCGCCTGCCCGCAGCCGGTCGTGGCGGCGGTCGAGGGCGTCTGCGCGGGAGCCGGCGCGATCATCGCCATGGCCTCCGACCTGCGGGTGGCCGCGGCCGGCGCCAAGGTGGCGTTCCTGTTCAACAAGGTGGGCTTGGCCGGCTGCGACATGGGCGCCTGCGCGATCCTGCCCCGGATCATCGGCCAGGGCCGGGCCTCGGAGCTTCTCTATACCGGCCGCTTCATGAGCGCCGAGGAAGGCGAGCGCTGGGGCTTCTTCAACCGCCTGGTCCCGGCGGGCGAAGCGCTGGCGGCGGCCCGCGAGACCGCCCGCGCACTCACGCAGGGCCCGGCCTACGCCAACGGCCTGACCAAGCGGATGCTGCACATGGAATGGGCGATGGGGGTGGATGCCGCCATCGACGCCGAGGCGATGGCCCAGGCGCTCTGCATGAAGACCCAGGATTTCCGCCGTGCCTTCGAGGCCTTCGCCGGCAAGTCCAAGCCGGTCTTCGAGGGGAATTGAGCCCATGGCCCTCGGAATCCCGCCCTGTCCCACCCTCGACCTCATCCTGAGGTGCCCACGCAGTGGGCCTCGAAGGAGGGCTCCGGACATCGCTGTGGTCCCTGGAGGCCTCCTTCGAGGTCAGTCGATCGACGATCGACTGACACCTCAGGATGAGGTTGTGGGTGTGAAGAACCAAGTGAAAGGGCTTTGACCATGCCCGATCGCAGCTTCCTCGACTGGCCGTTCTTCGAGCCCCGCCACCGCGACCTCGCGGCGGAGGCCGACGACTGGGCCGCCCGCACGGTGCCCGACCTCGTCGACCACCACGACGTCGACGGCTCGTGCCGGCGCCTCGTCGCGGCTCTCGGCGAGGCGGGGTTCCTGCACTACGCCGCTCCCGAGGACGGGCGGTTCGACGTGCGGGCGCTCTGCCTCCTGCGCGAGACCTTCGCGCGCCATGACGGGCTGGCCGATTTCGCCTTCGCCATGCAGGGGCTCGGCACCGGGGCGCTGACGCTCGCCGGCTCGCCGGCGCAGCGCGAGGCGGTGCTGCCGGGAGTGCGGGCGGGCCGCCGCATCGCCGCCTTCGCGCTGACCGAGCCGGAGGCCGGCTCGGACGTCGCCCAGATCGCGCTCGCGGCGACGCCGATGCCCGACGGCACGGTGCGGCTTACCGGCGAGAAGACCTGGATCTCGAATGGCGGCATCGCCGACCAGTACGTCGTCTTTGCCCGCAGCGGCGAGGGGCCCGGCGCGCGCGGCCTCTCGGCCTACCTCGTGCCGGCGGACACGCCCGGCCTGGGAATCGCGGAGCGGCTCGACACCATCGCCCCCCACCCGCTCGCCCGGCTGCGCTTCGAGGATTGCCGGGTGCCGGCGGAGAACCGCATCGGCGAGTCCGGGGCCGGGTTCAAGGTCGCGATGGCGACGCTCGACGTCTTTCGCTCCACCGTCGGCGCCGCGGCGCTCGGCTTCGCCCGCCGGGCCCTCGACGCGTCCCTGGCGCGCACGCAATCCCGAAAGCTGTTCGGGGCGCCGCTCGCCGCGATGCAGCTGACCCAGACCAGCCTCGCCGAGATGGCGACGGCGATCGATTCCGCGGCGCTCCACGTCTACCGCGCCGCCTGGACCCGGGATTCCGGGGCGCCGCGCATCACCCGCGAGGCCGCGATGGCCAAGATGGTGGCGACGGAAGCGGCCCAGGAGGTGATCGACCGGGCGGTGCAGCTTCATGGCGGCGAGGGCGTCCGCTCCGGCTCGGTGCCGGAGACGCTCTACCGCGAGATCCGGGCGCTGCGGATCTACGAGGGCGCGACCGAGGTCCAGAAGCTCGTCATCGCCCGCCAGATTCTCGCCTGAGAGGAGGTTCGTCCGATGGAGGCTGCCGTGCAGAACGCCCCTATGCCGGAGATCCCGGCCGTCGCGCATCCCGCCGGGACGGGGTCCCGCCCCGGCGGGAGCCCGTGGGCCCGGCAGCCCGACACCTTCGTGCGGGACAACCTGCCCCCGCCGGACCGGATGCCGGACTTCGTCAACCTCGACCGGCTCGGCTACCCCGAGCACCTGAACGCCACGGTCGAGCTGGTCGACCGGCACGTCTTGGAGGGGCGCGGCGACCGGGTGGCCCTCGTCGGCCCGGACGTGACCTGGACCTATGCCGAGCTGGCACGCCAGATCGACCGGATGGCGAACGTCCTCGTCGATCGGCTCGGCCTCGTTCCGGGCGGGCGGGTCCTGCTGCGCTCGGCCAACAACCCGACCAAGGTCGCGCTCTACCTCGCCATCATCAAGGCCGGCGGGATCGTGGTGGCGACGATGCCGCTGCTTCGCGCCCGTGAACTGACCCAGATCCTCGACAAGGCCCGCATCCCGCTGGCGTTGTGCGATGCCGGCCTGATCGACGAGATGGCGAAGGCGGTCGATGGGCGCGCCGATCCGGTCCGGGTCGTCACCTGGCGCGGCACCGCCGGGGGTGAACTCGGTGACCTGCTCGACAAGGCGGGCGACCGGTTCGAGCCGCCCGCGACCCGGGCCGACGATCCCTGCCTGCTCGGCTTCACCTCCGGCACCACCGGCCTGCCGAAGGCGACGATCCACTACCACCGCGACCTCCTGGTGATCTGCGACTGTTACGGGAGCGAGGTCCTGCGGGCGACCGAGGACGACGTGTTCATCGGCTCGCCGCCGCTCGCCTTCACCTTCGGCCTCGGCGGGCTGGTGCTGTTCCCCTTCCGGGTCGGCGCCCGGGCGGTGCTGCTCGAGAAGGCGGGACCGGCCGACCTCGCGGCAGGAATCGAGCGCCATCGCGCCACGGTGCTGTTCACCGCGCCGACCGCCTACCGGGTGATGCTGGGGCTGATCGGCCAGCACGACCTGTCGTCATTGCGAAAGTGCGTCTCGGCCGGCGAGACCCTGCCGGCGCCGACCTGGCACGCCTGGTTGAAGGCGACCGGGATCAAGCTGATGGACGGCATCGGCGCGACCGAGATGCTGCACATCTTCATCGCCTCGCCCGAGGACGAGATCCGGCCCGGCGCCACGGGACGGCCGGTGCCGGGCTACGAGGCGCGGGTGATCGACGAGGCCGGCCGGCCCTGCCCGCCCGGGTTGCCGGGACGGCTCGCGGTGCGCGGGCCGATCGGCTGCCGCTACCTCGCCGACGAGCGCCAGACCGTTTACGTCCAGGACGGCTGGAACGTCACCGGCGACACCTACCTCCAGGATGAGGACGGCTATTTCTGGTTCCAGGCCCGCAACGACGACATGATCGTCTCGGCCGGCTACAACATCGCCGGCCCCGAGGTGGAGGCGAGCCTGCTCGCCCATCCGGCGGTGGCGGAAGTCGGCGTCGTCGCCGCGCCCTGCCCCGAGCGCGGCCGCATCGTCGCTGCCTACGTGGTGCTGAATCCGGGATTCGCCGGCGACGACGCGCTGACCAAGGCGCTGCAGGACCACGTCAAGAACGACCTCGCCCCCTACAAGTACCCGCGGGCGGTGCATTACGTGCCGAGCCTGCCCAAGACCGAATCCGGCAAGCTGCAACGCTTCGCCCTGCGCCGGCAGGCCGAGGCACAAGCCGCGGCAATCCAGGGAGAGACCGCATGACCGCCAGCCCGATCCCGCTCCACCCCGGGAGCACCGCCGAGACCCCTGCCCTCTCCACCCTCCAGCCCCCCGGCTGGAAGAAGCCGCGGGGCTACGCCAACGGCATGGCCGGCCGCGGCACCGTGGTGATGACCGGCGGCCTGATCGGCTGGGACGAGAACGAGGTCCTGGCCGAGGGCTTCATCCCGCAGGTCGAGCAAACCTTACGCAACATCCTCGCCGTGCTGGCCGAGGCCGGGGCCGGGCCGGAGCACATCGCCCGGCTCACCTGGTACGTGCGCAGCGTCGACACCTACCGCGCCGCGCTGCCCGATCTCGGGCCGGTCTATCGCCGGGTGATGGGGCGCCACTTCCCCGCCATGGCGCTGGTCGGCGTCGCGGATCTCGTCGAGCCCGGCGCGCTGGTCGAGATCGAGGCGACCGCGATCGTGCCGGACGCCGCGTGATGCAGGCGACCAGCTGGACCCCCGGCGGCGCGGTCGGCGACATCGACCGCGCCTACGACAATCTCGGGGCGATCCCGGATGCCAAGGCCTATCCGCCGCGCTGGATCGAGGCCGCCGCGGCCTTTCGCGACCGGCTCGCGGCGCAAGGCCGCGCGCGGCTCGGGCTGCCCTACGGGGCGGGCCCCCGCCACGCCTACGACCTGTTCCTGCCGGAAGGGGCGCCCGCCGGCCTCGCGGTGTTCGTCCATGGCGGCTATTGGAAGGCGTTCGACCGCTCGGTCTGGTCCCACCTCGCCGCCGGGCCGCTGGCCCACGGCTTCGCCGTCGCCCTGCCGAGCTACACGCTCTGCCCGGAGGCGCGCATCGCCGGCATCACCGCCGAGATCGCGGCCTTCCTCGACCGGGTAAGCACCGAGGTCGCGGGGCCGATCCATCTGTCGGGCCATTCCGCCGGCGGCCATCTCGTCACCCGGATGCTCTGCAGCGATGTCGCGCTCGCCAGCGCCGATCGCCTCGCCCGCGTCGTCTCGATCAGCGGCGTCCACGACCTGCGCCCGCTCCTCGCGACGCAGATGAACCAGGTCCTGCACCTCGATGCCGAGGAGGCGCGGGCCGAGAGCCCGGTGCTGCACGCGCCGCGCCCGGGGGCCCGGCTGATCGCCGTCGCCGGCGGAGACGAATTGCCGGAATTCCGGCGCCAGAACCTCCTGTTGCCGACGATGTGGCACGGGCTCGGGGCCGAGACGCGGGCCTGCGAGATCGCGGGAACGCATCATCTGAGCGTCATCGCGGGTCTGGCCGAGGCGCAGAGCGATCTGACCCGGATGCTGGTCGGCGCTTGAGCCCGGGTACCGCCTGCTTCATTGGCACGACACATCATACCAACGGCCCTAAACTTTGACCTTCGCCCAGTCGCGCGCTGTGATTGAGGTCACGAGGTCCGGGTTGTTGGCGAAGAAGTTCCAGGCGTCGCAGCAAGCCTCGACGATCTGCCTGTAGTCACGGAACACCCGATTGGCGAGCTTGTTCTGGCGCACGTATTGCCAGACCAGTTCCATCGGGTTCAGCTCCGGCGAGGACGCCGGCAGATGCAACAGCGTGATGTTGTCCGGCACCGCCAGGCCACGCGGTCGGCGTGTCTTGGCGGTGCCGTGATAGCCGGCCCCGTCCAGCACCAGGATCGCGTGTGCGCCCTCGGCCACCTGCTTGCTGATCTCGGCCAAGTGCAGCGACATCATCGCGGTGTTGACCGTCGGCAGCACCAAGGCCGCGCTGGTCGCGCGCGCCGGGCAGGCCGCGCCGAACACGTACGCCCACTTGTAGCGTTGGTCGCGGGGCGCCCGCGGGCGCGTGCCCTTGCGCGCCCAGACCCGCGTCAGCGTGCCCTGCTGGCCGACGCGCGCCTCGTCCTGAAACCAGATCTCGAGCGGCTTGGCGCGGACGGGTTCGGGCAGGACCTCTGCCACGCGCGCGGCGAAGTTTTTTTAAATGCTTCCTGGATCTCCTCGTCGGCCTTGGGATGCTGCGGGCGCACCGAAAGCCGCACGAAGCCAAGCTCCGCCAGGTGCTTGCCAACGGTGCGCTCGTGCATCTCGACCCCGAACAGATCCTTGATCCGCGCCTGAAGGTCGACCCGGCGCCAGCGCACCACGCCATCGGTGTCGACGTCCGGCCCCGCCTCGACCAGCGCGGCCAACTGCTGCTTCTGGTCGGTCGTCAGCTTGGCGGCCCGGCCTGGCGCCTTGCGGTCGCTCAGACCTTCAAGCCCCTCGGCGTTGTAGCGGTGGACCCAATCGCGCAGGGTCTGGCGGTCCATGCCGCAGGAGCGGGCCGCCGTGGTGCGATCGGCACCCTCCAGCACCAGCGCGAGCGCCAGCATGCGACGCGCCGCCGGAATGCTCGGCGCCTTGGACGATGCTGCGCGCAACGCCTCAGCGCTCAGATCCGTGCGGGTGATGGCGATCCCGGTCATGGCACGCTCTCCTGATCCGTGAACCGAATCAGAACTGGAACCCGCGCGCAACACGCCGAGTCAGCCTCACCGGCCGTTGGTATCAATAGTCTCCGCGTCATTCCGGGGCCGCGAAAGCGGAGCCCGGAATCCAGAAACCCTGGTGGACAAAGATAAAGCGGAACGCGATCCGCCCTTTTTGGCGCCCTCCGCGGCTCTGGATTCCGGGCTCCGCTGCGCGGCCCCGGAATGACGCGGAGGGTGTCAAATCTGCAGGACCAAGTCACACAGATTCCGGAGCCCGCCGAAACCAGCACTTGCCTGCAAACGCCGATGCGAAACGAGTCGGTTCACGCACCCGACCCGGCGCGTGACACCAAGATCGACGCGCCCCGCGGCCCTCACCGCGGATCCACCCCCTGGTGCGGCCGCGGCGTGCCGCCGTGGTGGTCGGTGAAGCTCGAGCGCTCGCCGGTCTCCTTGGCGCGCTGGACGCGCATCCGCTGCCAGATCAGGAACAGGATGACCAGCGCGAAGGTCGTGAAGGCGAGCATGTAGATCAGGCCGGAATCGCCCATGGCCGTTGCCTCCGAAGTTTGCCCTGGACCGGGCGGGGGTTGACGGGCGCACGGGCGAAAGACCGCCGTCGCACGTATCCATCCAACTCCGCGAGTCCTTGATCCCGCCGATGCGGCAAATCGTCATGAGATGATCCGAAGTCTGCGCGCAACCCGGGATGCCGGAAATACATGCCGGTTGCAGGCAATCGATTGCGCGTCATCGGTCTGTGCGGTCTATGGCGGGGCCTTCGGAGGGGCGCCCGCCTCTCCCACGCACGGCCTCATCCTGAGGTGCGACCGAAGGGAGCCTCGAAGGAGGGCTCCAGGGATCGCGGAGCCTGCTGGAGGCCTCCTTCGAGGTCAGTCGATTTTCAATCGACTAACACCTCAGAATGAGGTCGAGGGTGAGAGAGCTTGACCTCAAAGCTTGGCCTATGCGTCCCTCAGTGTCCATCGCGTACCGGTATCGGTGCGTCGGACGTGACGAGGCCCCGGTTCCTCGCGAAACCGGGGCCTCGTCGGGTGATCCTGATGGCAGCCCCTACTTCGCCGCCGGCATCGGCCCTCCGGCCAATTCGGGGTAATCCTTGAGCATCTGGGCGCCGTTGAGGGGCTTCGACAGGCCCTGGTGGCAGGTGGTGCAATTGGCCTTCGGCGGATCGCCCTCCGGTCCGAGCCGGGCCTCGGGCAGGACCGGCGTCAGCGGCGTGATGTAGTTGCCGTTGATGTCGCGCACCATCCGGATGCCGTGCCAGGCGGTGACGCGCTTCGGGGTGCTCTCCTCCCAGGACGAGAAGGCGCGGCTGTTGTGGCAGAAGGTGCAGTTGACGCCGAGGCCCTCCGCCATGTGGATCATCAGGGCGTAGGTCTTCTCCGTCGTCTGGAGCGGTTTCGACGGGCTGGTGGGCAGGGCGGTCTTCGCCGCGACCCGGATGGCGTTCTGGTCGATGGTCTGATCGTCGAGCAGGCCCTGGAACGGATCGACGTTGAGCGAGGTCAGGCCGGCCTCCGGGGCCGGATGGTTCTGGCCGTTGGCGCGGGCGGCGAAGCCCTGCGCGTGGGGCGGTCCGGGATTGTCGTGCCAGACCGCCTTCGGCACCGGGTTGCCGCGGTGGCAGGTGTAGCAGGTCACGCCGGTCTCGCCGACGTGGTTCTTCCAGTCGGCGTTGATGTGCCGGACCATCCGGAGCATCGAGCGCGCCACGGTCTTGGCGTAGACGCTGTCGTCGGCCATGTTCTCGACGTTGTGGCAATAGGCGCAGCCCTGCTCGGGGGCGACCCATTCGGTGATCGAGGCCATCACGCGGTTGAACTGGTCGGTCGAGAGGTCGGTCAGCACCTTGACGTTCTGGTAGGTCTGCGTGGCGGGTTCGCCGCCCGGCGGCACGGGATCCTGGGGCGCCGGCGCGACGTTCTCCTCGAGCTTGACCGCGAGGGTGCGGGGATTCTGCACCTGCACCATGCCGGTGCCGCGGAATCCGGTCTGCTCGGAGCGGACCGGGGGCCGGGACCAGCCCGCGGTGCCGAACATCGCGCCGGTGAGCAGGACCGCCACCACGACGCCGAGGATTTGGAGCGCGATCTTCATGGCGTGCCTCCCGGGCTGGCGAGCGGATCCACCACCGGGCCGTAGATCTGCGGGTAATGCGGCGCGACGCCGTGCTTGACCGCCCAGAGGTACCAGTTGTCGACGACCGTGCCGGTGAGCAGGATGCCGATGCCGCCGGTGAGCGTGGTGAGGAAGGCGAACCACCACAGCCAGCGGTGGACCGATTCCATCGTGGCGTTGAAGCCCATGGTCCAGCGCCAGAACAGGGCGGCGCGCTCGGTCGCGGTGCCGCGATCGACGATCTGCTCGATCTCACGCTCGCCGCCGTAGCGGCTCACCGCCAGGATGGTGGCGCCGTGCATGGCAAACAGCATCGTCGATCCGTACAGGAAGACGATCGAGAGCATGTGGAACGGGTTGTAGAACAGGTTGCCGTAGCGCAGCGAGAACGCCGCGGTCCAATCGAGATGCGGGAAGATGCCGAACGGTACCGCCTCGCTCCAGCTCCCCATCAGGATCGGCCGGATGAAGCCGAGCACCAGGTAGAGCCAGATCGCCGAGGCGAAGGCCCAGGGCACGTGGTAGCCCATGCCCAGCGCCTGGGCGCGGCGGAACAGGCGGACCCACCACAGCAGGATCGAGGCGGTGAGGAAGAAGCCGGCGATCAGCCACCAGCCGCCCTCGGCGAGCGGCGGCAGGATCGTGAGCCCGTATTCCGGTCGAGGCGGCTCGAGGGCGAGCCAGGGCAACTGGCGGATGAACTGGATCGGATCCCAGTTCACCGAGGCCCACATGTTCAGCCCGATGATCTCGATGGCGATGAAGCCGCAGGCCAGCGACATCGTGCCGAGAGTACCGAGATAGATCGGGCCGATCTGGGCGTTGCCGACGAGACCGGCGAGATAGCTGAAGCCGCCCTTGCCGGCACGATTGTCGATCTCCGGAATCTCGACCCCGGCCTCGGGGTGGAGCGGATGGACCTGAACCTGGGTGTAGATGTTCTGGTAATACCCCATGGCGGCGGATGCCTTCTGAAGGGTGGTGTCGTGCGAACGCGGGTGAGACTCAGCGCCAGATCGGCAGGCTCAGCCACCAGCCCCACCATTCGGGCCAGCCGCGGGTCCAGAACGGGCCGCTGATGACGATGCAGACCGCGCTCCAGAACCCCGCCGAGAGGGCGAGGAACAGGCCGAGCCGGTGGATGCCGATCGTGCCGATCGAGTAGCCGATCGTGTCGCGGAAGAAGGTGTCCTCGTGCTCGGGGGTCTTGACCACCTGGCCCTTCGGCGGGTTCGTCGAGGACAGGATCAGCGAGCCGTGCAGCGACAGCGCGAAGGTCGTCGTGAAGAAGAACGTCACGCCGAGCATGTGCGCCGGATTGTAGTGGAAGTGGAGATACTGGTAGCCGACGTTCGACACCCAATCGAGATGGCTGAGGATCCCGTAGGGGAAGCCATGGCCCCAGGCGCCCATCAGGAACGGGCGGATCACCACCAGGGTCACGTAGGCGAAGATCGCGACCGAGAAGGCGAAGGGCACGTGGTAGCCGATGCCGAGCTTGCGGCAGATCTCGACCTCGCGCAGGGCCCAGCAGGAAAACGACCCGACGGCACAGAAGGTGATGATCTGCCACAGGCCGCCTTCACGGAGCGGCGCCAGCGCCAGCCCGTATTTGAGGTCGGGGGGCGCGATGTTGATCTGCCAGATGTTCCAGGTCGGGCCCAAGGCCGCGCCCCAGACGATCAGGCCGGTGCCGAGCAGGGTGAAGAACAGCCCCAGCACACCGAAGAAGCCGACATAGAACGGCCCGACCCAGAAATCGAACAGGTCGCCGCCGAGCAGAGTGCCGCCGCGGACCCGGTATTTGCGCTCGAAGTTCAGCATGGCCATGGGCGCGGCCCTCCCCGTCCGCGAAAGCGTGGTGGCCGCGGGCGGGCCCGAGGCCCGTCCGCGGTGCGAGGGCACTCCCGTGAGGGGCGCCCGGTCCGCCGGCCGGTCAGGTCGGCAGGACGTGCATCTGCGCGATCTCCGCCTTCTTCGCCGCCGGGCCTTCCAGCCAGTTGAACCGGTTGGTGCTGAGCAGGATGAAGTGGATCAGCAGCGCGAGGACGAACAGGAAGGTGAAGAGCGCGACGAGCGTGCGGCGCGGATCGAAGAGAAGCCAGACCTTGTGCATGGCGGTCACTCCTTGCCTACGAGAAGAAGGGCAGGATGCTGGTGGCGGCGACCTTCACGCTGCTTTCCAGCGCCGAGTAGCCGTTGGGCCCGGGCAGCCAGGGCCGCCACAGCCAGACGAGGAAGTGCGCGACGACCGCGATCGCCGTGAAGATGATGAAGCTGGTGACGAAGATGCCGTGGAACTCCTTCGCCTCCTCTTCGGTGAGTCCTGACAGTACGCTGGGTTTGTCCATGCCGTTGGCCATTGCCGAACCTCCGGATGCGGATCCGCGCGGGGGCTCCCGCGCGGCTTTGCCCGGCCGTGACGGACGGGCGGTCTCTCCGCCGCGCGGGACGGCGACGGAAACTCGGATTCGACGGGAGGGCCGCCCGGGGCATCTCGCCCCGGACGGGCCTCACCCCATGAAGGCGAAGGGGATCGCCGAGAGCGCCATCGCCCGGGCCTCGACGAAGACCGAGCGGCGCGGCTCGGCGGCGGGGCGCAGGCGCTGCACCAGGGCGGCGGCCAGGAAGACCGGGTAGGTCGCCGCCAGGAAGGCCCGGAACTGGACCGCTTCCGAACGGGACCGCGAAACCGTGAAGAACGAACGGGACATGGTTCCAGCTCTCATGATTTCCTCCCTGGCCCGCGGGATTCGCGCGGCGTCTTCCGTGGCCGACGCGGCGGAGGCCGCGCCGGAAAAGCTTCGGCGTCAGGCTGCCGCAAGGGCGAGGCGGGCGCGCTCGACGCACATACCGGTGACGCTGTCGGAGCCGGCGCGCGTGGCCTCGCGCTCGGCGGCATCGCGCAGGCGCTTGGCGAAGGAGATCCGCACCAGGACCGGGCTTTCCTCGACCGAGGCGTCGAGGCGCTCGCGGGCCTCGTCGTCCCAGGGCAAAGCGCGGTGAGCGCGGGCGGGCGTCGCCTCGACGGCGTCCATGTCGCGCGACAGCGGCAGGATGTGGAAGAGCGCGTCGAACAGCGCGTTGCAGACTTCCTGGATCAGGTAGGTGGCGCCCGAATAGCCCATGAACGGCGTGCCGGTATGGCGCCGCACCACCGCCCCGGGGAACGAGGCCGGGATGAAGACCGCCCTTCCCCCGCTCTCGGCGAGGTAGAGGCGCTCGTTGTAGGAGCCGAACAGGACCAGCGGCGGCGTCTCGCGGATGGCCTGGCGGACCGCCGCGTTGTCGGGCTTGGCACCGGCCTTGCGCGAGAAGCTGAACCGGCACGGCAGGCCCATCTCGTCTTCGAGAAAATTTCGCAGGCCCCGCGCATAGGTATCGGTCGCCACCACGCCGAAGCTCGCCGAGGCGAAGAAGTCCTGCGTGACCGAGCGCCAGAGGTCCCACAGGGGCTTCAGGGTCGTGTGCTTCTCCCGCTCGATGAACGGCTCGGGATCGACGCCCAAGATCTCGCCGAGCGCACGCAGGAACTTGGTGGTGCTGTGGACACCGATCGGAGCCTGGAGATAGGGCCGGTCGAGGGCTTCGCAGAGCAGCCGCCCGAATTCGCGGTAGAGGCAGATATTGGCGTCGGCCTCGACGAGGCGCGGGATGTCGGACAGGTGGCTGCCGAGGGGGAAGACCAGGTTCACCTCGGCCCCGATCCCCTCGACGAGGCGCCGGATCTCGGCGAGGTCGGAGGGCATGTTGAAGGTGCCGTAGGCCGGGCCGATCAGGTTGACCCGCGGCTTCACCCCCGGCGCCCGCTCCGGCCGGGGCGGGATCACGCCTTTCTTGGCCGCCTTCTTCGCTCCGTACTCGGCCCAGAGCCAGGACATCGCCCGGTCGGCGGATTGCCACTGATCCTCGTCGATGGTGCGGGGCAGGAAGCGCTGGAGGTTGGTGCCCTCCGGCGTCACGCCGCCGCCGATCATCTCGGCGATCGAGCCGGTGACGACGACGCTCGGCTCCTTCGGATCGAGCGTCGCGTGGGCGCGGCGCATCGCGCCCTCGGTGCCGTGGCGGCCGAGCTCTTCCTCGGCGAGCCCGGTGACGACGATCGGCAATTCGTGCGGGGGCAGCGCGTCGGTGTAGTGCAGCACCGAGGTCACCGGCAGGTTCTCGCAGCCCACCGGGCCGTCGATGACCACCTGCAGGCCCTTCACCGCGGTAAAGACGTAGACGGCGCCCCAGTAGCCGCCGGCGCGGTCGTGATCGAGGACGAGCATCAGGCCATCTCCCCGACCGGCTTCTCGGGCGCGGCCCGCTTCACCGCCGCCCGCTTCTTCGGCACGTCTTCCCAGATCCCGGCGGCGTGGCCGGTGCCGACGCCGGCGAAGAACGACCGCATGGCGTCGAACCGGTCGCGTTGCGCCATGGCGCCGTTGATCACCTGGGCCAGCGAGCCGGCCCCGGCGACGCCCATCAGCGGGCGGGCCGAGATCAGGTTGGTGAAGTAGAGGGCGGGAATCGCCCGCTCCTTGGCCTTCTGCACCACCGGCGTCGTGCCGATGGCGAGGTCGGGCCCGAACTCCTCGACCGCCGCGAGATCCTGCTCCAGGGAGGCACGGAACTGCACCCGCGCGCCATGGGCCTCGAGCCAGTCGCGGTCGGCCTCCGAGTGCTTGGTGCGCGGGCAGGCGGTGCCGACGTAAGGAACCTCGGCGCCGCTCTCGATGAGGAGGCGGGCCACCAGCAGTTCCGAGCCCTCGTAGCCGGTGAGCGTGATCCGGCCGCGGATCGGGTTGGCGGAGAGAGCGCCCCGGATCGCCGGCAGGAACCGGTTCTTCGCCGCCGCGACCATCGCGGGGGAGATGCCGCAGGTCTCGCCGATCGCGTCGAGCCAGGCGGCGGTGCCGTCATGGCCGACCGGGGCGGAGGCGACCGCCGGGCGGCCCGCCGCCTCGAACTCGCGCAAGGAGGCGGTGTAGAACGGGTGGATCGCCGCCACCGCCGTGCAATCGAGAGCGGCGTAGAGCTCGCGCCATTCCCGCGTCGGCACGACCGGGCCGGCGCTCAAGCCCAGCGGATCGAGGAGCGCCCCGATCTGCATCGGATCGGCCGGGAACATCTCGCCCAAGAGCGCGATCGTCGGGCGGCCGTCGCGGGGCTGGCGCGGGGCGGCGACGGGGCCGTGCTCCGCCTCACCGCGCGCGACCTTCAGCATCGCGCCGGCGAGCACGTCCTTGGCCTCGGCATGCGTCGGCACGCCGAAGCCCGGAACGTCGATGCCGATGATCCGCACCCCGTCGATCTCGCGGGGCAGCAGCCGCAGCGGCACGCCGGAGGCGGTCGGAACGCAGAGATTGATGACGACGACGGCGTCGTGGAGCGCCGGATTGGCGGTCTCGCGGACCGCGTCGCGGATGTCCTCGAACAGCTTGCCGGTGACCAGGGTCTCGGAATTGAACGGCACGTAGCCGACGGTCCGCCGCGCGCCGTAGAAATGCGAGGTGAAGGTGAGGCCGTAGACGCAGCAGGCCGAGCCCGACAGGATCGTGGCGGTGCGGCGCATTCGGAGGCCCACCCGCAGCGACCCGAAGGCCGGGCACATGCTCTGCGGCTGGTCGTGCGGGCCGGTCGGGTAGTCGCGCTTCAGGGCGTCCAGGGTCTCGCCCATGCCGGCGGCTTCCGCCGCTCGGGCCATCGTCTCCTTGCCGGAATGGCAGCCGAGCCCGTCCTGCCGCGTCGCCTCCAGGTTGACCGGGGCATCGACGGGTTTTCGGGCGCGCAGCGCCTTGAGGTCGAGGGAGGCGCCCATGATCACACCGCCTCGTAGACGACTTCGAGGGAGGGCCGGCGCTCGACGGCCCGGCCGCGCATGTCGGCGTCGCTCGCCGGATCGAGCACGACGCCACGCCCGACCGCCTCGCCCTTGAACAGGCCGAGGAGTTGGTCCTGGCTGAGCGGCGTCGGGCGATGCGGCAGGGCGGTGCCGATATTGTCGGCGAGTTCGGCAAAGAGCGGTCCCCAGCGCCCGTCCGGCCGGCCGATGATCTCGTAATTCGCGCTCTTCTTGCGGATGTCGTCGTCGGCGGGGATCGAGGCGAGGATCGGGATGCCGGCGGCCTCGGCGAAGGCCTGCGCCTCGCCGGTGCCGTCGTCCTTGTTGATGACGAGGCCGCCGACGCCGACATTGCCGCCGAGCTTGCGGAAGTATTCCACCGCAGAGCAGACGTTGTTGGCGACGTAGAGCGATTGCAGGTCGTTCGAGCCGACGACGATGACCTTCTGGCACATGTCGCGGGCGATCGGCAGGCCGAAGCCGCCGCAGACCACGTCGCCGAGGAAGTCGAGCAGGACGTAGTCGAAGCCCCATTCGTGGAAGCCGAGCTTTTCCAGAAGCTCGAAGCCGTGGATGATGCCGCGCCCGCCGCAGCCGCGGCCGACCTCCGGCCCGCCGAGTTCCATGGCGAAGACGCCGTCGCGCTTGAAGCAGACGTCGCCGATCTCGACCGATTCGCCGGCGAGCTTGCGCTTGGTCGAGGTCTCGATGATCGTCGGGCAGGCGCGGCCGCCGAACAGCAGCGAGGTGGTGTCGCTCTTCGGGTCGCAGCCGATCAGCAGCACCCGCTTGCCCTGCTGGGCCAGCATGTAGGACAGGTTGGCGAGCGTGAAGCTCTTGCCGATGCCGCCCTTGCCGTAGATCGCGATAATCTGGGTCTCGCGGGTCGCGGTGGTCGGCACCGGGTCCGGCGGGATGGCGGCCTCGGCCCGCAGGATCGAGGCCTGGAGGGCGGCGCCGGTCAGCGAAGCGTTCATGGCTGGGCTCTCCAATCGAGGATCATCTTGAGGCAGTCGGGATCGCCGAAGGCTTTGCGGTAGGCGTCAGGCGCCCCTGCTGCCGGGCGGCGATGGGTGACGAGGCGGTCGAGGGACAGGGCGCCGGTGCCGGCGAGCGCCGCCACCGCGTCGAGGTCGTGCGGCTGCCACTGCGCCGCGACGCGGATCCGCGCCTCGCGTAAGAAAGCCGGCGGGAAGGCGAAGGCGAGCGGCGCCTCGTAGAAGCCCGCCAGCACCACCTCGCCGCCGGGCTGGAGCCGGGCGATCAGGGTATCGAGGAGACCGGCATCGCCGCTCGCATCAATGATGCGGGCGTATCGGGTGTCGTCCTGGCTCGGGTCGATCACCGGGTAGTCCTCGTGGCCGCGGCGGGCGGGATCGCGCTCCCACACCACCGGGTCGAGGCCGGAGACCCGCATCAGGCGAGCGAGGAGCCGGCCGAGCACCCCGTGCCCGACGACGAGCTGGCGCCCTTCCGCCGCGCTGCCTTCGAGGGCGTGGCGCGCGGTGGCGGCGAGCGCGAGCAGGATGCCACGTTCGCCGAGACAATCGGGGATCGGCCGCAGCCGGTGGCCGGCCGAGACGAGATGCGAGGCCGCGCCGCCGAACAGCCCGCGGACCGGCCCGAAGCAGCGGGCGCCCGGCACGAACACCGTCTCGCCGACGCGGCGGCCGGATTCGGGCCCGGCCTCGACGACGATTCCGACCGATTCGTAGCCCGGGACCAATGGATAGCCCATGCCGGGAAAGTCCGGCATCCGCCCCGACCAGAGCAGGCGCTCGGTGCCGGTGCTGATGCCGCTCCAGGCGACCTCCACGGTCGCATCAGAGGGGCCGGGCGCGTCGAGAGCGAGGTCGGCGAGGCCGAGCCGTTCGGGACGGTCGAGGATCACGGCCTGCGCGTGCATGCGGTACGGCCCTCCCCTGTTCGCGAAACTGCCGTTCTGGGCGGCAACCGTCATCTTAGATGGACGGTGTCATGCGTCAAGTTTACTTTACACTTTTGTAGCGGACGGCTCCACGGGAGCCGTGGCGACGAGCAGGCGGACCAGCATCGGCCGCCGGGTCCGGCACTCGCGCACCCGCACGAATCCGGCCGCTTCGAGCATCGCGGTGAGTTCGGTCGCCGTTCGCGGCCGGCCGCTGCCCATGGCGAGGAGGTAGAACCCGAAATAGGCGTCGCCGATCGGCTCGGCGCCGGGGGTGCCGGCCATCGGCTCGGCCACGAGCAGCGGTCCGCCCGGAGGGAGTGCCGCGCGGGCCGCCTTAAGGAGAGCGAGGGCGGGCCCGTCGTCGTGGTCGTGGATCACGCGCACGAGCGAGACCGCGTCGGCGCCGGGCAGCAGCCCGTCATGGAAGCTGCCGCCGCGGGCGGTCATGCGCCCCGCCAGCCCCTCGGCGGCAAAGCGCCGTTCGGCCCGGGCGGCGACCGGCGGCAGGTCGAGCAGGGTGACGCGCAAGGACGGGTTGCTTCGCGCGGCCTCGATCGCGAAGGCACCCTCCCCGCCGCCGACATCGAGCAGATGGGCGTGAGGCTTGAGCGAATAGGCATCGAGGATGTCGCGGGCGACCAGCGCCTGCGAGGCGCCCATCAGCGCGCTGTAGGATTCGACCGCCGCCGCGTCGATTCGGGTCGGGTCGTCCGTCCCCGCATAGGCCCAGTAGCCCGAGAGGCGCGTCGGTTCGTGCGTGCCGCGCAGCAGCGCCACGGGATCGCGCAGGTCGTCGTAGAGCATGGCGTGGTGGGCGACCATCGCGGCGACGGAGGGGTTGCCGAGGAGCGCCGCGCCGAGATCGCCGAGGGCGAAGCGCCCGTCGCGCAAGGCGGTCAGGAGGCCGAGCGAGGCGGCGGCGCGCAGGAGGCAGAGCGCCCGGTCGGGCGGCAGGTCGAGGCGGCGCGCCAGATCATCCGGGGTCATCGGCCCGTCGGCGAGAAGCCGGAACAGGTCGAGGCGCAGGCAGGCCGCGAGCACCTGCGCGTAGACGAAGCCGGCGCAGAGATCGAACAGGGCGCGGGCGTTGCGGCGGGCGATCGGCCGGGTGAGCGGGAAGGCGGCGGCGAAACGCTGGAAGCGCGGGCTGGCGATCAGGCGATGGCGCCAGGCGAGGTAGCGCTCGTGCAACCCGGGGCGCGAGGGCGGGGCGACCGGGGTCGCCGGAAGGGCGTGCGGGGCGGGTTTCATGACCCTCCCCCTTCTGCGCAGGGCTGGCCGGGGAAGGAAATGTCGCGCCTCCCCTCTCCCGAGTGGGAGAGGGGCCGGGGGTGAGGGTGGCCCGGGTTCCGCAGTGGACCAGAACCGTCGAGCTGCGCAGCTCGACGCCTGGTGTTCGATCCTGAACCCGAACCACCCTCACCCCTACCCCTCTCCCACTCGGGAGAGGGGATCCCGCGCCTTGATTTTAAAGGATATTTTTTCCATTCCCCCCTCCCCCGCAGATGGAGGAGGGTTCGGGGGCGCGGCTCCCGGCCTCGCGTGCGAGCCACCCCGGCCATCGGCTCAAGCCACCAGGCTCTGCGCCAGCCGCGCCGGCAGAAACAGCCGGGTCTGGGCCAGGATCTCCTCCCGCAACGCCGCGACGCCGGGGCAGTCCGGGATCACCTCCATCGCCTCGTGGGCGAGGTCGGAGAGGCGGCGGAGTGCCCCGTCCATGCCGAGGAGCGCCGCCGCGTTGGGCCGCCCGAGGGTCACGTCGCGGCCGACCGGCTTGCCGATCTCCTCCTGCCGGCAGGCGACGTCGCGCAGGTCGTCGGCGACCTGGTAGGCCTCGCCGAGATATTCGCCGAGGAGCCGCCAGCCCATCGGCTCGGCCCCGGCGGCGGCGGCCCCCGTCACGGTGGCGGCGGCGAACAGCGCGCCGGTCTTGGCCTGCTGGTAGACCGAGAGCCCGACCTGCGGCTCGGATTCCCAGGCCTGCCCCGCCACGATGCCGGCGGGCGAGCCCACCGCCCGGGCGACCAGCCCGACCAGAGCCGCGAGGCGCGTGGGCCGACGCACCGTCCCGCGGGCCAGGGTCTCGAAGGCCAGCACGATCAGGGCGTCGCCGGTGAGGAGCGCCACCGGCTCGCCATAGGCGACGTGGACCGTCGGCTTCTGGCGCCGCAACGCCGCGTCGTCGAAGCAGGGCAGGTCGTCATGGACCAGCGAGGCGCAGTGCAGGAGCTCGATCGCGGCCGCCGCCGCATCCGCCGTCGCCGGATCGTCGTCGCCGCAGGCACGCGCCACCGCGAGGCAGAGCCGCGGCCGGATGCGGTGCCCGCCCGGGAACACCGCGTAGCGGATCGCCTCCGCCAGGCGCGGCGGCGCGCCGGGCGCCTCCGCGTAGGACACGGCCACGTCGAGGGCCCGCTCGATGCGCCGGCCGTCATCCATCAGACCATTCGCGAGGCCGTCCGTGAGGAGTTCCATGGCGTCTCTCCCGCGTGTCATTTCGTTTGAACATCTCGCAGTGTCAACTTAGATTGACACTGTTGCGGCGGGAGATCAACGGCGTGGCCGACGAACGGGTGGTGGTGATCGGGGCGGGAATCGGCGGGCTCGTCGCCGCGCTGAAGCTCGCCGCCGCCGGACTGCCGGTGACGCTGGTCGAGAAAGCCGCGCACCCCGGCGGCAAGATGCGCCGGATCCCGGCCGGGTCGCGGGAGGTCGAGGCCGGTCCCACCGTCTTCACCATGCGCTGGATCTTCGAGGAGATCTTTTCGGAGTGCGGCGCGGATCTCGGCGCCCGGGTGGCTCTCGCCCCCGCCGAGATCCTCGCCCGCCACGCCTGGAGCGGGCCCGAGCGCCTCGATCTCTTCGCCGATCCGCAGCGCTCCGCGGCGGCCATCGCCGATTTCGCCGGCGCGCGGGAGGCGGAGGGCTTCCGGCGCTTCCGCGCCCGGGCGGGCGAGATCTACCGCACGCTCGACGAGCCGTTCATCCGCGGCCAGCGGCCGGGGCCCGTCGATCTCGCGATCCGGGCCGGGCCGCGGGGCCTCGGCGGGCTGATGCGCATCCAGCCCTTCACCACCCTGTGGTCGGCGCTCGGCGAATACTTTCACGATCCGCGCCTGCGCCAGCTCTTCGGCCGCTACGCCACCTATTGCGGCTCCTCGCCGTTTGCCGCTCCCGCAACCCTGATGCTGGTCGCCCATGTCGAGATGGAGGGCGTGTGGACCGTCGAGGGCGGGCTGTCGCGGCTCGCTTCCGCCGTCGCGGCCCTCGCCGCGGAGCGCGGGGCGATCCTGCGCTACGGCACGGAAGCGACCGGCCTCACGGTCGAGGGCGGGCGGGTGACCGGCGTCACGCTCGATACAGGCGAGCGGCTGCCGGCGACCCGGGTGGTGGCGAATGCCGACGCCGCGGCGCTGGCCGACGGGCTGTTCGGGGAGGCCCCCGCCCGGGCGGTCGATCCGGTGCCGACCCCTGAGCGCTCGCTCTCGGCCGTGACCTTCGCGGTAGCGGGCCGGCCCGACGGCTTCGACCTCGTGCGCCACAACGTGTTCTTCTCTCCCGACTACGCCGCCGAGTTCGCCGACCTCCGCGCCGGCCGCCTGCCGCGCGATCCCACCGTCTATGTCTGCGCGCAGGATCGGGGCGACGACGGCGTGCCGTCCGCGGCTCCGGAAGCCCTGCTCTGCCTCGTCAACGCGCCGGCCACCGGCGCGGCCTTGCCCCCTGAGGAGATCGCCCGATGCCACGACACGATGAGCCGGCGGCTCTCCGCCTGCGGCCTGACGATCAGCGAGACGGCGCGGACGGTCACCGGGCCGGCGGAGTTCGAGCAGCTGTTTCCGGCGACGGGCGGGGCGCTCTACGGCCGGGCCTCGCACGGCTGGATGGCGTCGTTCCGCCGTCCGGGCGCACGCACGCGGCTGCCGGGCCTGTATCTCGCGGGGGGCAGCGTCCATCCGGGGCCGGGCGTGCCGATGGCGGCGCAATCGGGCCGGCTGGCGGCCGCGAGCGTGTTGCAGGACCTCGCTTCGACTTACCCGTCGCGCCGGGCGGCTATGCCTGGTGGTACGTCGACGCGGTGAGCGACGACGGCGCGCACGGCCTGACCGTCATCGCGTTCCTGGGCAGCGTGTTCTCGCCCTACTACGCCTGGAGCGGGCGCGGCGACCCGATCAACCATTCCGCCGTCAACGTGGTGCTGTACGGAAGGCCCAAGGCCTGGGCGATGACCGAGCGCAGCCGGCGCCACGTCAGCCGCACCGCGACCTCGCTCACCATCGGCCCGAGTTCCCTCGACTGGGACGGCACCACCCTGACGATCCGGGTCGACGAGGTGACGACCCCCCTGCCCGCCCGGCTCTCCGGCACGATCCGGGTCCGGCCCGGCGGGTTCACGCCCGGCCCCTTCACCCTCGACGGCGAGGGCCACCACCGCTGGTGGCCGCTCGCGCCCTCCTCGCGGGTCGAGGTCGCGTTCGACAGGCCCTCGCTGAACTGGAGCGGCCACGCCTATTTCGACACCAACGACGGCGACGTGCCGCTGGAACAGTCGTTCAGGAGCTGGACCTGGTCGCGCTCGACGCTGACGCACGGCGCGGCGATCCTGTACGATGTGGAGCGGCGCGACGGCAGCCGCCAGGACCTGTCGCTGCGCTTCGACCCCGACGGCACCCCGCGCCCGATCGCGCCGCCGGTCCCGGCCGCGCTCCCGCGCACGCTCTGGCGCCTGCCGCGCGCCACCCGCAGCGACGACGGCCGGGCGGCGTTGCTGCGCCGCTTCGAGGACGCGCCGTTCTACTCGCGCTCGCTGCTCGCGGCGCGGATCTGCGGCGAGGCGGTGCGGCCGGTCCACGAATCGCTCGACCTCGACCGGCTCACCCACCCGCTGGTGCGGTTCATGCTGCCCTTCCGCATGCCCCGCCCGCAAGGCTGAGCCGGCGCGCCCGCCCATCCCAAGGCCGAGCACCGTTCCCCGGAGACCGTCATGGTGGAGACCGCGAAACTGGAGAAAGCCGAGAAGGAGGGCGGATGGCTCACCCGGCTCTCCGCCTTCGTCTTCCTGCACACCGAGCACGCGATCTACGCCGCGCTGGGCGTGCTCCTGGCGCTGACCGCCGTGATGGCGCTGATCGATGCCGCCGGCATGACCCTCAAGGCGGTGACGTCCGTCGGCGCCGCCGCGCAGCTCCTCGACGTGGTCGACCGGCTGCTGTTCCTGCTGATGCTGGTCGAGATCCTGCACACGGTGCGGGTGTCGATGCGCTCCGGCCGGCTGACCTGCGAGCCGTTCCTGATCGTCGGGCTGATCGCCTCGATCCGGCGCGTCCTCGTGCTCACGCTCCAGACCGCCGAGCAGATGCATGCCAGCGAGTGGAACGCGCAGAAGGAGGCGCTGTTTCGCGCCTCGATGATCGAGCTCGGCGTTCTGGCCGGGCTGATCCTGGTGATGGTGGTGTCGATCTTCCTGCTCCACCGCGCCCGGGACAGCGACGAGCCGGCCGGGTCCGAGTAGGGCGCGGCTCGACCCACGGTCCGGCGTGCAACCCCCGCCGGCCGCGCGGCATTGATGGGGTTGAGCATGATGCAACCGAAGGGAGGCTCGTGATGGGCTTGCTGTTCTTCCTGGTCTTCGTCTGTCCGTGGATCGCGGTGGCGTTCCTGTCCGGCCGCGGTTCGTTCGGAGCGCTGACGAAGCTGAAGCCGTATTGAGGCAAGGCCGTGCGGGATGCCGGTCTCCGGCATCCCGCATCAGACCCCGCGCAGGAGCCGTTGCCACCACGCAAGCCGTCCCGCACCCGATCGCCGGGCCTGCTCCTCGTCCGCCTCCCGCGTCAGGCGGTGGACCAGCGGGTTGCACGCCTCCTGGTCGGCGACGCGGGCCGAGGCCGGCCGGGTCTTCAGGCCGTGGCGCGCGCGATAGGCGGCCGCGTCGAAATCCGGCGACGAATCGAGGTCCCGCCGCGCGCCGTGCCGGAGCAGATGCGCGAAAGGGTCCCGGTTGGGGCCGATCTCGCCGCCGTAGCGCGCGAGGTAATGGGCGAGGTCGAAGCGGGCATTGGGCGCGTAGAGCTGGCTGCGGCGATGCGCGAGGTAGTGCCGCAACGGCGAGGCGCCCCGGCGCAGGCGATAGGTGCGCGTGTACCAGGCCGGCTCGAAATAGGGGAGCGGCCGCAAGCCCGCCCGCTCGCCGATCCGGATATAGTGGCAGAGCGGGTTCACGTCTTCCGGATTTCCGTCGAGATACAGGGCCGCGTACCAGCCCGGATCGCAGTAGAGGTTCGGGCGCCTTCCCTCGCGGGCGCCGAACCGGCAGAAATGCTCCAGCGGATCGGCGCCGTCGGCGACGACGTCGGGCGATTCGAGCAGGTAATGGTTGGTGTCGAACAGCCCCGAGCGGGCGATGAGGTCGTAGTCCCTCGAGGTCGTCATGGCGGGCCGGAGGTCACGGCGCCGCTGGCGCCTGCCCGGACCAGTAGGTCGGCAGGTCGCTCGGCGCGATGCCCGGGCGCGTCGTGTTCAGGAAGCCGCGGCGCGGGTCTAGGGGGACGGGCATCCGCTCCAGGGCGCGCCGGGCAGTGACGGCGAAGCGCTTGCGCTCCGCCTCCGGCGCCGTCGGGCAGGCCATCAGGTCGAGGCTGGCCGCGAGGGCATGCCAGTCGCGGCCGGTCTCGTAGGCGTTGAGGGCGTACTCCTCGCGCAGGGCCCAGGCGTAGATCCACGGCATGACGAACAGCCCGGCCTCCGGCGGGCGCAAGGACAGGCCGGCCTCGGCGAAGTGGAACCCCTCCTCGCAGCGTCCGGCGAGACGGCAGGCGCGGGCCGCGGAGAAGCGGGCCTCCGCCCGGTGCGGGCCGAGCGCGATGGCGCGGCGACAGGCTGCCAGGACCTCGTCCACGGGCCGATCGAGTTCCGCCATCAGGTCGGCGGCGGACACGAGGGCGACGTAGGCCTCGTCCGGCCCGAAGCCGAGCTCGGCCCGCCGCAGATAGGCGTCGATCGCCTCCGCCCGGGCTCCGTCGCCCCGGTAGCTCTGGCCGAGATAGAAGGTGTAGCGCGAGACGAGGAACGGATCCGTCTCCGTCCGCAAGGCGGCCTCCAGGATGGCGATGTCGCGCCGAAAAGTCCCGGGCTCGCGCCGGCGGGCGCCGTCGTGGTGGCGCCGCATGGCGACGTCCAGGAAGGCCGGGGGCCGCGCCTCGGGGCAGGTGATGATCTCGTGCAGCACCCCGCGGTAGCGCCACGGCAGGGTGTTGCGTACCGCTTGCGTCCGCCGGAAGCTGTGCGGGCCATTCGTGACGGTGACCTCGTAGGCGTCCGCCGTCAGATCGGGCAGGACGAAGCCCTCGGGCAGGAGCAATTCGTCGTCGGCGTCGATGACCAGGGTGTAGGTGCCGTGCGGACGCGCCAGCGCGAGGCTCTCGGAGCGGTTATGGGCGAAATCGACCCAGGGACGCTCGACCAGCTCGCCCGGCCGATCGGCCAGGATCTCCCGCACCAGGTCCTGGGTCCCGTCGGTGGAGCCGGTATCGACGACGATCCAGTGGTCGATGAGCGGACGCACCGACTCCAGGCACCGGCGGATCACCGGCGCCTCGTTCCTGACGATCATCGCGAGGCAGAGGGTCTGGCCGGACGGGGTCATGCGAGGTCCTGGTGAAGGGCGCGGGCGGTCGCTTCGAGATCAGGAGATCGGCGGCCTCCTCACGAGGCCACGACGGACGCATAGTAATGCGTCGTCTCGAAGTGCAGCTCCACCCGCGTGCCGGCGATCCAGTCGGTCTCATAGAATGTCTGGCCGCGGCACCGGTCGATGAGGTCGGCCCGCTCGTTGGGGATCGCCACGTGGTCGGTCGGCCACTCGTTGCGGATCCGCATGAGGCTGTAGCCGAGCCCGAGCAGGTGCTCGATCACCGCCTTCGAGCTCGATCCGTGCCGGCGCAGGTGATGCTCCTCGATCTCGACGAACAGTACCGGGCGGTCGCGGGCGATGAGGGCCTGCATGCCGGCGAGCGCCGCGGCTTCCGCGCCCTGGACGTCCATCTTGATGAAGGCGA